>NZ_CP042172.1:1824773-2128902 GCF_005937985.2 Arthrobacter sp. KBS0702 | reverse complement strand
CCCGCGCGTTCCTGCCGATGCTGCGGGCCTGCGGCGAGGGCACCGTCCTGAACCTGACCTCGACGGCGGGCCTGTCCGCCTATGAGGGCGGCGGCGGTTACAACGCCGCGAAGTTCGCCCAGCACGCCCTTACCGGGGCGCTTCGGCTGGAAGAGGCCGAACACAACCTCCGGGTTATCGAGGTGGCCCCCGGCATGGTCCAGACCGAGGAGTTCTCCCTGAACCGACTCGGCGACGCGGGCGCCGCGGAGAAGGTCTACGCCGGCGTGGAGAAGCCGCTCACGGCCGGTGACGTCGCCGACGTCGTCCGCTTCGCAGTCACCGCGCCGCACCACGTCAACCTGGACCAGATCGTGATCCGCCCGGTGGCGCAGGCGTCGAACTTCAAGGTGATCCGCAAGGGCTAGCCGGGCCGGCCGCGCCGGGGCCGGGCCGGGCGTTGTGCCGTCGGCCCCGGACGTTCACCGCCGCGTCGCCCGGGGGCCGGGACGGGGTGGCCGGGAGTTCGCCGGGGGAAGGCACGGTGGCTGGTGCAACTGCACACCACCAGAGTGGAGATCCTTTTCCCATGCGAAACCCGACGAAGCCCGGTTCTTCGATTGTCAGTGCCGCCATACTCGGAGCGGCACTGCTCCTCACCTCCGCCGTCCCGGCCCAGGCCGCCGACACCAACGCCGGCGGCACCTCCGCGGCTGGCGGCGACAACCACTTCGACCTTGAAGCCCACCGCGGCGGCATCGGCCTGACCGTCGAATCGACCCTGGCGTCCTTCGCCAAGGGGATCGAGACCGGCGTCACCACCCTGGAACTGGACCTCCAGATCACCAAGGACGGCCGCGAAGTCATCACCCACGACCGCAAGATCAGCGGCCAGAAATGCCTGGACACGGCACCGGTCACTCCGAATGACCCGCAGTTCCCGTACGTGGGCAAGTACATCAAGGACCTCACCTTCGACCAGGTCCGCAGCCTGGACTGCGGCTCGCTCACCCTGCCGCAGTTCCCCGGGCAGCAGGCGTCCCCGGGCGCCAAGATGCCCACCCTGGCCGAGGTGTTCGCCATGACGGACGCCCACCACGCCAGCCAGGTGCGGTTCAATATCGAGACCAAGGTCGAAGCCGGCGCCCCGCAGGAAACCGCCCCCCGCGAGCAGTTCGTTGAGGTGGCCCTGCGCGAAATCAACAAGGCGCACATGCAGCAGCGCGTCTCCATCGAGAGCTTCGACTGGGGTTCCCTGCGTCTCGTCCAGCAGCAGGCGTCCCAGATCCCGACCGTCGCACTGACCAACAAGGACTTCCTGCAGGCCGGCCAGCCCGGGAAGTCCCCGTGGCTCGGCGGCATCGACGCCGATGACTTCGGCGGCGACCTGGTCGCTGCGGCCGCGTCCCTCCACTTCAACGCCATCTCCCCGGTCCACGGCACGCCGCAGAACGGCAAGGTCACGGACCCGGACTACGTCCCCTACGTCACCGCGGACATGGTCCGCCGCGCCCACGCCGCAGGCATGCAGGTCATCCCGTGGACCGTCGATGACAAGCCCACCATGCGGGCCCTGATCGGGGACGGGGTCGATGGGCTGATCACCGACTACCCGGACCGGCTCCGCGAGGTCATGGCCGAGTCCGGCATGAAACTGCCCAAGGCGTTCCAGTTGCAGGCTGCCCACTAGGGTGCCGGCACCGTGTTTCACTGCCCGGTGGCTGGTCCGCCGGGCAGTGAAACGCGGGGACTTCCGGTAACATCGACGTATCAGCTTTGACCCGGCCATCACCGGTGAGCTTCCGGAAGAACGCCCAGGCGCGGCAACACAACGCGCCAGGGCCGGTAGAACCGGACGGGTAAGCCCGTCACAGCAGTCAACGAGCGGCCGCCTCCGGTGCAGCGCTTTCCCTTGGATTCTTAGGGGGAGGCCGGGACCGGGGACGGTAAGTGAGGTGGTACCGCGGTGCCGGTGTTGGTGAAACAACATTAGGAGCCGTCCTCGCATCCTGAATGAATTCCGTTGTTCACCAGCTCAACCCAGGATGTCGAGATGACCCATTACCCCAAGGCCTCAGCCGCACCCGCAGGCGGCAGCACCTCCGGTTCCCACACCTCCGGTGTGTCGGCCTCCGTGAAGTTCCCGGAGATCGAAGAGCGCATCCTGAAGTACTGGGACCAGGACGGCACCTTCCAGGCAAGTATCGACCAGCGGGATGCCGGCCAAGATGGCAGCAACGAATTCGTCTTCTACGACGGCCCGCCCTTCGCCAACGGCCTGCCGCACTACGGCCACCTGCTGACCGGCTACGCCAAGGATCTCGTGGGCCGCTACCAGACCCAGCGCGGCCGCCGCGTTGAGCGCCGCTTCGGCTGGGACACCCACGGCCTGCCCGCCGAACTCGAAGCCATGAAGCAGCTGGGCATGACGGACAAGACCCAGATCGAGGCCATGGGCATCGACAAGTTCAACGACGCCTGCCGCGCCTCGGTGATGAAGTACGCCGACGAGTGGAAGAGCTACGTCACCCGGCAGGCGCGCTGGGTGGACTTCGAGAACGACTACAAGACGCTCAACGTCGAGTACATGGAGTCCGTCCTCTGGGCTTTCAAGCAGCTGCACGAGAAGGGCCTGACCTACAACGGCTACCGGGTGCTGCCGTACTGCTGGAAGGACGAGACGCCGCTGTCCAACCATGAACTGCGGATGGACGACGACGTCTACAAGAACCGCCAGGACCAGACGGTCACGGTGACGTTCCCCATCACGGCGGGGGAGTCGGAGCTCTCCAAGCAGCTCGCCGGGGTGCAGGCGCTCGCCTGGACCACCACGCCCTGGACGCTGCCCACCAACCTGGCGCTCGCCGTCGGGCCCGCCATCAGCTACGTTGTGCTGCCCGCCGGCCCGAACGGAATCAAGGCCGCCGCGGCCGAGGCACCCGTCACCGGCAGCTTCCTGCTCGCCGCGGACCTGCTGGGCGCCTACGCCAAGGACCTCGGCTACGGCGACGGCGCCGAGGGCGCTGCCGCCGCGGAGGCCGCCGTCGTCTCCCGCCACAGCGGCACCGAACTCGAGGGCCTCAGCTACGAGCCGCTCTGGGACTACTTCGCCGACGCCGAGAAGTACGGCACCGAGAACGCCTGGCGCTTCCTCGTGGCCGACTACGTCACCACGACCGACGGCACCGGCATCGTCCACCAGGCCCCCGCCTACGGTGAAGACGACCAGAAGGTCTGTGAAGAGGCCGGAATCCCCGTGGTCCTCTCCGTGGACGAGGGCGCGAAGTTCCTGCCGCTGTTCGGCCACGGCGACCTCGCCGAGATCGCCGGGCTCCAGGTCTTCGAGGCCAACAAGCCCATCACCCAGGTGCTCCGCGCGCAGGGTCGCCTGGTCCGCCAGGCCAGCTACGAGCACTCCTACCCGCACTGCTGGCGCTGCCGCAACCCGCTGATCTACCGGGCGGTGTCTTCCTGGTATGTGGAGGTCACCAAGTTCAAGGACCGCATGTCCGAACTGAACCAGGAGATCAACTGGATCCCGGGCAACGTCAAAGACGGTCAGTTCGGCAAGTGGCTCGCTAACGCCCGCGACTGGTCCATCAGCCGGAACCGCTACTGGGGCAGCCCTATCCCGGTCTGGCAGTCCACCGACCCGGACTACCCGCGCACCGACGTCTACGGCTCCCTCGCCGAGATCGAAGCCGACTTCGGCCGGCTCCCGCTAAACAAGGCCGGCCAGGTGGACCTGCACCGGCCGTTCATCGACGAGCTCACCCGCCCCAACCCGGACGACCCACGCACCCCCGAGGAAGGCCAGTCCGTGATGCGGCGCGTCGAGGACGTGCTGGACGTGTGGTTCGACTCCGGGTCCATGCCCTACGGCCAGGTCCACTACCCGTTCCAGAACGAGGAATGGTTCGACACCCACAACCCGGCGGACTTCATCGTCGAGTACATCGGCCAGACCCGCGGCTGGTTCTACATGCTGCACATCCTCTCCACCGCGCTGTTCGACCGGCCGGCGTTCCGCAACGTCATCAGCCACGGCATCGTGCTGGGCTCCGACGGGCAGAAGATGTCCAAGAGCCTGCGCAACTACCCGGACGTCTCCGAGGTCCTGGACCGCGACGGCTCCGACGCGATGCGCTGGTTCCTCATGTCCAGCCCGATCCTGCGCGGCGGCAACCTCGTGGTCACCGAGCAGGGCATCCGCGACGGCGTCCGCCAGGTCATCCTGCCGCTGTGGAACGTGTACAGCTTCTTCACCCTGTACACGAACGCTGCCGCAGGCGGCGTGGGCTACGACGCGAAGCTGCGCTACGACGGCTACGCCGACACCCTGGACCAGTACCTGATGGCCAACACCGGCGATCTGGTCCGGAACATGACCGAGCAGCTGGACAGCTACGACATCTCCGGAGCCTGCGACGAACTGCGCGGCTACCTGGACATGCTCACCAACTGGTACGTCCGCCGCAGCCGCCAGCGCTTCTTCGATGAGAACGTTGACGCCTTCGATGCGCTCTACACCGCGCTGGAAACGGTCTGCCGGGTCGCGGCGTCGCTGTTGCCGCTGGTGTCCGAGGAGATCTGGCGCGGCCTCACCGGCGGCCGCTCCGTGCACCTGGCCGACTGGCCGGACGCGGAACTGTTCCCGGCCAACCCGGAGCTGGTCGAGGCGATGGACCGGGTGCAGCAGATCTGCTCAACCGGCTCCTCGCTGCGTAAGGCCGCCAATCTCCGCGTGCGCCTGCCGCTGCAGGAACTCACCGTGGTGGCGCCCGGCGCGGATGCGCTGGAGGGCTTCGCCGCCGTCGTCGCCGATGAACTGAACCTGCGCTCCGTGCGCTTGCTCGACGCCGAGAGTGCCTCCCCGGAGGAGTTCGGCATCGAGCAGAAGCTGGTGGTCAACGCCCGCGCCGCCGGGCCGCGACTGGGCAAGAACGTCCAGCAGGCCATCAAGGGCTCCAAGTCCGGCGACTGGAGCGTGGACGACGCCGGGCTGGTCACCGCCGGCGGGCTCGTCCTCGAGCCGCAGGAGTACACCCTGGAAACCGTGGTGGCGGAAGCAGCCGAAGGCGAGGGCTCCCGCGCAGCGGCAGTCCTTCCCGGCGGCGGCTTCGTGGTGCTCAACACCGAGGTCACCCCGGAACTGGAAGCCGAAGGCACCGCGCGCGACTTGGTCCGCGCCATCCAGCAGGCCCGCAAGGACGCCGGGCTCAACGTCAGCGACCGGATCCGCACCACCGTCACCGCGGCGCCCGACACCGTCGAAGCGCTGCTGGCCCACGCCGAGCTGGTCAAGACCGAGACCCTGACCGTGGAGCTGGGCACTGTTCCGGCCGACGTCAAGGAACCGCAGGTCAGCGTCGAAAAAGTAACCGTTGAAGTAGGGGCATAATCCATGACCGACGAATTTTCCGTAGAGAGCGTCTACGCCGAGCTGCTGGGCCGGGCGCCGGAAAACAAGATGGAGCCGCGGCTGGCGCCGCTGCACCGGGCCATGGATATCCTGGGGGAGCCGAACAAGGCGTTCCCGATCATCCACGTCACCGGCACCAATGGCAAGACTTCCACGGCGCGGATGATCGAGGCCGGGCTGCGCGCCCACGGACTGAGCACGGGCCGGTACACGAGCCCGCACCTGTCCAAGGTCACCGAACGGATCAGCATCGACGGCGAACCGGTCCCGGATGAGACGTTTGTCCGGATCTGGGACGAGATCCGCCCGTACCTGGAAATCGTGGACGGCGAGCTCGAGGCCGACGGCCAGCCGCGGCTGACCTACTTCGAGTGCCTGACCATCCTCGGCTTCGCGGTCTTCGCGGACCAGCCGGTCAATGTGGCGGTGATCGAGGTGGGCCTCGGCGGCATCACCGACGCGACCAACGTCGGCGACGGTCAGGTCGCCGTGGTCACCCCGATCTCACTGGACCACACCGAGCTGCTGGGCGAGACGACCGAGGAGATCGCCTACGAAAAGGCCGGCATCATCAAGCCGGGCGGCTTCCTGATCAGCGCGGCGCAGCCCGTGGACGCGGCCCAGGTCCTGCTGGAGAAGGCCAAGGAAGTCAACGTGCCGTTCCGCTTCGAAGGCGTGGAGTTCGGTGTCGAGTCCCGCAACGTCGCCGTCGGCGGCCAGATGGTGACCATCCAGGGCATCGCCGGCCGCTACGAGGACCTGCTGGTCCCGCTGCACGGTGCGCACCAGGCCGAGAACGCCGCCGTCGCGGTTGCCGCGCTGGAAGCTTTCTTCGGCGCCGAGAAGCCCCTCGACGCCGAGGTGCTGCAGGAGGCCTTCGCCTCCGTCAGCTCCCCGGGCCGGCTGGAGGTGCTCCGCACCGCGCCGACCATCATCGTGGACGCCGCGCACAACCCGGAGGGCATCCGGGTCTCCGCCGAGGCCATCCACGAGGCGTTCAGCTTCAGCAAACTGGTGGTCGTCGTCGGCGTCCTGAAGGAAAAGGACGCCGAGGAAATCCTCCGCCAGCTCAAGGAATCCCTGGGCGACCTCGCCTCGGAGTACTGCTTCACCCAGTCCAACTCGCCGCGGGCCGTACCGGCCGAGGACCTCGCCGAGCTGGCGCTGGACCTGGGCTTTGGCGAGGACAACATCCACGTCGCCGAGAAGCTCGACGACGCCCTCGAGTGGGCGGTGGAGCGGGCCGAGTCCAACGAGGACCTCGCCGGCGGGATCCTCGTCACCGGCTCCATCACGCTGGTGGCCGAGGCCCGGATCCTGCTCGGAAAGACCGAGGCGTAACCATGGCCAGACTCACCAAGGCCCAGCGCGAATGGCGCCCGGGGATGCCCAAGAAGCGCCGCTCCACCAAGGTCATGTTCGCCTCCACGGTGCTCCTGCTGGAGGCCTTCGTGGCGCTCTTTGGCACCCTGGCGGTCTTCGGCCTGCGGCGCGGGGAGCTGCCGCCGCTGCTGGTGTTCGGCGTCGGCATCGGCCTGAGCGTGGTGCTCGTGCTGACCTGCGCGGTGCTCTCGAAGCCGTGGGGCGTGGCCCTGGGCTGGATCCTGCAGGTGCTGTTGATCCTCACCGGCATCGTGGAGCCGACGATGTACGTGGTCGGGGGACTCTTCGCGATCACCTGGTGGTACGGAATCCGGACCGGCATCCGGATCGACCGCGAAGCGGCCCAGCGCGAACGGGAGCAGGCCGCCTGGGAAGCCGCGAACCCCGAAGGCCAAAGCAACTAGACTTGTCCCGAACCCCACCCCAACCAAAATTGGAGCAGCTGTGAGTACTGAGCGCACCCTCGTCCTGGTCAAGCCCGACGGCGTCGCCCGCAACCTGACCGGCAGCATCATCGCCCGGATCGAAGCCAAGGGCTACACCCTGGCCGAACTCAAGAAGGTCAACGCGAGCCGTGAACTCCTGGAACAGCACTACGAGGAGCACGTCGGCAAGCCCTTCTACGAGCCGCTGGTCGAGTTCATGCTCAGCGGACCTGTGGTCGCCGCGATCTTCGAAGGCCACCGCGTGATCGAGGGCTTCCGTTCCCTCGCCGGCACCACGGACCCGACGACGGCGGCGCCCGGCACCATCCGCGGCGACTTCGGCCGCGACTGGGGCGAGAAGGTCCAGCAGAACCTGGTCCACGGCTCCGACTCGGCCGAGTCCGCCGAGCGCGAGATCAAGATCTGGTTCTAAGCACCCCCTGGCACCACGGCGCGAACGGACACTTAAGCACCCCCCGATAAGCGCGAACGTACACTTGGGGCCCCGGTTTCTGCGGAAACCGGGGCCCCAAGTGTACGTTCGCGCTGTTGTTGGCGGGTTGGTTAGTATCCGGAGGTTCCCACGAAGACCTGGATGAAGGCGAAGAAGATGGTGGCGACCACGGCGACGTAGAGCAGCGCCGTGACGATCCAGCCGGAGTCTCCGACGATGCGGGCCGCAGCGGCGGGCATCGGGATGACGCCGTGGCTCACGTTGCGCACGGTTACCCAGACGAACAGGGGGATCATCGCGGCCCACACGATCATGCAGAACGGGCAGAGAATGTGGATCGAGTACAGCGCCTGGGACCAGAGCCACACCACAAACGCGAAGCCCAGCGTGACGCCGGTCTGCAACCCGATCCAGTACCAGCGGGCAAACTTGGCGCCGGCGAGGAGGCCCATCGCCGTCGTAATAATGACCGCGAAGGCGACAATCCCAATGAACATATTGGGGAAACCGAACACGGAACTCTGCGGCGTTTGCATCACCTGGCCGCACGAGATCCACGGGTTCACGTCACACACCGTCACGTGCTTGGGGTCCTTCAGGACTTCCAGCTTTTCGAGCACCAGCGTTCCCGAAGCCAGCCAGCCGACGACGCCGGTGATCAGCAGGAGCCAGCCGAACGGGCGGTCGCGGGTCATCGGCGGGAGGGGGCGCTCCGCCGCGGCCGTGCCGGTGGCGTGCCCGCCGGCGGTCACATCGTCCGGGGCGTGCGAGATGCTGGGCATGGAAACTCGATCCTTTGCGTCGGGTGCTCTTGGGCCGATTGTATCGCCGCAGGCTGGGCGAATCCGGGTGGGCGTCGTGCCCGCACCAGTGATTCGGTGCACGGCGCGGGGCGGATGCCCCGCCTAGCCCGGCTTTGGCGGCTCCTGTGAGACAATGAACGTGGCTGGGACATGATCCACATTCACGTCTCAGTCCGGCGACTTTGTTTTCAAGACCGCCAATGATGAGCAGGGCATACTTCGGGTCCCTCGATCCGTCCTATCCCGCAATGCCATTGGACGGCACCTGGTTGTGACGTACATATCAACGGGTTCAGAACAATCTCGCCGGCCTTCCAGGGCTGCCGCACCCCACTGCCGGTGCGAACCTGGGGGTACTCAATTGACTTCTGTCAATGCCTGCGGGTGTTGACAAATATTTGCCCTCGCGGGTACCGGATGTGGCGGTACATCCAGGGGCAGGAGTGTCGCCACATATGGATAATGACCAGCTAGTAGCCGGTAACGACGAAGCAATTGTTACCGAGGAAGCACCGGAAACCGCCGCAACTGAGGTGCCGAAGAAGGCCACCCGAACCCGGCGCAAGGCGGCGCCCAAGGCGGAAGCCGCCGAATCAGCAGCCGCTGCGGATGCGGCAGCCAGCGCGTCCGACGTCGTTGCTGACGCCGCCGAAGTCACCGCCGCCGAAGTCCCGGCCGACGCCGAGCCGGCTAAGGCCCCGGCCCGCCGAAGCCGGTCGCGGAAGAAGATCGAAGTAGAGGCAGAGCCCGCAGTCGTTGGGTCAGCGGCCGACGCCCCGGCTGAGCTGCCCGCCGCCGAGGCAGCCCCGGAAAAGCCGGTCCGCCGCCGGGCCTCCCGCGCCAAGGCCGCTCCGGTGGCCGCGGAGACCGACGAGGCCGCACAGGCCGAATCCGTTCCGGCGACCGACGTCGCTCACGCTGCCCCCGAGACGGCCGCGACCCCCGACGTCGCCGAGACTGCGGAGAAGGCGCCAGCCGCCGAGGTTTCCGCCGAAACCGCTGAAGCTCCCTCGCTCTTCCTCGCGCCCGGCGCCGTCACGTCCATGATCTTCCAGGCCCCGGACCTGACCGCCGTCGTCCGCCCGGCCCCGGCCGCAGCCGAGGACGCGGAAGAGGAAGAGGACGAAGAAGCCGAGGGCGACGACGCCGGCAGCCGCCGACGCCGCCGCAGCCGTGGACGCCGCGGCCGCAGCCGCGCAGGCGAGTCGGACACCGAGGCAGATGACGCAGCGGAGTCCGGCGAGGACACCGAGGGCACCCTCGAGGACGGCGTGACCTCCCGCCGCCGCCGCCGTCGCCGCCGCGGCGACCAGGACCTAGAACTGACCGGCGGCGGGGATGACGATCCGCCCAACACGGTGACCCGCGTTCGTGCCCCGCGCGCGATCAGCGAGGCCCCGCCCAGCAACCGCGTCACCTCCGTCAAGGGTTCCACCCGCCTGGAGGCCAAGAAACAGCGCCGCCGCGAATCCCGCGACACCGGCCGCCGCCGCACGGTCATCACCGAGGCCGAGTTCCTGGCCCGCCGCGAGTCCGTGGACCGGCAGATGATCGTCCGCCAGCGCGACGACAGAATCCAGATCGGCGTCCTTGAGGACGGCGTGCTGGCCGAGCACTTCGTCTCCAAGACCCAGCAAGACTCCCTGATCGGCAACGTCTACCTGGGCAAGGTCCAGAACGTGCTGCCGTCCATGGAGGCCGCCTTCGTCGACATCGGACGCGGCCGCAACGCCGTGCTGTACGCCGGCGAGGTCAACTGGGACGCCGTCAACCTCGAGGGCAAGCAGCGCCGGATCGAAAACGCGCTCAAGTCCGGCGACTCCGTGCTGGTCCAGGTCACCAAGGACCCGGTCGGCCACAAGGGCGCCCGCCTGACCAGCCAGATCTCGCTGCCCGGCCGCTACCTCGTCTACGTCCCCGGCGGCTCCATGACCGGCATCTCCCGCAAGCTGCCCGACGTCGAACGCAACCGCCTCAAGCGGATCCTCAAGGACCGCCTCCCGGAGAGCGCGGGCGTGATCGTCCGCACCGCCGCCGAGGGGGCCTCGGAGGAAGAGCTGACGCATGACATCAACCGTCTGCGCGCCCAGTGGGAGGGCATCGAGAGCCAGTCCACATCCACCAAGATCCTGGCCCCCGAACTGCTCTACGGTGAACCGGACCTGACCATCAAGGTGGTCCGCGACGTGTTCAACGAGGACTTCTCCAAGCTGATCGTCTCCGGCGAGGAAGCCTGGGACACGATCGAGGCCTACGTCACCTACGTGGCTCCGGACCTGGTGGGCCGCCTCGAGAAGTGGACCAAAGACACGGACATCTTCGCGGCCTGGCGCATCGACGAGCAGATCCACAAGGCACTGGACCGCAAGGTCTTCCTGCCCTCCGGCGGGTCCCTCGTGATCGACCGCACCGAAGCCATGACCGTGGTGGACGTCAACACCGGCAAGTTCACCGGCAGCGGCGGCAACCTCGAGGAAACCGTCACCAAGAACAACCTGGAAGCGGCCGAGGAAGTCGTCCGCCAGCTCCGGCTCCGGGACATCGGCGGCATCATCGTCATCGACTTCATCGACATGGTGCTCGAATCCAACCGTGACCTCGTGCTGCGCCGCATGGTGGAGTGCCTGGGCCGGGACCGGACCAAGCACCAGGTGGCCGAGGTGACCTCCCTGGGCCTCGTGCAGATGACCCGCAAGCGGATGGGCACCGGGCTGCTGGAAGTCTTCGGCGAACAGTGTGAAGCCTGCGCCGGCCGCGGCGTCGTCACCCATGACGAGCCTGTCGAACACCGCCGCGCCAACACCGTCGCCGCGGAACACCACGTCCCGCGGGCCGAGCACCAGCCCGCCGGGCGGACCGAGCGCAAGCGCCGCCGCGGCCGGGGCGGCCAGGGCTCGGACGAGCAGTCCGCACCCGCTGCCGTGCACCCGGAGCCCACCGAGGCCGAGCGTCACGCCAAAGCTGAGGCGACCCGCGCAGCGCTGGCGAACATCGCCGCCGCCGCGCACGCCGCCCACCTGCACGACGGCGACGCGACTGCAGCGCCCGACGCCGAAACCCGCCAGGCTGCGCTGGACGCGGCCGTGGAAGTTGCCTCAACGGAGGAGGCTGCCGGGCGTCCGGCCGCCGTGTTGACCTTCGGCGGCGAGCAGGTTGCGCTGCCCTTCGTCGAGCACGCCGAGGAGGCCCAGCAGCCGGCGCTGACCCTGGATCTGCTCACCGAGGCATTCGCCAACCTGGGCGACGCCGAGGCGGGCAAGACGGCGGCAGCGGTTCCGGCCGCCGAGGCGCCCGAAGCACCAGCCGAGCCCGCCGCGGCCCCCGCCGCGGAACCCGCCGAACCGGCCGCAGCAGCACCGTCCCGCGCCACCCGTGGCCGCGGTCGCGCCCGGACTGCCCGGATCCAGCCGCCGAGTGCCCGCACCCGCGAGCCGCAGGCTCCCTCCCGCCAGGAGGCCGCCAAGGCTCCGGCCGCGCAGGCTCCGGCCCGCCAGGAGGCCGCGAAGGCTCCGGCCCGCCAAGATGCCAAAGCGCCGGTCGCCATGGCACCCGTAGCGCAGGCTGCGGCCGCGGACACCACCGCGCCGCGGCGGGTCCGCCGGAACCGGAGCGCCAGCCGGGCCCAGGGCGCTGCCAACGAGACGTCCGTGCAGCAGCGCGCGACTGCTCCGTCGGCTGCCGCCGGCTCGGTCCACGAAGCCAAGGCCCCGGAGCCGGCGAAGGCGGCTGCCAAGCCCGCGGCCAGCGAGCCGATCATCCTTGGCGTCGGCGTTCCCGCTTCGGAGCTCTAGCACCAGCCAGGCACCACCACTCGCGGGTACCGCCCGGACTCGACGCAGCATCGCGTCGAGCCGGGACGGTACCCGCGAGTTCGTTAACGGGCCCGGGTAAAAACCGCCGCCGAGCGGACGCGGCCGGGCAGGGAACGCTAGGCTGGGGGACTGACACGGGGTGCCGAGCAACGAGCCGGCTGAGATCCAGACCCGTTGAACCTGTCCGGTTAACACCGGCGAAGGGATGTCTCTTGTCTTCATCGACCCAGGCTCCAGCGGCCCACGCCCAGTCCATCCTGCAGACCGCCTTCCCGGCTCCCGCACACGGCGCCCCGGCAGCAGGCCTGCCCGCCGCGCCCCCGATTCCGAGGGTCCTCGCCATCGCAGGCTCGGACCCCTCCGGCGGCGCGGGCATCCAGGCCGACCTGAAGAGCATCGCCGCGCTCGGCGGCTACGGCATGGCCGCCATCACGGCGCTGACCGCCCAAAACACCCAGGGCGTCCGGTCCGTCCATGTGCCGCCGGCGTCGTTCCTGACATCCCAGCTGGACGCGATCAGCGACGACATCACCATCGACGCCGTCAAAATCGGCATGCTCGGTGACGCCGCGGTGATCGACGCCGTCCGTGCCTGGCTCGAACGGGTCCGCCCCGCCGTCGTGGTCCTGGACCCGGTGATGGTGGCCACCAGCGGCGACCGGCTGCTGCAGGAATCGGCCGAGACCGCCCTGCGGGCCCTGCTTCCGCTCGCGGACCTCATCACCCCGAACCTCGCCGAACTGGCCATGTTGCTCGGCGAAGAACACGCCGCGGACTGGGCCGGCGCGCTGGACCAGGGCAAGCGGCTCGCGGCCCTGACAGGCACCACAGTCCTGGTCAAGGGCGGCCACCTCCAGGCCGGGGGAGCTGACGACGGCGGCGGCTGCCCCGACGCGCTCGTCAACACCGGGGGACTGCTCGGCCAGGAGACGGTGGTGGTGCCGGGCCAGCGGATCGCCACCCGGAACAGCCACGGCACCGGTTGCTCGCTGTCCTCGGCGCTGGCCACGGTGCAGGCCAGGACGGGGGACTGGGCGGCATCACTGCGTGAGGCCAAGCCGTGGCTGGTCGGAGCGCTGCGGGAAGCGGGGCGCCTCGACGTCGGACGGGGCAACGGTCCGGTGCACCATTTCCACCACCTGCAGCAGGCCGCAGCCCTGGGGGCGCCCGCGTTCCAGGCCGAAGGCGACTTCGCCGCGGTCCTCGACGGGGCCGCCGCCGACGGGCTGGCCGCGATCTACGGCCTGGACTTCATTCGTGGCCTCGCAGACGGCACCCTGCCCGAACGCGAGTTCGCCTACTACCTCAGCCAGGACGCCCTGTACCTCAACGGCTACTCGCGGGTGCTGTCCCGCGCGGCGGCCCTCGCGCCGTCGGAAGCCGAACAGCTGTTCTGGTCCCGGTCGGCGCAGCAGTGCCTCGAGGTCGAATCCGAACTGCACCGGAACTGGCTGGCCGACCGGGCTGTTGAGCAGACACAGGGCCCCGTCACCAAGGCGTACGTGGACCATCTGCATGCGGCCTCCCTCGCCGGCAGCTACGGGGTCCTCGTGGCGGCGGCGCTGCCGTGCTTCTGGCTCTACGCCGAAGTGGGCGCCACCTTGCATCAGGAGTACCTCGGCGCCGGTGCCCCTGCGGACCACCCCTATGCGGAATGGCTGCGCACCTACGCCGACGAGGCCTTCGCGGAGTCGACGCGCCAGGCCATCCGGTACACGGACGCTGCCGGCCGCCGGGGTTCCGATGCGGAGCGCAGCGCCATGGCCGTCGCCTTCCGGCAGTCGTGCCGCTACGAGGTGGAATTCTTCGACGCGCCGAGGTTGCACTCCTGAACGGGCCGGGGGGATGCGGCCGGTAAGATAGTGGGGCGCGGTTCCGGAAGTCGCTGCGATGCCACAGCTTTGGCCCCTTTGGGGACACCGTGTGGCGTCAGTCACGCACTACCCGCCGGGACCAGCCTCGTTTGCGGCCGAAGGCAAAATTAGCGTAGTCTAGATCTTCGGTGCTTACGCCAACACTTGGGTTATGACCTTGAGGAACAGTTCGCTCGTCTTGCGGGCAGGACTTTCCACGGGATAGCTCATGGGTTCCCCCGGGGAATCCACCGGCGTTGAGGCACAGCGTGAGCCGGTCCAGTTAGTTCGGCACCAGGTTCCGCACGCAAATCTAGTAATAAACGTCGAGAGAAGTGAGTTCCCCAGTGGTGTACGCGATTGTCCGCGCAGGCGGCCGCCAAGAGAAGGTTTCCGTTGGAGACTTCGTTACCCTGAACCGCGTCCCCGGTGGAGCCGGCAGCACTTTTGAGTTGCCCGCACTGCTCCTGGTGGACGGTGACAAGGTCACGACTGCAGCCAAGGACCTGGCCAAGGTAACGGTTACGGCTGAGATCCTGGAAGACCTCCGTGGTCCCAAGATCGTCATCCAGAAGTTCAAGAACAAGACCGGTTACAAGAAGCGCCAGGGTCACCGTCAGGAACTGACCAAGGTCAAGATCACCGGTATCAAGTAACTCTTCGTTACTGATCAGGTTCCAACAGTTTCCCCAGAATTTTTGAAGGCAGGCATTTCAAATGGCACATAAAAAAGGCGCGAGCTCCACTCGCAACGGTCGTGACTCCAACGCCCAGTACCTCGGCGTCAAGCGCTTCGGCGGCCAGGTAGTTTCCGCTGGCGAGATCATCGTCCGCCAGCGCGGCACCCACTTCCACCCGGGCGCCGGCGTTGGCCGCGGCGGCGACGACACCCTGTTCGCCCTGACCCCCGGTGCTGTCGAGTTCGGCACCCGCCGTGGTCGTCGCGTTGTGAACATCGTGGCTGCTGCAGCTGCAGAGTAACAACAAGTTCTAAATCGGTGGGGCGGGCCAGTCGGTCCGCTCCACCGGTGTTTTAACCGCATTACAATCATCTTGGGCCCCTGCGGGACCAGGGAACAGCACTGAGGAGATCCACGTGGCGAGCTTTGTAGACCGGGTAGTACTGCACGTATCCGGCGGTACCGGCGGCCACGGCTGTGTCTCCGTCCACCGCGAGAAGTTCAAGCCCCTCGGCGGTCCCGACGGCGGCAACGGCGGCAACGGCGGCGACGTCATCCTGCGCGTGGACCCCCAGACCACCACCCTGCTCGACTACCACCACGCCCCGCACCGGCACGCCACCAACGGCGGACCCGGCATGGGCGACTGGCGCGGCGGCAAGAACGGCGAAACCCTGGTCCTCCCGGTTCCCGAGGGCACGGTCGTCAAGAGCAAGGACGGCACCGTCCTCGCCGACATGGTCGGCGAAGGCACCGAATACATCGCTGCGGCCGGCGGCATCGGCGGCCTCGGCAACGCCGCCCTGTCCTCGCAGAAGCGCCGCGCCCCGGGCTTTGCGCTGCTCGGCATCGAAGGCGAATCCAGCGACATCGTCCTGGAGCTGAAGTCCATCGCGGACATCGCCCTGGTCGGCTTCCCGTCCGCCGGCAAGTCCAGCCTGATTGCCGCGATGTCCGCCGCGCGGCCCAAGATTGCCGACTACCCCTTCACCACCCTGATCCCCAACCTCGGCGTCGTCCAGGCCGGCGACGTGCGGTTCACCATCGCCGACGTCCCGGGCCTGATCGAAGGTGCCAGCGAAGGCAAGGGCCTGGGCCACCACTTCCTCCGCCACGTCGAACGCTGCGCCGCTCTCGTGCACGTACTGGATTGCGGCACGCTGGAAGCCGACCGCGACCCGCTCTCGGACCTCGCCGTGATCGAAGCGGAGCTCGAAAAGTACGCCGTGGACATGAGCTACGCCGGCTCCGACGGCGAAGTTGTACCGCTGAACCACCGTCCGCGCCTGATCGCCCTGAACAAGGTCGACCTGCCGGACGGCAAGGACATGGCCGAATTCGTCCGCCCGGAACTCGAAAAGCGCGGCTACAAGGTCTTCGAAATCTCCGCCACGAGCCATGAGGGACTCCGCCAGCTTGGCTTCGCCATGGCGGAGATCGTCAAGGCCGCCCGCGACGCCGTCGCTGCGACGCCGCCGAAGGTCCAGGCCCCCGTGCTGCGCCCCCGCGCCGTCAACGAAAGCGGCTTCACGATCCGCCGCGAGGAGAAGAACCTCGAGCCGCTGTTCCGCGTCCTCGGCGAGAAGCCCGTGCGCTGGGTCAAGCAGACCGACTTCACCAACGAGGAGGCCATCGGCTACCTCGCCGACCGCCTCGCCAAGCTGGGTGTCGAAAACGAACTCTTCAAGCAGGGTGCGAAACCGGGCGACATGGTCGTCATCGGCGAGGACGACGGCGTTGTCTTCGACTGGGAGCCGACCATGATGGCCGGCGCCGAACTGCTGGCATCCCCGCGCGGCACCGACGTGCGCTTCGCCGACATCGGCGACCGGCCCACGCGTGGCCAGAAGCGCGAGGACCAGCAGGAGCGCCGCGACGCCAAGGCCGCCGCCCGGGCCGAGCTCGAGGCCGAGCGCAAGGCCGGCATCTGGACCGAATCGGTCAGTGCCCGCCGCGCCCGGCAGCCGCTCAAGGAGAGTGGACTCGGCGAAGCCGATGACGAGTAACGCGGTCGTTGTGCCCGGCGCGGCCGGGGCGCCCAGCCGCGCCGCGCTCTCCGGCGCCCGCCGGATCGTGGTCAAGGTGGGCTCCTCCTCGCTGACGTCCATTCGCGGCGGCATCGCCGAGGAGGCCCTGACCGACCTCGCCGACGCCCTCGCACACAAACGCAACGCGGGCACCGAAATCATCCTCGTCTCCTCCGGGGCGATCGCCGCCGGGCTGGCGCCGCTGGGGCTCGACAAGCGACCCCGCGACCTTGCCACCCAGCAGGCCGCCGCGAGCGTGGGGCAGGGGCTCCTGATGGCCCGTTACACCCACGCCTTCGGCGCGCACGGCGTCACGGTCAGCCAGGTCCTGCTCACCGCCGACGATTTCATGCGCCGCAGCCAGCACACCAACGCCTTCCGCGCCCTGGACCGGCTGCTGAACCTCGGCGTGGTCCCGGTGGTCAACGAAAACGACACCGTCGCCACCCATGAGATCCGCTTCGGCGACAACGACCGGCTCGCGGCCCTCGTGGCCCACCTGGTCCGCGCCGACGCCCTCGTCCTGCTCTCCGACGTCGATTCGCTCTACGACGGGCCGCCCTCGCACGGTGCCAAGCGGATCGCCCACGTCACCGGCCCGCGCGACCTCGAAGGCGTCTCGATCGGCAGCACCGGCAAGGCCGGGGTCGGCACCGGCGGCATGGTCACCAAAGTCGAGGCCGCGTCGATCGCCGCCGGGTCCGGGATCCACGCCCTGGTGACCTCCACCGCGAACGCCGCCGCCGCGCTGGCGGGGGAGGACGTGGGGACCTGGTTCTCGGTCAACGGCGCCCGCAAGCCGATCCGGCTGCTCTGGCTCGCCCACCTGGCCTCCGTCCAGGGCACGCTGGTGCTCGACGACGGCGCCGTCCGGGCCGTGCGGGACCGCCACACCTCGCTGCTTCCGGCCGGGATCTCCGCCGTGCACGGCGACTTCGAAGCCGGTGACGCGGTCGAGATGGTCGGCACCGACGGGACCGTGATTGCCCGCGGCCTGGTGAACTACGGCGCCGCCGAACTGCCGCAGATGCTCGGCCGTTCCACCCGTGAGCTCGGCAAGACGCTGGGGCGCGGCTACGACCGTGAAGTTGTTCATGTTGACGACCTGGTGCTGGTCTAAGCCCCCTGCTCGCCTAAACTTGGAGCATGACTGAGGCCCTGACTTCGCACCCCGACCTGCCGGTTCACGACGCGCCAGCGGCAGGCGCGCCGTCGGCCGCCACCGATGTCGAAGCGGCCGTGCACGCCATCGCCGACCGATCCCGCGTGGCCTCCCGCCGGATGGCCCGCGCCAACCGGGCGTGGAAAGACCGCGGCCTGCGGGCCGTCGGCGCCGCGCTGCTGGAGCACAAGGACCGGATCCTGGCCGCCAACGCCAAGGACGTCGCCTCCGGCCGTGCCAACGGCACCTCGGCCGCGCTGCTGGACCGTCTCACCCTCACCGATGCGCGGGTCCAGGCCCTCGCCGCGGCCCTGGAAAACCTCGCCAACCTGCCGGACCCGGTGGGCAACGTGGTCCGCGGCCAGACTCTCCCGAACGGGCTGCGGTTGCGCCAGGTCAACGTGCCGATGGGTGTGGTTGCCGCGATCTACGAGGCGCGCCCCAACGTCACCGTGGACATTGCCGGCCTGGCGCTCAAGAGCGGCAACGCCGTCATCCTGCGCGGCGGCAGCGCCGCAGCCGCGACGAACGCCGCGCTCGTCAGCCTGCTCCGCGAGGCATTGGACTCGGTGGGACTGCCCGCCGACGCCGTCCAGAGCGTCGACGAGTTCGGCCGCGACGGCGCGAACGTCCTGATGCGGGCCCGCGGCCGCGTGGATGTGCTGATTCCGCGCGGCGGACGCGAACTGATCCAGACCGTGGTGACGAACTCCTCCGTCCCGGTGATCGAAACCGGCGAGGGCAACGTGCACATCTTCCTGGACGCTTCGGCGGACGAGGAGATGGCGGTCGAGATCCTGCTTAACGCCAAGACCCAGCGCCCCAGCGTCTGCAATACCGTGGAGACCCTGCTGGTCCATTCCGGCTCCACCGTGCTGCCTGCCGTCGCGGCCGCCTTGCGGGCCGCCGGCGTCACCCTGCACACGGACGAACGTATCCGGGCCGCGCTCCCGGGCGGGGTGGACTCGGTGCCCGCCACCGACGCGGACTGGGCCACCGAGTACATGGACCTTGACCTGGCGGTGGCCATGGTGGACAGCCTGGACGAGGCGGTGCAGCACATCCGAACCTGGTCCACCGGCCACACGGAGGCGATCCTGACCAACGATCTCGCCAACGCGGAGCGTTTCATCGCCGAGGTGGATTCGGCAGCGGTCATCGTGAACGCGTCCACCCGGTTCACCGACGGCGGCGAGCTGGGCCTCGGCGCCGAAGTGGGTATTTCGACGCAGAAGCTGCACGCCCGCGGCCCGATGGGCTTGACCGAGCTCACCACGACGAAGTGGATCGTGCAGGGCGAAGGCCAGATCCGGGCATAGCAACGCGGTAACATGGAAGGGAAGCCAGGAACGGCGGGATCTTTCGCCGTCGTAAATCCGTCGTAAATTTTGAACTCACTAGGGGAGAACATGCTGTTGCAGCAGATCGCCACATCCATCGCCGCGGCCGGCGAACACGAGGAACTCGCGCCGCTCATTGCGCCGCCGTTCGTTATTGGCGGCACCATGTTCGTGATTCTGCTGGTACTGATGTTTATCACGCTGTCCTACGGCAACCTCGGCAACCGCCACGAAGCCGTTGAGGAGCACGCGGACCCGCACCGCCAGCACCCGAACAAGCACGACCACGGCCAGGGCCACTAATATTTCCGCCACAGTGAAGCAGCACGGCGCGACGCGCCGCCTGCGGCTGGGTGTGATGGGCGGCACGTTCGATCCGATCCATCACGGCCACCTCGTCGCGGCCAGTGAGGTCGCGGCGAAGTTCGGCCTCGACGAAGTGGTATTTGTTCCCACCGGGCAGCCATGGCAGAAGAGCAGCAAGAAAGTCAGCGAGGCCGAACACCGGTACCTCATGACCGTCATCGCCACCGCTTCGAATCCGCGGTTCACGGTGAGCCGGGTCGACGTCGACAGGCCCGGCCCCACCTACACCATCGACACCCTGCGTGACCTTCGCACGCTGCGCCCGCACGCCGATCTCTTCTTCATCACCGGCGCCGACGCGCTGGCGCAGATCCTGTCCTGGAAAGATATCGACGAGCTGTGGTCGCTCGCGCACTTCGTCGGGGTGACGCGGCCCGGACACGTCCTGGACGGCATGGGCCGCGATGACGTCAGCCTGCTGGAGGTGCCCGCCATGGCGATATCTTCCACGGACTGCCGGGCCCGCGTCGCTGCCGGAAACCCTGTCTGGTACCTCGTGCCCGACGGCGTGGTCCAGTACATCGCCAAGTACGACCTGTACGACGGCCGGGCCGACCCGGAACCGGATCGCCTGGAGTCCCGTCCCGTCCTCGAAACAAACCAAACCGCCAGCACCGAATGAGCCTTCAATGAGTCAGGAACAGCCTCCCATCCGCAGCCGCCGCGAATTGCGCCAGGCCAGGGATGAACGCCAGGACGTGAATGCCGGCACCGCTGGTGCCGGTGCTGTTCCGGCTGCCCCGGAGGGCGACGGTGCGGCCGGCGCCGGGCAGGGCGGCGCAAATCCCGCCTTCTCCGAGCGCCCCGAAGAACCGACAGAGGCCGAAACCACCGGCCGCCGCCGTGTCCCCGGTCCGGTGGACTCCGTCAGGACCACGTCAGCGGCCCAGCGCTCTTCCCAAATCCGCGCCCGGGACCGCGCAGCACTGCGCACCATCAAGGAACTGGCCGAGAAGGAAGGCCAGCTGTCTCCCGGCGGACCGCCCACGCGCCGGCAGCTCCGCCTCCAGCAGCTCGCAGAAGAGACGGCCCCTGCCACGTCGGCCAATCCAATTGTGCCGATGCCGTCGCCGCGGACACGCTCGCACCCTGTCGTCGCGCCGGCTGCCGGGGAACCGGAGACCCCGTCCGCGCCCAAGGCCCCCGCGGCCCCCGACGCCGGAATGCCCGGCCCGGGCGGTAAACTGCCCGAGGGCATGAGCGTCGAGCAGGCCCTGGCAGCACGAGAGCTCCTTGCCGAGCAGGCCCGCAACCAAGTGGCGAAGATGGAGCACATCGCCGCCACGGACCCGGACGCCGTCAACCCGGAAGTGCTCGCCGAGCAGATCGCCCTGGCCGAGCGCGCCGCCGTGCTCAACCGCCGGGCCGCCGCCAAGCAAAAGCTGGCCGAGCAGAACAGCCAGCCGGCGCCGCGCAACGAACCGCCGCGCAACGATCCCTCGACGGCGAGCAACCTCGCCATGGTGACCCCGCTGGAATTTGTCGAGGTCCCAGGCGTGGAGCGGCCCGTCATGAAACTCCCCGCCACAACACACGTCCCCGTCGCCACCAACCCCAGCCCCAAGGTGCAGCCGCGCGCCGCGCGCCGTCCCGGCCTGTCCCGGCTGCGGGAGTCCGGGCCGGTGAAGGGCCGGGCCGGCGTCCTGGCCCGGGCGGAAGCGGCCGCGCAGGCGGCAGGAACCCGGCCGGCAATTCCGGCCGCCCAAGTGGTTCCCGAAGCGGCCGAAGAGGACCTCGCTGCCCGCCCGCCGGTGGCTGCCAACGCCGCCTACGGGCTGGACCCGCTGGACGCCGCTACGGCCGGACTGGGCAGGGCACAACGCCTGCGCGCCCTCCAGCTCAGCGTCCTGGCCCTGGGCGTGCTGGCGCTCATCGCCGGAATCATCCTGATCGTTACGGGAATGGGCCACTAGCCGCCCACCCCGCAGCAACCCACGCGACGCCGGTCCGCGAAGGAATGCGGCCGGACCGTGCAGGCTTAGCCTTCAACAGTTTCTAAATCTCAACAGTTTCTAAAATCACCAAGGAGTCCCGTGACTGCAACCGATTCATCCATCGCCACAGCCCGCCACGCCGCCCACGCGGCCGCGGAAAAATTGGCCGACGACATTGTGGCCCTCGACGTCAGCGAGCGGCTTGCCCTGGCAGACGTGTTCCTGATCGCCTCGGCCCCGTCCGAGCGCCAGGTCAACGCCATTGTCGACGGCATCGAGGATGAACTGTCGAAGTTCGACCTCAAGCCGGTGCGCCGCGAAGGACGTTCCGGCGGCCGCTGGGTGCTGCTGGACTACGCCGACGTCGTGATCCACGTCCAGCACGAGGAAGACCGCGTGTTCTACGCCCTGGAGCGCCTCTGGAAGGACTGCCCGGTCGTTGACCTGCAACTGGGGGACGACGCCTCGGCCAAGGCCGGCGCCGCCAGCGAAACCGAGTAGGTGGCGCAGCCGCGGCGGCGCCAGACCCTGAATATGCCCGATTTGGAATTTTCAGAAGTGCTGATCTAAGATATTTGAGTTGCTTCGGAGAGAACGAAACCGGAGCAACGAAAATTCGGGGCTGTGGCGCAGCTGGTAGCGCACCTGCATGGCATGCAGGGGGTCAGGGGTTCGAGTCCCCTCAGCTCCACCGGATGATCCGCCGGAATCGAAAGATTCCGGCGGATTTTTTTTGTTCCCGCTGCCTGGGACGCCGCCAGTTGCCCCTTCCACGCCGCGCCGCGCGCCGATTAGCATCAACGGCGAATGTAGATTAAGCTAATCAGGTTGCTTGATCGAACCGGCTCTCAGCGGGTGGGTCAACGACGTATTCGGGGCTGTGGCGCAGCTGGTAGCGCACCTGCATGGCATGCAGGGGGTCAGGGGTTCGAGTCCCCTCAGCTCCACCGAACAAGGTTCCGCTTGATGAGCGGGACCTTGCTTTGTTTAACCCTCAACTAGGATGGGACCGTGAACCAAGCCGACCCGGGGTTTGCCGACGTCGTGGTCATCGGCGCCGGCCAGGCGGGACTATCCGCTGCCTACCACCTGCAGCGCCGCGGCTTCGTCCCGGCCCTGCCGCCGGTAACCGGCCAGGAGGGAAGAGGCCCGGGGTCCGCGGACCCGGAGGGCGCCGCCCGTCCATTGACCTATGTCGTGTTCGACGCCGAAGAGGGCCCCGGCGGGGCGTGGCGGCACCGCTGGAAAAGTTTGTTGATGGCCACCGTGAACGGCATCAGCGATCTCCCCGGCATCCCGCAGCCCACGGTGGACCCGGCCGAGGCAAGCTCGACCTTCCTGAGCCGCTACTTCGGCGGCTATGAGGCCGAGCTGGGCCTGGCCATCGTGCGCCCCGTGAAGGTCCGCTCCGTCAGCCGCGAGGACAGCAACCCGGCCGGACGGCTCCGCATCGCCACCTCGCGCGGGGTATGGTCAGCCCGCGCCGTGATCAACGCCACCGGCACGTGGACCCGCCCCTTCTGGCCCATCTACCCGGGCCAATCCAGCTTCCGCGGCCGGCAGCTGCATGTGGCGGACTACGTCTCGGCCGACGAATTCCGCGGGCGGCACGTGATCGTGGTGGGCGGCGGCATCTCCGCGGTCGGACTGCTCGACGAGATCTCAAAGGTCACCGGCACCACCTGGTTCACCCGGCGGGAACCGGTCTGGCGCGACGCAGCCTTCGACCGGCAGGCAGGCCACGACGCCGTCGCCCTCGTCGAGGAGCGGGTCCGCCAAGGGCTTCCGCCGCAGAGCGTCGTCGCCGCCACGGGCCTGATCTGGACCCCGGCCCTGCGGGCCGCTGCCGCCCGCGGCGTGCTCCAACGGCACCCCATGTTCACCGGCATCGAACCCGGGGGAGTGCGGCTGGCGGACGGAAGCTTCCTGGCCGCCGACGTCATCCTCTGGGCCACCGGCTTCCGGGCCGAGCTGGAACACCTCGCGCCACTGCACCTGCGCGGACCCGGCGGCGGCATTGCCATGGACGGCACGCAGGTCGCCGCGGAACCCCGGGTCCATCTCGTGGGCTACGGCCCCTCCTCGTCCACCATCGGGGCCAACCGTGCGGGCCGGGCGGCCGTGGCCGGGATCGTCAAACTGCTGTCCGGTTCGGGATAACGTAAAACGGTGCAAAGTACCCTGGATCTTCTCTTCTCCCGGCTGCGGCGGTTTCCCGACGTCGAGGCCGCCAACCTGCAGGCCTGGGACGCCACCGACCGGTTGTTGCTGGACACCGCCGCCGAGCTGCGGGCCTCCGGTGTGATCGCCCCCGGCGCCAGAGTCGCCGTCGTGGGCGACCGGTACGGGGCGTTGACCCTCGGCCTGCTGGCGCTGGGCCGGGAAAACGGGACACAGGAAGACACCGTCCGGGTGCATCAGGACCTGATCACCGGCGAACGGGCGCTGCGGCATAACGCTGCCGCCGTCGGGGTCACCGACCGCTTCGACCAGCTGCCGCTGGGCGCCGCGGTGGAGGGCGCCGGGCTGGTGCTGCTCCAGCTGCCGCGGTCCCTCGCTGAACTCGAGGAGATCGCCGACGCCGTCGCCCGGCACGCTGCGCCCGGTGTAGTGCTGCTGGCCGGCGGCAGGGTCAAGCACATGAGCCTGGGCATGAATGCGGTGCTGGAACGCTACTTCGGCGAGGTGCAGCCGCAGTTGGCGCGGCAAAAGTCCCGGATCCTGCTGGCCCGGGCACCCAAGGCCGTTGGAGCCACTCCGCCCTACCCGGTCACCGAGCGCAACGCCGAACTGGACCTCACCGTCTGCGCACGCGGCGCCGTCTTCGCCGGCACCGGGCTGGATATCGGCACGCGTTTCCTGCTGGGCTTCCTGCCGCAGATGCCCGGCGTCCGGCACGCCGTCGACCTGGGCTGCGGCACCGGAATCCTGGCCGCGATGTACGCCCGAAGGCACCCGGACGCCCGCGTCACGGCCACTGACAGATCCGCGGCTGCCGTCGAATCCGCCCGGGAAACGGCCCGCGCCAACGGCCTCCACGGGCAGATCGACGTCCTGCAGGACGACGCCATGAGCACGCTGCCCGACGGCGGAACCGGGCTGGTCCTGCTCAATCCGCCCTTCCACCTTGGAGCAGCCGTCCATGCCGGGGCCGGGATCAAGCTGATCGAAGCGGCCGCCAGGGTCCTGGACCCCGGCGGAGAACTTTGGACGGTGTTCAACAGCCACCTGCACTACCGGCCCGCGCTGGAACGGCTGGTTGGGCCCACTCGCGAGGTCGGCCGCAATACGAAATTCACCGTCACCGCGAGCGTCCGCGCGCCGCGGCCCTGACCACGACCGGAGAAAGCCGGGCGCCCGGCGGAAAACGGTTCAACTATGAAGCCGCTGTATGGGGCTCAGGGGCGCGCGTGACGTACGATTCTGAGATCAGCAGTGCTTCCGCCGAAGACGTTAGAGGTATCAGTGACCGAGATCCGGCAGCCCGCGCCGAGACGGGGAACGAACCTGCCCCGGATGGGGGATTTTAACCTCACGGTCATCCTGGATGCGATCCGGCGCTCGCCCGTCGGCCTGAGCAGGGTTGAACTGGCCAAGATTGTCGGGCTGTCGCCTCAGACGATCTCGAATATTTCCCGCCGCCTGCTGGACCAGAACCTGATTGTCGAGGCGGGCAAGGAAGGCACCGGGCCGGGGAAGCCCCGGACCATGCTGAGGCTGAACCCGGGCGGGATGTACGCCGTCGGCGTGCATCTGGACCCCGCGGTGACGACCTTCGTGGTGCTGGACCTCGTGGGCGACGTGGTCAAACACTCCCGGATCAAGACCCCGTCCGGCGCCGACCCCGGCGCCGTCATTGACACCATCGCGGCCGAGATCCGCCAGCTGATCGCGGAGTCCGGCGTCGACCCGGCCAAGATCGCCGGACTCGGCGTCGCCTCACCTGGTCCGATCGACCTCAATGAGGGCGCCGTGGTCGACCCCCCACTCCTGCTCGGCTGGGACCGCGTCCCGCTTCGGGACGCCCTCGTGCAGGCAACCGGCTTGTCCACCCTCGTGGACAAGGACGTCACCAGCGCCGCAGTCGCGGAGACGTGGGCCGGGGGACCCAGCGGGGCCGGGAGCTTCATCTTCATGTATATGGGCACCGGGATCGGCTGCGGAATCGTGCTCAACGACGAGGTAGTTCGGGGCACGTCCGGAAACGCCGGCGAAATCGGGCACATTGTGGTGGACCCCGACGGGCCACTTTGTGACTGCGGGCTGCACGGCTGCGTGAAGTCCGCGGCGATCCCGCAGGTGCTCGTGGCCCGGGCCGTGGAGGCCGGCGTACTCGATGGACCTCGCGGGGAAACCAACGGCCCCGCCGTCCAGGAACGGTTTGCCCAGCTATGCGCCCAGGCCTACGGGGGCGACGCAAAGGCCGCCGAGATCATTGACAGTTCCGCGGTGCTCGTGGCCCGGGCCGTGTCCGTGATCACCAACACCCTGGATGTGGACCGCGTCGTCTTTGGGGGACCGTTCTGGAGCTGCCTCTCGGAGACGTACCTGAGACTGGTCCCCGAGCTTGTGGCCGAGAACAGCGCCACCCGCAAGATCCACGGGATCGAAGTGGTGGGCACGGGTGTGGGAGAGGACGTGGGAGCAATCGGTGCGGCGTGCCTGGTCCTGGAGCACACGCTTGCGCCCCGCTCCCAGCGCCTCCTGCTCGACGGTTAGAGCCGCCCGGCAGGCCGCGCCACAGCCGGGCAGAAATCAGTCGATGTCCTCGACAACCGTGCCGAAGGGGATCGTGTCATCCAGGTGGGCCTGATGATCGTGCGGGTGCACCACCACCCGGACACCGTGCAGCTTGTCCGCCGCCGACTGCATCAGCACGGGCCGGACGGTGTTGATGAGGCTCTCGCTCTTGCCGGCGAGATAGTCCTGGTAACTTGCTGGAAGCTGAATCATGGCAACAGGATAGACCTGCGCCGCAGGCATGGGGAGAGCTCACGCAGGCGAATAATGTTCTGCCACACCCGGTTCAGCGGCGTAAAGGCGCGTCTTAATTCGGTGCGCGACTTGTTTCGCGCTTCTGCGGCCCCTAAAGTCGTAGACAAGTTACCGCGGTAACGTGTCAGCGATCCTCCGCTGCAGGCCGGCCACTCGAGAAATCCAGGTGGCGGCCAGGAGGGTGTGGGTGCCCCCATGTGGGCCTGACATTTGCTCACGGACAGCTTCGTATCAGGCGTAACAGTCGCGGCTGCGTCCTGCTGAAGTTCCCTCCGTGTTCCCCAAACTCAACTCATTGGCGTCAGCGCCGGCCGGTTCTCCGGCCCCAGCTGGCGGCAATGGCTCACAGCCAAGGACGCAAATGTCTCCACCAAGCCTTATTGACGCACATCCAAACCTCGCCGGAGCGGCCCCGCTGGCCCTGTCCTACGAGCTCTTTCCGCCCAGGTCGCCCGCGGCCGCGGAATCGCTCTGGACCACCATCGGGGAACTGGAATCCACCAGCCCCGACTACGTGTCCGTGACCTACGGGGCGAACGGGTCCAACCGGAGCACCGCCGTCGAACTCATCCGGCGCCTGGTGCAGGACACCTCGCTGCGCCCGCTGGCGCACCTGACCTGCGTGGGCAACACCCCGCAGGAGCTGGCCGAGATCATCGGCGAACTGCTCGACGTCGGCGTCCGCGGCATCCTCGCGCTGCGCGGCGACCAGCCGAAGGACGGTGAACTCCCGGCGGACGGCTCGCTGCGGTACGCCCAGGACCTGATCGAGCTCATCCGGCGCGTCGAACAGCGCCGCTCGGCGCTGCTGTGCGCCGGCAAAGTGGCGGTCGGCGTCGCCGCCTATCCCACCCGGCATCCCGAATCACCGAGTGAGGCGCACGACGTCGAGGTGCTGCTCGCCAAGCAGCGTTCCGGCGCCGACTTCGCCATCACCCAGGTCTTCTTCCATACCGAGCAGTACGCTCAGCTGCTGGCCCGGGCGCGCCGGGCCGGCGTCACCATCCCGATCATCCCAGGCGTGATGCCGCTGACCAGCATCCGCCGGCTCACCCGTCTGGGCGAACTCACCGGCGTGGAGCCGGCCCCGGAGCTGATCGAAAAGCTCGCGGCCGCCAGCACCGACGTCGAACGCAACCGGATCGGCGTCGCCGCCACCGTGGAGCTGGCCAACGCCGCACTGGACGCCGGCGCTCCCGGACTCCACCTCTACACCTTCAACGAGCACACCAGCGCCCTCGAGGTGCTGGACAAGCTCGCGCTGCCGCGCCCGCACCGCGCCGGCAGCCGCGCCGGGGCCATGGGCCGCGGCGCCGGCCAGCAGCTCGCCAGCTGAGCTTCCGCTTCGACACAACCTGACGTGACTTCCCCCGACAAAACACCAAGGACTTTCCCATGACTGAACAGCTCCACACCCCCTTCCCGTCCGCCTCTATCCTCGGCTACCCGCGCATCGGCCGCCGTCGTGAGCTTAAGAAGGCCGTCGAGGCCTACTGGGCGGGCAAGATTGACGCCGCCGCCCTGGATGCCGCGGCCAAGGAAATCCAGCTCGGCACCGCCAAGCGCCTGCAGGGCCTGGGCCTGGCCGAGGCCGCGGCCATTCCCGGCACCTTCTCCTACTATGATCAGGTGCTCGACGCCGCGGCCCACCTGGGTGCCGTGCCCGCCCGCTTCGGCAACCTCCTGAACGCCGACGGCCAGCTCGACATCGACGGCTACTTCACCCTGGCCCGCGGCACGAAGGACCAGCAGCCGCTGGAAATGACCAAGTGGTTCGACACCAACTACCACTACCTCGTCCCGGAAATCGGCCCGGAAACCGCCTTCGCGCTGACCTCCCACCGGATCGTCGAGGAATTCGCCTACGCCCTCGCCCACGGCGTGGAGACCCGCCCGTACCTCGTCGGCCCGGTCACGTTCCTGTTGCTGAGCAAGGCCTCCGACGACGCCCCGGCCGGGTTCAGCCCGCTGTCCCGCCTCGAGGACATCCTGCCCGTGTACGCCGCACTGCTGGAGCGGCTTGCCGCCGCAGGCGCCGGCTGGGTCCAGCTCGACGAGCCCGCCCTGGTGGTGGACCAGGACACCGCGGCAGCGGAAATCGACGCCGCCGTCGCACGCTCGTATGAGGTCCTCGCTGCGGCCACAAACCGCCCGCAGCTGTTCGTCTCCACCCCGTACGGCGCCCTCAACGGCCAGCTTGGCACTCTCGCGGCTACCGGCATCGACGCCCTGCACCTGGACGTCTTCAAGGGCGAGGTTCCCTCCGCCGCGGCCCTCGCCGGGCTCGGCAACAAGACCTTGGTCGCCGGCGTCGTGGACGGCCACAACATCTGGCGCAACGACCTCGCGGCCTCCGCGGCGAAGATCGCCGAACTGAAGAAGTCCGTGGCCCGGCTCGCTGTCAGCACATCCACCTCCACTCAGCACGTCCCGCACGACGTCGACGAGGAGGTCCAGCTCTCCGAGCAGCTGCGCAGCTGGCTGGCCTTCGCCGACCAAAAGGCCACCGAGGTTGTCACCCTGGCTGGCCTGCTCACCGACCCCGACGCCGTCCGGCCGGCCATCGAGGAGGCCACCCGTATCATCGCCGACCGCGCCGCAGCCGACGGCGTCCGACGGGCCGAGGTCCGGAACCGCGCGGCCGCCCTGACCGAGGCCGACTTCAGCCGCTCCGCGTACGGCGTCCGTGAAGCCGCGCAGACCGAGGCCCTGCACCTGCCGCCGTTGCCAACCACCACCATCGGCTCGTTCCCGCAGACCGCCGAAATCCGCACCGCCCGGGCCCGCGCCAACAAGGGCGAGCTCACCACGGAGCAGTACCAGCAGCTGATGAAGGACGAGATCAAGCGCGTGGTGGAGCTGCAGGAAGAGCTCGGCTTCGACGTCCTGGTCCACGGCGAGCCCGAGCGCAACGACATGGTCCAATATTTTGCCGAGAACCTCGAAGGCTTTGACGTCACCGTGCACGGCTGGGTCCAGTCCTACGGTTCCCGTTGCACCCGCCCGTCCATCCTCTGGGGCGACGTGACCCGCAGCGCCCCGATCACGGTCGAATGGGCCCGCTACGCGCAGTCCCTGACCGGCACGCCGATGAAGGGCATGCTCACCGGGCCGGTCACCATCCTCGCGTGGTCGTTCGTCCGCGACGACCAGCCCCTCGGTGAGACCGCCAACCAGGTGGCCCTGGCGCTCCGGGACGAGATCGCGGACCTCGAAGCGGCCGGCATCAAGGTCATCCAGGTCGACGAGCCGGCGCTGCGCGAACTCCTGCCGCTGCGCAAGGCCGAGCAGGCCGCGTACCTGGACTGGTCCGTGAAGTCCTTCCGCCTCGCCACCGCTGGCGCCGCGGACAGTACCCAGGTTCACACGCACCTGTGCTACTCCGAGTTCGGCGCGATCATCGACGCCATCGACGGCCTCGACGCCGACGTCACGTCGATCGAGGCCGCGCGCTCCCGGATGGAGGTGGTCCATGACCTTGAGTCGCACGGCTTCGGCCGCGGCGTGGGTCCGGGCGTCTACGACATCCACTCGCCGCGCGTCCCGGGCGAGCAGGAAGTCACCGAGTTGCTCAGCACCGCGGTCAAGCACGTCCCGTCCCGCCAGCTGTGGGTCAACCCGGACTGCGGCCTGAAGACCCGCGGCTACGCCGAGACCGAGGAGTCCCTGCGCAACCTCGTGCACGCGGCCAAGACGGTGCGCGCAGAGTTGCTGGAAGCGGCCAAGTAGCCTGCTGCACCACCCACGACGGCGGCCGGCCACCCTGCACGGGTGACCGGCCGCCGTCGTCCGCCGTGCCGGAGCACTCGATTCAGGATTCCCAGACGATCTCGTCGTCGACGACGCCGTCCTCGTCTGCGGAGGCCACCAGGATCTCGTCGGTGAAGTGGGCGCCGAGGGTGAAGTCGAGGACGAAGTAGCGCTCCGGCTGGCCGGGGAAGATCCCCACGTGGCCCAGCTTCAGGGCCTTGAGGAAGACCTGGTTGGTCAGCTGCGCCTTGTCCGTGACGCCGAAGACCTGCTTCAGGTGCTCGGGCTTGATGGCGTTGCAGTGGAAGCGGAGGTACTCCTGCGGGCTGGTGCCTTCCTGCTCCAGCTCTTCGGCGATCATTTCGCGCACCTGGTCCACAAGCTCGGGCAGGAAACGCAGCCGGTAGTCAACCTTGTGCATGGCGGCCTCGTCGAAGTGGTCATGCGCATTGACACTGAGGTCAAGTTCCAGGGGCTGGCCCGCGAGTTCGTGTTTCGCGGCGAAATTATGGTCACGCCCGTGGTTGAGCTCGATCTCTCCAAAGTGCTGGCTCGCTACCTTGCTCATGACTTCAACATAGTCCTCAAAACTGGTCCGTTCCAGCATCGCCGGGGATTTATCCGATACCGGGCCCGTTGCGGGGCGGCCGACCGGTACATTGATCGGATGCAGTCAGCCGCCGCCACCGTCGCCCGTGCCCGTGAAATCTTTGACAACGGAACCACCCGTCCGCTGGCGTGGCGGCTGGAACAGCTCGGCAGCCTGCGGCGGATGCTGATTGAGCGGCGCCGGGAATTTGCCGCAGCGCTCGGCGCGGACCTGGGCAAACACGAAACCGAGGCGCAGCTGACGGAGATCGGCTTTGTCACGGCGGAAGCCGCGCACCTGGAGAAGCACCTGGCGGCGTGGCTGCGACCGCGGCCGGTGTCCGTGCCGCTCGCCGTCCAGCCGGCCAAGGCCTGGACCGAGCTCACACCCCTGGGCGTGGTGCTGGTGATCGGCCCGTGGAACTATCCGCTGCAGCTGCTGCTGGCGCCCCTGGCCGGCGCACTGGCCGCGGGCAACACCGTGGTGCTCAAGCCCAGCGAGCACGCCCCGGCCACCTCCGCCGCCCTGGCCCGCTGGGTCCCGGAGTTCCTGCCGGAGGCGGTCCGGGTCGTTGAGGGCGGCATCCCCGAGACCACGGAGCTGCTGGCGCTGCGCTTCGACCACATCTTTTTCACCGGAGGGGAAGCGGCAGCCAAGGTGGTGCTGCGGGCCGCCGCCGAGCACCTGACGCCCGTGACCCTGGAACTGGGCGGCAAGTCCCCGGCTTACGTGGACGCCTCCACCGACCTGGCCAAGGCGGCAAAGCGGCTGGCCTGGGGCAGGTTCATGAACGCCGGGCAGACCTGTGTGGCTCCGGACTACGTCCTCGCCACGGAGGAGGTGCTCGTGTCGCTGCAACGCGAGCTGGTCAAGGCCATCCGGGCCCTCTTCGGCGAGGATTCGGCCCGGAGCGAATCCTACGGCCGGATCGTCAACGATAAGCACTTCGACCGGCTGGCCGCCCTCGCGGACGGCAGCACCGTGGTCCACGGCGGCGGGCGCGACGCCGCCAGCCGGCACTTCGCTCCGACCCTGCTGCGCCCGGCTCCCGGCGACTCGGTGATGGGGGAGGAAATCTTCGGCCCGTTGCTGCCGCTGGTGCCGGTCAGCGGCATGGACGAGGCGATCCGCGTGATCAACGCCGCGGCCAAGCCGCTGGCGCTGTACGTCTTCAGCAACGACGCCGGCACGCGCCGGGCATTCTCCGAACGGACCTCGTCGGGGGCGCTGTGCTTCGACGTCCCGGCCGCGCATCTGACGGTGCCGGGGCTGCCGTTCGGCGGGGTGGGTAACAGCGGCATGGGCGCCTACCACGGCGAACATTCGCTCAGGACCTTCTCGCACGAGCGCTCCACCCTGTCCAAGCCGCTCAGGCCGGACACGTTGGAGCTGATCTACCCGCCCTACACGAAGACCAAGGACCGGATCATCAGCACCCTGGTGGCCCCGGCCGGGAAACGCGGAAAGAAGAGCGGCAAGACCGCCGGTAAGAAGACCGGCACGTAGGGCCAAGACCCCGAAGGGCTGCCGCGGGTCTCGGGCTCAGTCCCGGCGCGTGGTGCCGAGCTTGTGTAGCGTGTCGGAGAGCAGCTCCACGAACAGCTGGACCTGGGCCGTCTGCTGCTCCTTGGGCAACAGCGCGAAAACATTGCGGGCCAGCCGGATTTCCGGGACGTCCAGCACCACCACTCCCGGGGGCCGATGCAGCAGGGCCAGTTCCGGAACCAGTGCCGCGCCCAGGCCGGCGGCCGCCATTTCCAGGCTGGCGTGGAAGTCGTCGCTGTTGGCCACCACGCGTGGGTGCAGGTTACAGCTGGCGAAGAGCCGCTCGATCACCGTGGCATCCGACGTACCGGGGTGGTGCATGATCCAAGGCATGTCGGAGAGGTGGTCGGCCGCGACCTTGGACTCCGGGCCGATGCCCCAGGCCGCGGGCAGCACCACCCGGAAGTCGTCGTCGCCGATCCACTGGCGGTTGACCGTGTGCGGCCAGGCGAGACCGGACTGGCCCACCTGGTAGACCAGCGCGACGTCGAGTTCGCCGCCGGTGCGCAGGCCCTGGATGGTCTGGCCCGGTTCGGCCACGGACACCCGCAGCTCGATGCCGAGCTTCCGCCAGGCCGGGTTCTGCAGGATGCGGGGGAGGACGTAGGTGGCCAGGGACGGGAAGATGCCCAGCCGGAGCTCTTGGCTGGTGCTGTCGTGGGTCCGGGCCGCCGCTGCCATCAGCGTGTCAATATCGGTGAGGACCTTTGCCGCGTGCCGGGTCATCACGACGGCAGCCTCCGTGGGGTGGATGCTCCGGGCCGAGCGCTGGAAGAGCGCCACGCCGGTGTCCCGCTCCAGTGCGGACATCTGCTGCGATACCGCCGAGGCCGTGTAGCCGAGCCGTGTGGCGGCCGCCGCGAACGAGCCCAGCCGGACCACTTCCACGAGCGTTCGGAGGTGCACGGGGTTGATCAAGGGTTGCCCTTCGGTGGCTACGGTGAGGCGGGTGCGAAATCCCGCTTCATTCTGGCACATTGGTTCCCAACCAGCCGGTATGAATTCACACTCATCCGGCGGCCCCGCGGTAACGAATTGTCCATAAGTAGATCCCTCAGGGCAATTCAGGCGAAGCAACAGGAGCAGACCAGTGCAGCAAGCAGCAAGCATCCCGGACGGACGGCGCATTGCCGTGATTGGCAGCGGGGTGGCCGGGCTGACCGCCGCCTATGTGCTGAACCGGCGGGACCACGTCACGGTCTTCGAAGCGGACGCGCGGCTCGGCGGCCACGCCCACACGCACGATGTCCCGCAGTCGGACGGGACGGTGCTGGGTATCGACACCGGCTTCATCGTCCACAACGAGCGGACCTACCCCACCCTGCTGCGGCTCTTCAAGGAACTGGGCGTGCAGACCCAGGACTCGGAAATGAGCATGTCCATCCGCTGCGACGGCTGCGGCCTGGAGTACGCGGGCGCCCGGGGCGGTGCGCGGGGGATCATTCCCCGGCCTTCCACCCTGCTGCGCGGCCGCTACTTGAAGATGCTGCTGGAGGTCGGACGCTTCTACCGCCGGGCCCGTGCCCTGCTGGCGGAGGCGGACAGGGCCGCCCACGAAAAGCCCGGGGCCGGCAACGCCGGCGCCGCCACCTCCGGCGCTGCCGAGCTGACCTTGGGCGAGTTCCTGGACCGGGAAAAGTTCAGCAGCTACTTCATTGTCCATTTCATGACCCCGGTGGTCAGCGCCGTCTGGTCCTGCGACCCGACCACCGCCCTGGCGTACCCGGCCCGGTACCTCTTCACTTTCCTCGGCCACCACGGACTCCTCGGCGTCAAAGGCTCCCCGCAGTGGCGCACCGTCACCGGCGGCTCCCGCAGCTACGTGGACAAGCTCGCCGCGACGCTGACCGACGTCCGGCTCGCCAGCCCGGTCAGCCGCGTCCGCCGCCACGCCGACGGAGTGGAAATCACCACAGCTGCGGGCAACGGCCAGGAGAGCACGGAGACCTTCGACGCCGTCGTGATCGCCACCCACCCGGCGCAGGCGCTCCGGATGCTTGAGGACGCCTCGCCGGCCGAACGCGAAGCGCTCGCCGGCATGCCCTACTCGGTCAACCACACGGTCTTCCACCGCGATGACGCCGTGCTGCCTGCCAGCGATAACGCCAAGGCGTCGTGGAACTACCGCCTGCCCTCCTGCGACGCCCGGCCGGACCGGGTCCTGGTCAGCTACGACATGACGCGGCTGCAACGGCTGGAACCGGCGGACGGCAAGCGCTACATTGTGAGCCTCGGCGAGTCCGAACTGATCGGGGATGGTGCCGTGCTTGAACAGATGGTCTACGAACACCCGCAGTACACCCCGGAGTCGCTGCGCGCCCAGCAGCAGATCCTGGGTCTCGGCGACAGCCGCCTGGCGTTCGCCGGTGCCTACCACGGCTGGGGCTTCCACGAAGACGGCGCCCTCTCCGGCGTCCGCGCCGCCGCACGGCTGGGACGGGAGTGGGAGGCCGCCAGCGCAGCCGGGCCGCAGGCAGCGGTACTCCAGACGTCCCTGGAGGGCGCATGAGCAGCCCCGCAGCCATTTACCGCACCTCCATCGCGCACGTGCGGCGCACCCCGCTGAAGAACGCCTTCACTTACCGCAGCTACAGCTGGTATGTCGACGTCGATGCCCTGCCCAAGCTGCCCCGCTGGCTCTCGCCGCTGGCCGGCTTCAGGGTGGGGGACCACCTGGGCGACCCGGACGGGACGCTGCGCGGCAACGTCGAGCGCTACCTCGCCACCGAAGGAATCACCCTGGGCGGCGGCCGGATCACCATGCTGGCCAGCGCCCGCGTCTTCGGGCACGTTTTCAACCCGCTGAGCCTGTTCTGGTGCCACGACGCCGCCGGCGAACTGCGCTGCGTGGTCGCCGAGGTCCACAACACCTACGGGGAGCGGCACTGCTACCTGCTGGAGACCGACGACGCCGGCCGGGCCAGCGTGCCCAAGGCGTTCTACGTCTCGCCGTTCAACGACGTCGAAGGCCAGTACCGGATGAAGCTCCCGGAGCCCGGTGAACGGCTCGCGGTCTCGATCGTGCTGGAGCGCGAGGGACAGAAACCCTTCGTCGCCACCATGGACGGTGTCCGCCGCGAAGCCACCGTGCCGAACATCCTGGCCGCGGCGCTCGCCGTCCCGCTGGCGCCGCTGCGGGTCGCCGCGCAGATCCGCTGGCAGGGAATCAAACTTTGGGCACGTCGGCTGCCCGTCATCAAACGACCACATCACCCCTCACAGGAGGCAGTCCAGTGACCATGACCGAAGCGACCGGATCCCACCCGGTGGAGAAGAGCCCAGCGCAGTCCAAGACTGCGCTGAAAAACGCGCAGTCCAACCACGGCGTGCCCTACACGGTGCCGCAGCCGCCCGCCGTCATCGATGCCGGGATTTGGCCCAGCATCGCCGCGGTGCCGTCCAGCCTCAAGGCCCGGCTCGCCGGCCGGATCGCGGACGCCATCTTCCGCGCCGCGGTGCGCAGCCTTCCGCTGGAGGTGCGCTACCCGGACGGCACCGTCCTGGGCAAGGCCGCCGGCGGAAAGTCGCCGTCCGGCGAGCCGTACCCCGTGATGACCATGAACCGGCCGGAGGCCTTCGCGGCACGCCTGGGTGACGGCGGCCTGATCGGGCTGGGGGAGTCCTACATGGCCGGGGACTGGGACGCAGACAACCTCACGGCAGTGATGGAGGTCTTCGCCGCCCGGGTCGGGACGCTGGTCCCCGAGCCGCTGCAGAAGCTGCGCGGCCTCTACCTGCCCCGCACCCCGCGCACCGAAAGGAACTCGGAGCAGAACACCCGCTCCAACATCTCGCGGCACTACGACCTGTCCAACGAGCTCTTCGCGACCTTCCTGGACAGCACCATGACCTACTCCAGCGCCCTCTTCCCGGAGAGCGGCGAGGCGCTCGGTCACGTTGCGTGGGACGGCCTGGCCGCCGCGCAGCAGGCCAAGATCGACCGTCTCCTGGACAAGGCCGGCGTCACGGCAGGAACCCGCGTGCTGGAGATCGGCACCGGCTGGGGCGAGCTCGCCCTCCGTGCTGCCGCCCGCGGGGCAACGGTCTACTCCGTGACCCTCTCCAGCGAACAGCAGGAACTGGCACGCCAGCGCGTGGCCGAGGCAGGCTACGCCGACGCCGTCACGATCGAACTCAAGGACTACCGGGCCGTGGAGGGCGAGTACGACGCCGTCGTCTCGGTCGAAATGATCGAGGCGGTCGGCTACGAGTACTGGGCCACCTACTTCCAGACGATCGAACGGGTGCTCGCCCCCGGCGGGAAGGTCGCCATCCAGGCGATCACCATCGGCCACGACCGGCTGATCGCCACCCGGACCAGCTACACCTGGGTGCACAAGTACATTTTCCCCGGCGGCGTCATCCCCTCCGTCCGGGCCATTGAGGAGATCACCGAGAAGCAGACCGGGCTCCGCGTCCGCGAACGCCTCGCCATGGGCGAGCACTACGCCCAGACGCTGCGGCTGTGGGAGGAGCGCTTTATGGCTAGGGCCGAGGAGGTCCGCGCCCTCGGCTTCGACGAGATCTTCCAGCGGATGTGGCTGTTCTACCTGTGCTACTCCCGCGCCGGCTTCGAGACCGGGTACCTGAACGTGCAGCAGATCGTCTTGGACCGAGTGGCCCCCAAGACCGGCACCGGCGCGACCGCGGCTTCCGGCGAACGGACGGCGGGATGAGCGGGGCGCTGGCAAGCACCATCGCGGACGTCCTCCGACCGCTGGTCGGCGGCGAGCTGCCCGTCCGGCTGATCGTGTGGGACGGCAGCGAGGCAGGCCCCGCCGGGGCCCCGGTCGTTCGGCTCAAGTCCCCGGACGCCATCCGCCGGCTGCTCTGGGCGCCGGGGGAGCTGGGCGCGGCCCAGGCGTACGTCACCGGCGAACTGGACGTCGACGGCGACCTTAACGCGGCCCTCGAGCACTTGTGGAAGGTCGTCCGGGACCGCGGCCTGTCCGGGATTCGCCCCACCCCGGCCGTGCTCGCCGGCGTCGCCCGGATCGCCAGGGAAGCCGGCGCCCTGGGCGCCCCGCCCGAGCCGCCGGCCAGCCAGGCCCGCGTCAAGGGGCGGCTGCACAGCCTGATCCGCGACCGCGCCGCCATCAGCCACCACTACGACCTGAGCAACGATTTCTACGCCCTGATCCTGGACCCGCAGATGGCCTATTCGAGCGGCTACTGGACGGACTCCCGCGGGAACGCCGCGCCAGGCTATGGCCTCGAGGACGCCCAGCGGGACAAGCTCGACCTGGTCTGCCGCAAGCTCGGGCTCCGTCCCGGGATGCGGCTGCTCGACGTTGGCTGCGGCTGGGGCTCACTCAGCCTGCACGCCGCGCAGCACTACGGCGTCGACGTCGTCGGCGTCACGCTCTCCAGGGAACAGAAGGCGTTCATCGACGCCCGGATCAAGGAACGCGGCCTGGAGGGCCGCGTGGAGATCCGGGTGCAGGACTACCGCGAGATCCCGGACGGCCCGTTCGACGCCGTCGCCTCGCTTGAGATGGGCGAACACGTCGGGCAGCGGAACTACCCGGTGTACGCCGCCGCGCTGTTCAACAACGTGGACCCCGGCGGCCGGGTGCTCGTGCAGCAGATGTCCCGGCGCGGCAAGCACCCCGGCGGCGGCCCGTTCATCGAGTCGTTCATCGCCCCGGACATGCACATGCGCCCGGTGGGGGAGACCCTGGGATTCCTGGAGGGCGCCGGATTCGAGGTCGAAGCCGTCGAGGCGATGCGCCGTGACTACGTCCGCACGCTCGAGGCCTGGTACGCGCGGTTCGAGCAGAACCACGACGCCGCCGTCGAGATGATGGGCGAGGAGATCGCCCGGGTCTGGCGGCTGTACCTGGTCGGCGCGCTGCGCAGCTTCGCCGAGGGCCGGATGGGCGTGGAACAGATCCTCTGCAGCCGCCCGGAGTAGCGCTTCGGACTACGCAGCGGCGGACCCCCGGCGGGGCCTTGTTAGGCGAGTCACCGTGAGGAAAGGCGGGCACCGGTTGGTGCCCGCCTTTCTTGTGCCTTCAGCCACTACATGTAGTGCTTCGCCCCACTCCCGGACCCTCTTGAGAGAACCCGCGACACGCCGTCCAGATTGCGACACGCGGGGTGGTTAATTGTGGCTAAGTACTCCACAGGGTGTGGATTGTGTCCTGGAAAATGGCTGAAATCCGGACATTTTGAGGGCCCTCGCCTGTGGATTAAAGGTGCGTTAAATGACATACTTGTAATACATCATCTTGGGGTTCAAGCGGGGCTCTTGCACTACATGTAGTATCGACATACAGTTCGAGCGAAGCGGTTGCAGACCGCAGGGCGAGGCCAGTAACGGATAAGGATTCCTGCTCCGAGTCGGCCCCACCGGACACGAACCACAGACTTCAACAAAGGGGACTCAGGACATGACCGTTACGGTTTACACGAAGCCGGCTTGCGTACAGTGCAACGCTACCTACCGCGCTCTCGACAAGAAGGGCATCGCCTACCAGAGCGTCGACATCTCCCAGGATGCCGAGGCCCTCGAACGCCTCAAGTCCCTGGGCTACATGCAGGCTCCGGTCGTCGTCACCGACCAGGACCACTGGTCCGGCTTCCGCCCGGACAAGATCGAAGAACTGGCGCAGGCCGCCGCCGTCGCGGTCGCCTGAAAGCCTCCACACAGCACCACCACGTCGGATGAGGTGACTCCCATGGCACTGGCAACCGCCGGACCGCCGCTGGCAGCGACCACCGTGGACTCAGCCACGGTCCGCACCACCGGCAGCCACCTCATCTACTTCTCCTCCACCTCAGAGAACACCAAACGCTTCGTGCAGAAGCTGGGTCTCGACGCCGCCCGCATCCCCCTCCACGCGAGGGAACCGGCACTGCTGGCGACCGAACCCTACGTGCTGGTGCTTCCCACCTACGGGGGGACCGGGGGAGAGGGATCCGTTCCGAAGCAGGTCATCCGCTTTCTGAACGATCCGAGGAACCGGCAACAGCTCCGTGGAGTGATCGGGGCGGGCAACACGAACTTTGGGGACAACTACTGCATGGCCGGCGACATCATCGCCGCCAAATGCCAGGTCCCGCACCTATATCGTTTCGAACTCATGGGGACGCCGGAAGACGTCAGCCGAGTACAACAAGGATTGGAAGAATTTTGGACACGACTGTCGCAGACACCGAAGTGACCGGGAGTTCCCACATGGCCGGTAACACCGCCGTCGAGAAACACACCGTCCCCGGCGAGAAGCCGGCCATGCCGGCCGCCTACCAGGGCCTGGGCTACCACGAGCTCAACGCCATGCTGAACCTGTACGGCCCCAACGGCGAGATCCAGTTCGAGGCCGACCGCGAAGCCGCGCACCAGTACTTCCTGCAGCACGTGAACAACAACACCGTGTTCTTCCACGACCTCGAGGAAAAGCTCGACTACCTCGTCAAGAACGAGTACTACGAGCGCGAAACCCTCGACCAGTACACGATGAACTTCATCCGCGAGCTCTTCAACCGCGCGTACAAGAAGAAGTTCCGCTTCGAGACCTTCCTCGGCGCTTTCAAGTTCTATACCTCCTACACGCTGAAGACGTTCGACGGTAAGCGCTTCCTGGAGCGCTACGAGGACCGCGTCTGCATGGTGGCCCTGCACCTGGCCCGCGGCGACGAGAAGCTCGCCACCCAGATGGTGGACGAGATCATCGAGGGCCGCTTCCAGCCGGCTACCCCGACGTTCCTGAACGCCGGCAAGAAGCAGCGCGGCGAGCTGGTCTCCTGCTTCCTGCTCCGCATCGAAGACAACATGGAGTCGATCGGCCGGTCCATCAACTCCGCGCTGCAGCTCTCCAAGCGCGGCGGCGGCGTGGCGTTCGCGCTGACCAACATCCGCGAGGTCGGCGCGCCGATCAAGCAGATCGAGAACCAGTCCTCCGGCGTCATCCCGGTGATGAAGCTCCTCGAGGACAGCTTCTCCTACGCCAACCAGCTCGGTGCCCGCCAGGGTGCCGGCGCGGTCTACCTGCACGCCCACCACCCGGACATCTACCGCTTCCTGGACACCAAGCGCGAGAACGCGGACGAGAAGATCCGCATCAAGACCCTCTCCCTCGGCGTCGTGATCCCGGACATCACCTTCGAGCTGGCCAAGAAGGACGAGGACATGTACCTGTTCTCGCCGTACGACGTCGAAAAGGTCTACGGCATGCCGTTCTCCGACGTCTCGGTCACCGAGAAGTACTACGAGATGGTGGACGATTCCCGGATCAAGAAGACCAAGATCAAGGCCCGCGAGTTCTTCCAGACCCTCGCCGAGATCCAGTTCGAATCCGGCTACCCGTACATCATGTTCGAGGACACCGTGAACCGGGAAAACCCGATCGACGGCAAGATCATCATGTCCAACCTGTGCTCGGAGATCCTCCAGGTTTCCCAGCCCACGACGTACCACGATGACCTGTCCTACGACACCACCGGCAAGGACATCTCCTGCAACCTGGGTTCGATGAACATTGCCAAGGCCATGGACTCGCCGGACTTCGGCCTGACCATCGAGACGGCCATCCGCTCGCTCTCGGCCGTCTCGGACATGTCCAACATCACCTCGGTGCCCTCGATCGCCCGCGGCAACGACCAGAGCCACGCGATCGGCCTCGGCCAGATGAACCTGCACGGCTACCTGGCCCGCGAGCGGGTCCACTACGGGTCCGAGGAGGGCCTGGACTTCACCAACATCTACTTCTACACGGTGGTGTTCCACGCGGTCCGCGCCTCCAACCTGCTGGCCATCCAGACCGGCCAGACCTTCGGCGGCTTCGAGAAGTCCAAGTACGCGTCCGGCGAATTCTTCGACAAGTACACGGACCGGCAATGGGTCCCGCAGACGGCGAAGGTTGCCGAACTGTTCGCCCACATCCACATCCCGACCCAGGATGACTGGCGCGAGCTGAAGGCTTCCGTCATGGAGCACGGCATCTACAACCAGAACCTGCAGGCCGTCCCGCCGACCGGTTCGATCTCCTACATCAACAACTCCACCTCCTCGATCCACCCGGTGGCGTCCAAGATCGAGATCCGCAAGGAAGGCAAGCTGGGCCGCGTCTACTACCCGGCGCCGTACCTGACGAACGACAACCTGGAGTACTACCAGGACGCGTACGAGATCGGCTACGAGAAGGTCATCGACACCTACGCCGCTGCCACGCAGCACGTGGACCAGGGCCTGTCCCTGACGCTGTTCTTCAAGGACACCGCCACCACGCGCGACATCAACAAGGCCCAGATCTACGCCTGGAAGAAGGGCATCAAGACCATCTACTACATCCGTCTCCGCCAGCTCGCGCTGGAAGGGACCGAGGTGGACAACTGTGTCTCGTGCATGTTGTAACCGATATCGGTTGATTTTGCTTGAGTACGACGGCGGGCGCCCGCCCGCCGTCGTACGCTTTAACTAGAGAACCGACCCAACTTCTTAGGGGATGACATGACCGAGAAGGTCAAGCTGCTTAGCCACGTTGAGGCGATCAACTGGAACCGCATCCAGGACGACAAGGACGTGGACGTCTGGAACCGCCTGGTCAACAACTTCTGGCTGCCGGAGAAGATCCCGCTGTCCAACGACGTTCAGTCGTGGGCGACGCTGACCCCGGACGAGCAGCAGCTCACCATGCGGGTGTTCACCGGCCTGACGCTGCTGGACACCATCCAGGGCACCGTCGGCGCCGTCTCGCTGATCCCGGACGCGATCACCCCGCACGAAGAGGCTGTCTACACGAACATCGCCTTCATGGAGTCCGTGCACGCCAAGAGCTACTCCTCCATCTTCTCCACGCTGGCCTCCACCAAGGAGATCGACGAGGCATTCCGCTGGTCCACCGAGAACGTGAACCTGCAGAAGAAGGCCCAGATCGTCATGGACTACTACCAGGGCGACGACCCCCTGAAGCGCAAGGTGGCCTCGACGCTGCTGGAGAGCTTCCTGTTCTACTCAGGCTTCTACCTGCCGATGTACTGGTCCTCGCGGGCCAAGCTGACGAACACGGCCGACCTGATCCGCCTGATCATCCGCGATGAGGCCGTGCACGGCTACTACATCGGCTACAAGTTCCAGAAGGGCCTGGAGGGCCTGTCCGAGGAGCGCAAGCAGGAGATCAAGGACTACACCTTCGAGCTGCTCTTCGAGCTGTACGAAAACGAAGTCCAGTACACGCACGACCTCTACGACTCCGTCGGCCTGGCCGAGGACGTCAAGAAGTTCCTGCACTACAACGCCAACAAGGCCCTCATGAACCTCGGCTACGAGGCCATGTTCCCGGCGTCCGTCACCGACGTGAACCCGGCGATCCTCTCGGCCCTGTCGCCGAACGCGGACGAGAACCACGACTTCTTCTCCGGGTCGGGTTCGAGCTACGTGATTGGGAAGGCTGTTAATACTGAGGATGAGGACTGGGACTTCTAGTTCTCGTCTCGTCTTCATTCAACTGCAAGAGTCAGTGTCCCGTACGCTACTCGTGCGGGACACTGATTCTTGGGACAAAATGCGCGCCGGGGAGGATTTTTCCTAGTCGTTGAGCTTACTCTCCAGCCGAGAGACCATGGTGGTCACGATTTCGGACCACTCGAGCTTCAGCGACGTAGTTGGACTGGCGGCTACGAGCCGTGCAGCTTCAATCTTGATCTCGTCAATCGTATCTTGGTCAAAGACAATTCCGTACTGGTCGAGCGCGCGTTCGACCCGGCGCGACCATTTGCAGTTTCGCGGGTTGAGGTCCTTGGCGCCAAGAGTGAGACCCGTTACCTTACGGGCTGCGGCGATCGTAATCGACGTATCGTAGAAGTCCTCTAATTCAGATTCGCGTAGACCCTTCGAACTGAAGACGAGATAATCGGATTTATTCAAGAGACCTAGCTGGATGCTTGATTTTATAGCTTGTTCTCCTGCTTGGTCCTTATCAAACGCGACGAAGACGGGGGTGATCAACGGTCGAAGTGCCGTCAACCGATTTGCGATCTTTCCCGCTCCCTTAGTGGCAATGAATACTATCTGACGGTATTTGAGAGCGGACGCTAGCTTTTCGGATCGTTCACTTAATATCGACGTAAGCGCTGTTTCATCCGTTAGCCCTTCCACTAGGATAGCCAGGCGGGCGGTCATCAGGTTGTCAGTTGGCTGGACGCCGAGGCAATCACGCAACTCTTCTAACGACTTGCAGGCGCGCGCCTTGTTCCCCTCCACGATAATGTTGGACGAAAAGTCAGACCGGTTAACGAGAAGCGGGCTATGGGTTGAGATAACCACCTGTTGTTTTTCCGCTATGTCTTCCAGTCGCCGCCGGACTTGGTGTATCGCGTCCGGATGTAGATGCGATTCGGGCTCCTCGACAGCCAGCATGAATGCCTCTGCCTCAGACGTTGCGCTAGCCGCTTCTTGCATAAGTGATATTGCGGCAAGACTCTGAATCCCGTCACCCTTCTGCTGGAGCGAGGTCTCCACACCGTCGTTGAGATGGATAGATCGGACGCGCAGAAGATCGCGCGTGTCTTGAGTTTGCAGACGAATCGACTGTAGCTCCGGAAGGAACGTGCGAAGGGATGAAGTGAGCGACCTGTCAACTTGGGCAAGGGCCTTGTCGCGCAGCTCTCCTAGCTGCGCAGTGAGGCTCGCATAATCCTCTTCCAAGGCAAGCGTCCTCAGCTGGCGCTGTGTCAGATCGGTCACAAGCTGCATGACGATCTCAGAGCTACGTACGGTCGGCACATACTTGAAGTCCAGTGCGCTTGTAACTCTCTGTACAATCTGTACGGATTTCGCGGCAAGGACGGAGTTTCCTCGACCGGGCTTCAATATTTCGAGTTTTACGGAGGATTTCGTCAGGGTCAGGCGGATGGGTAATGTTCCGTTATTTTGTGAGCCTGTAACCTCCTTGAAAGTCAGAGATTCCGCCTCCGTGAGCGTGAAGGTGAGGCGGATCGTGGTCTGCCCGGTTTCATCTCCGTAGTTCTTGTGGTCGATCGGAAAGTCTCTTGAGTACTCGTACCTAGGGACGCGAGGGGCAGGCTCATCCCAATGCGCCAACCAGTCGTGGGTCAAAATTTCGTGCGGAACCGTCGATTTACCGTAGTTGCTTGGGAGCCTGGCCCAGCCTTTCAAATATGCAAGGCCCAACTCAAGCGCCCGCAGCAAATTCGATTTTCCTTCATTGTTGGGACCGATGAGGACCGTGAAATCCCCGAGAGCAAATCGTTCCGTGTTGATGATGCTTCTAAAATTGGTTACTGCAAATTCTTGCAATCTCACTGAGGGCAACTTTCAAGACGTAGAAATTAGAATGACACTGTTTACGCGGGCACTATCGAGCCTTGGTCTCATACCGTCGGATTTGAGCCGGCAAACCGCGGTGCCATGGATTCCATCTGTTCCATGACAAGCTTGATTGCTTCGGGCTGCTTGTCCGGCGGGTAGCCGAAACGGACCAGGAGTCGCTTGATCGAGGACCGCAGCTTGGCGCGGACGTCATCGCGCACTGTCCAGTCCGTACGTACGTCCCGGCGCATCACGGACACGAGCTCGCGCGCGATATCGGCCAGGACACCTTCGCCCTGGACTTCGACGGCCGATTCGTTCGAGGCCACAGCGTCGTAGAAGGCTAGTTCGTCTGTGTTCAGCGGGGGAGTGAACTGCGCGCCGCGGTTGCCTTCGGCGGCGACCTCCCGGGCGAGCTCCACCAACTCAGCGATAACTTCGGCAGATGTGAGCTGCTGGTTGGTGTACTTCTTCATCAGCTCCGTGATCCGTTCGGAGAAGGCGCGCTGCCGAATCACGTTGTTGCGGGTCGTCTTCGCCGATTCATCCGAGATGAGTTTCCGCAGCGCCTCGATGGCCAGCTGCGGGTTCCGTGCCTGTTGGGTCTTGGCGATGAACTCCGGTGTCAGGTCATCCAGCGAGGGCTTCGGCATGCCGGCAGCCTCGTAGATGTCCAGGACCTCGCCCGAAGACGTTGCGGACGCGATCAGGTTGCCCAGCAGCCGCTGGATCTCCTCCGGCACCGGCTCGCCGCTGGCCTGCCGGTCTGCGGCGTCGAACTTGGCCATGTACACCCGGGTCTCTTCGTAGACCTGGATCTCCGGCCGCAGTTCCGCCAAGGTCTCGGACCCCGAGCAGAGCGCCCATGCTCGGGAGAGCTGGCTGGAGAACCGCCTGTACTTCGAGGCCAGCGTCTCCTCGCCTTCGGCAGGCTGGTTTCCGGGCGTCTCCGGGCTGCGCAGGTAGTTGGCCGCCCCGGTCGCGGCGGACACAAACGCCTTCGGACCGCCCTTCATCAGGACGGCCTTCCAGTCATAGCCGGCAAGCAGCCCCCGCAGGGTCTCCACCAACCCACGTGCAGCCACAGCGGCTTCATCAATGTTCTTGCCCACCGGCTTGTTCGCCTGGTCGGACTGCGTATACTCGCCCAAAGCCTTGGCCAGGTTCTCCGCGAGCGGGGCGTACGCCACCAGCAAACCGTCCTCCTTGCCCCGGAAAGTGCGGTTAACGCGGGCCAGGGTCTGCATCAGCAGCGCGCCCTTGAGCGGCCGGTCCAGGTACAGGGTGTGCAGCGGCGGGGCGTCGAAGCCGGTGAGCATCATGTCTTTGACGATCACCAGCTCCAGCTCGTCGTCCACATCCTTGAGCCGTTCCTTCACCGCAGCGTTCGCAGAGTCTCGGCGCACGTGATCGGAGACCGGCGGAACGTCGGACGCTGTCCCGGAGTAGACCACCTTGATCTTGCCCTTGGCCAGGTCATCGGAGTGCCAGTCCGGCCGCAGCTCCACGATGGCCGTGTACAGCTTCGCGCAGATTTCCCGCGTCCCGCCCACGATCATCGCCTTGCCCGGCGCCTCGATGAACTTCCCCATCCGGGCCCTGCGGTTCTCCCAGTGCACCACCAGGTCAGCGGCCAGCGCCGCGATCCGCTGCGGCGCACCGTACACGGCGTTCACGACGGCGACACTCGCCTCGATCCGCGCCCGCTCGGTTTCGTCCAGCCCCAGGGTGGCCTCGTCGGCTGCCTGGTCCAGGATCTCCTCCGTGACGTCCGACGCCAGCCCTATTTTGATCAGCCGCGGCTCGAAGTAGACCGGTACCGTGGCGCCGTCCTCCACCGCCCGGGAGAGGTCGTAAATATCGATGTATTCGCCGAAAACGTCTTGGGTGTTGCGGTCGTCGAAGGAGATCGGTGTTCCGGTGAAGGCAATCAACGTCGCGTGCGGCAAAGCGTCGCGGAGGTGCCGGGCGTAGCCGTCCAGGTCGTCGTAGTGCGAGCGGTGCGCCTCGTCCACCACCACGATGATGTTGCGCCGCTCGGACAGCAGCGGGTGCTCGGCGCCGGCGTCCTTCTCCGACTTGCTCCGGCCGAACTTCTGCAGCGTGGTGAAGTAGATGCCACCAGTGGTGCGGTTGCTCAGCTCGTCCCGCAGTTCGGAACGTTTTCGGATCTGTTTGGGGGATTCGGCCAGCAGCAGGCTGCGGCTAAAGCCCTCGAAGAGCTGGCCGTCGAGTTCGTTGCGGTCGGTGATGACGACAACGGTGGGGTTCTTTAGCTTCGGATGCCGGGCCACCAGGTTGGCGTAGAGCTCCATTTCCATGGACTTGCCCGAGCCCTGGGTGTGCCAGACGACGCCGGCCTTGCCGTTACTCTCCACCGCTTGGACGGTGCTGCCCACCGCTTTGGTCACGGCAAAGTACTGGTGCGGCTTCGCGATCCTCTTGGACAGCCCGTCCGATCCTTCATCGAATGCTGTGAAGTTGCGGACCAGCTGGAGGAACCGCTCCTGGTTAAAGAGTCCCTGCAGCGCTGTCTCCAGCGCGGTTACGGCTTCGCCGTCTTCTATGTATCCAGGCGCGACGGGCACGCCGTCGTCGTCGACGTTCCACGGTGAGAAGTGGTTCAGGGGAGTGAACGGCGTGCCGTACTTGGCCTGGATCCCGTCCGAGGCGAGCGTGAACACGCAGAAGCGGAACGCCATGGGGAACTCGCGCAGGTAGGTTTGCAGCTGGGCGTGCGCGGAGGCAACGTCGGCCGTGGCGCTGCCGGCCTTCTTCAGTTCGATGATGCTCACCGGCATGCCGTTGCAGTAGAGCACGACGTCGAAGCGGCGTTTGTAGTCGCCCTGCACCAGGGTGACCTGGTTGACCGCGAGCCAGTCGTTCTGGTCCGGATCGGAGCTGAGCAGGTGGATGGTGGGGTTGGCCTCGTTGCCGTCCGAGTCAATGTAGCTGAGCCGGTAGCCGTCCACGAGGTAGTTGTGGATGCGGTGGTTCTCGGTGATGGCGTCGTTGGACTTGGGCGAGGCGATCTCTGCGAGGGCCTGCTGCAGGTACTGGGCGGGAACCGTCGGGTTGAAGCGTTGCAGGGCTGTGAGTAGCCGGGGGCGGATCAGCAGTTCGTCCCAGGAATCCCGCGCACCGGTGCCAGGCGCGATGTCTTGCCCGGCACCGGGTCGCCAGCCGAGTGGTTCGGCCAGGAGTTCCAGGGCCATGCCTTCCCAGTCGGCTTCGGAAAAGGCTACGGCGGGTGTTGCTGTCACGTTGGTTCCCCCTGATGGACCGGATGTCATGCTCAGATTTTTATGCAAGCCCTGCTTTGGAATCAGAGCCGCTGGCTCAAATCAGTTCGTCCGACCTCATACTCCCGCGTTCTCCAGGACCTTTTCGGCATCCATGACCCGGAGCTTGCCGGACATCAGTTGCGGGAGGAGGGCGTCCCGGGTGGCTGTGAGGCTGAGGTTTTGGACGTCGGCGGCGGCTGCCGCCCGCAACAGCGGGCTGGCGATGTCGGAGAACCTGGCGAGCCCCTGAGAAACGACAAAAGGTACTTCGAGAGCGTCAACGTCTCGCTTATTGACGTGCTGTTGCGCAGCACCGGTCGCCTTTTTCAGCAGTTCTGGAATCTGCTCGCGTATTGCAAAGTGAAGCCAGTCGTTGAGCGCCCTTTCTTCCGTCCAGACGCCCACAAGTGACTGGTTTCCGCTGGCTTCGATTTCCAGGCGAGCGACCTGCCCGAGGGTGGCACCCGTAATCGCAATAACCGTTGCACCTTCTGGCATCAATTTTGCCGCGCTGCGTTGTAGTGCCGCTTCGGTGATGTATTCGGAAGGCTGGATAATACGGTCTTCGTTGGCTTTGCCCGAGTTTAGCCAAGGCACCGTGCCCTCACTCCAGAACTCTAGGTTGTCCCGGCTAGGCGTTCCCCCCAACACGGTCGTCGCAAAACGGCCCAGCGGCTGCATGGTGTATTGCGACGAAGCACACTCTCGAATGTACAACTTTTCGGCAAGCATCATGGCCGTCTTGGCGACTTTAGTATTGACGGCAATTTTGTCATTGAGCGGTCCGAGTACGCCGGCTATCGCAGATTGATCTGCGAGTCCGTGCAATTGGACTTCGAAGGCGCCTATCTGGCGGGAGCTGATATGCGGAATTGACGTCCCGGTCTGCACTGAAAGGATGTAATCAGTGAAGGCCTGACCTCCAATGACAGCGGAAAGATAATCTTGATTGGTACCTTCCGACGCGCGTATTCGAGCAACTCGCTGGACTAGGTATGCAGGCAGATCTACGGCCCGAACCCGAGCGAACTTCAGACCGCCTCCCACCCAGGGCCTATCCATAGCTAGCACGATATCTCCAGCTTGCAGCCTGTAACGGCTGGCAACTGGCGCCGACTCCGGCCATCGTTCGGTGCGGTCCCAACGAACCGATCCAGGAGCAATGTTGTCTCCCCGCAATAGTTTCACTCCACTAGCGTCCGAGGAGAACTCGCTACTCTTGAATGCGTAGCCGACCTCGATTTCGGCAATTTCTCGCAGCGGCACGACTCCCTTGCTCACAGGACTCGCCCCAACTGTTCGCGCACAACTGCGGCTAGCCGCGCAGACTCCTCAAAGTGCGCAAACAGCTCCTTTGAGAGCCTCGCTATCTTCTCGTCGATAGGCTCGCCGTCGTCGTCCACATCGGCTGCCCCGACGAACCGTCCCGGCGTCAGCGCATAGTCCGCGGCTTTGACCTCTGCGAGGCTGGCCGAGTAGCAGAAGCCGGCTTCGTCGTCGTAGGCGAGCCCCGACTCAACTGCCGAAGCGGTGCCGCGCCAGGCGTGGTAGGTGTTGGCGATCTTGGCGATGTCCTCGTCCGCGAGGGCGCGTTCGGCACGGTCCACCATGTAGCCGAGGTTCCGGGCGTCGATGAAGAGCACCTGCCCGGTGCGGTCAACGGAGCCGCTTTTGCCGGCGGTCTTGTCCTTGGCAAAGAACCATGTACACACGGGGATAGGAGTGCTCCTGAAAAGCTGCGTGGGCAGGGCGACCATGCAGGAGACCAGGTCCGCCTCCACGAGCTGGGCTCGGATCTCGCCCTCGCCGCCGGAGTTGGAGGACATGGAGCCGTTGGCCATGACCACGCCGGCGCTGCCGCCGGGAGCCAGCTTGGAGATGATGTGCTGGATCCATGCGTAGTTGGCGTTGCCGGCCGGGGGCACGCCGTACTTCCAGCGGGGGTCGGACTCGGAGCGGGCCCAGTCTTTGATGTTGAACGGCGGGTTGGCCATGATGAAGTCCGCGCCGTTGTTGCCGATGAGCTCGGGGTGCTGGTCGCGGGCGAAGGTGTCACCCCAGCGGGAGGCGAGGTTGGCGTTGAGGCCGTGGATGGCGAGGTTCATCTTGGCCATCCGCCAGGTGCGCTCGTTGAGCTCCTGGCCGTAGACGGAGATGTCCGAGCCCTCCATGTTGTGCGCCGCCAGGAACTTCTCGGCCTGAACAAACATGCCGCCGGAGCCGCAGCAGGGGTCGTAGACCCGGCCCCTATGCGGCTCCAGAACCTCCACGAGGACACGGACGACGCCGGCGGGGGTGTAGAACTCGCCGCCGCGCTTGCCCTCGGCCTTGGCAAACTTCTCCAGGAAGTACTCGTACACCTCGCCGAGCAGGTCGCGGGCCTTGCTTGCGCCCTGGCCGGTGAAGCGGGCCGAGTTGAACAGGTCCAGCAGCTCGCCGAGGCGCCGTTGGTCCACGTTGTCCCGGTTGTAGATGCGCGGGAGCGTCGCGGCGAGGCTCTTGTTGTCCGCCATGATGAGGTCCATGGCTTCATCGATGAGCTGACCGATCTGCTTGGGCTCGGCGCCGTCCATCGCGGGCAGGCCCTTGGCGTTCTCGGCCAAGTAGGTCCAGCGTGCCCGTTCCGACACCCAGAACACGCCGCGGCCGGTGTACTCGTCCACGTCGTCGATCAACTGGGCGATCTGTTCCTCGTTAAGCCCGTCGGCTTCCAGCTCGGCCTGGATCTGCCCCCGGCGCTCCTCGAAGGCGTCCGAGACGTACTTGAGGAACACCAAGCCGAGGATCACGTCCTTGTACTGGGAAGCATCCATGGATCCGCGCAGCTTGTCTGCGGCCTTCCAGAGCGTATCCTTGAGTTCCTTCATAGTGGACGGGGCGAGGTCCACCTTCAGCGCTGTACTTCTTTTTGCGGCGGGCATTACTGGATTCCTTTGGTCTGTGGTTCGGCGAGCTTAGTGCTGGGGTCTGTCAGGGTGAGGCTTCCGCCCGCTACGCCGTCCGTAATCAGGGTAGCGAGTTCCTCCAGCCGTTTGAGGCGTTCACGCGCCAGATGCTGCCCGTGTTGCAGCCGGGCAAGGGATGCGTCGAGCTGGTTACGTTGGGCGTCCGGCACGCGGCGCAGGCGCCACTGGCGCCAGGATTTGTCCGCCCCGGGGAGCGCGTTGATGTCCGCGGCGACGACGTCGGGCAGCAGGCCGCCGGGGTCGCCGGCGTCGATCCGGAGCACGCGGGCGGGGAACACGACGGCGGATCCGCCTTGCATGTCCACCAGGGCGGCGGGCCGGGGGCTGGTGCAGAAGACGACGTCGCCCGGTTCGGTGAGCCGGCCGGAAGGATTGCCGGCGGCAAAGTCGAGAAGGTCGATGTAGCGCCGCGGCGCAGTGTGCGGGTTGAGGAGGTCCGCCGGTCCGAGGAGCCTGGTGCCGTCTGGTGTGGTCGCGGTTGCCTCCGGGATCCGGTTGCCCTTGATGTACCGGAGGGTGCCCGCGCGGAGCAGGTCCTCGATCTTAGCGGTGCCTGTTGCCGCCGGAGCCCCCACCGGCTCGACCATAAGCCCGGCCTCCGTAGACCCGAAGTTCCCTGACCTGAGCAGTTCGTCAATCCTGAGCGCTGACTCGGCGCCGGCCCTGGCCCGCGTCGCCGCTGGCGCGGCCGCCGGTACGAGGGGTCCCTTGCTGGCCAGCAGGCTGCGGGTGGGAATGAGGCGCGCGAAGCGGAAGGAATGCGCACGAAGAGTCCAGCGGTCGCCCATCGAGGCCACGACGTCGCTGACCAGGTCCTGGCTGACGTCCTGCGTGAGCTGCCGCGTGCTGAGGTCCGCCGCCATGGTCCAGCGGTCGACGATCGGGACTTCAGCGAAGGACGGCCCGAGGATCCAGAGGGCCTGGAGCTCCCGAGGCTTGGCCTTGAGCAGACCCGGCGGCAGCTGGATGATGGCCCGGACCCGGCCCGAGCGCAACAGGTCGCCCCGCAGGTTGCCGGCTGGTCCGGTCAGGGGACTCGACAGCACCCGGGCAGGGGCGATCAGCACCGCGCGCTGGGCGTCGTCCATCTGGAGGACCACGTCTTCGATCCCCGCCAGGATTTCCTCGGCTGTGGCGGTTGGGTTGCCGGGGGAGGGGTACTGGGCCACGTGAACGGCCGGCCCGGAGATTGCGAGACCGTCCTCGCTCCAGGTGTTGACCCGGCCCGTGTCGGCACCGTGCACCGCGAGCCGCCGCCGCAGCAGGCGCGCGGCAGCGCCGTCGTCGTCCGTGACCAGGACGGACACCGGAGCGGCATCAGCGTGTTCGCGGACGACGGCGACCAGGAGGTCGCCGCCGCCGGCCGTCGGATCGACAAAGACCGGACGGCCGTCAAGGGTGGCGGCCAGCGCCGTGGCGGCCGCCGCGACCAATGACAGGGCCGATGCCGTGAGGGCTGTGTCTGCAAGTTCGCGAAGGCCGGTCCGGAAGCGATCGGCCAGGAGTCCTTCGAAGGCTGCGGGCGCGCTGTATGAACTGTCAGTCAATCGGTCGGCGTAGCTAGCCAACGCAGGTAGCTCGTCCCTAAGGGCCTCAAGTTCGGAGTAGAGCAAGTGGTCGTCCGGATCGCATTCGTCCCCGACGTCCAGCAGCTGGTCGGTGCCGAGCGGTGCCAGTTGCCGGCCGGTCAGTACTTTTAGCGCCAATAACGAGGTCAGGGCGTTGAAGATCTCCCGCTGGTCACGAGTGGCCGGTGCCGCAAAGGCGGCGGCGTCGTTCCGCGCTTCGGCGTTGTTGCCGCGACCGGTGGCCTCGAGCCACGCGCCAACCTGGTCGGCGTCGAACAACTCGCGGCCGGCCTCCAGTGCTGTCGGTGCCGGGAAGGGCTGAGCCGACCCGGCGCTGCGCTTGCGCCACATGGAAACGACCGGGCGCTGGACGCGGGCCAGGGCCGCGACGTCGGACAGCGTCAGGTTCAGCGGTGTGCATGCTGCCTCCACGGCGGTCCCCCCTTCTGATGGCGTTCGCCCAGCCTAGCGGAGGCTCGGGTGTGCAGGGCTGATTTTCTGATAAGGGGGGTTATCAGTTTTTGGCGCGTGGAATCGGCTTCGATGGGCCTAGCTTCGATCTTGCAGCTACGGCGGGATCTCGCGGAGCTGCGGCGGCGGCGGGGAACCACGCATTGGGGGATCGGTATCCCGCCGCCGTTCAGCCCATCCATGAGTAGAGGACGAGACATGTTGAACACCGAGACCAGCCCGGCCGGCGGTGACGCGCCTGCCGCCGAACCGCGAAAACCGCGCCGCACAAAGCGCATCCTGGCAGCCGTCGCTGCGGTTGCGATCCTGGCCGGGGCTGCCGCCTTCGGCTCGACCCTTCCGGATCCGAAGGCAAGCGACGCCTACGCAACGCTGGCCGGGGAGAAGGCATCTGTTGAGTCGGAGCGCGACTCAGCCAAATCCGACTTCGCGTCGCTGAAGACAAAGTACGACTCACTGGAGGGCGGCATGGCTACGCGCGAGTCCAAGGTGGGCGCCCGCGAATCGGCAGTCGGCGCGGCGGAAGCGGCCAACAAGACTGCTGAAGCCGCGGTGAAGAAGCGCGAAGAGGCTGTGACCGGCGCCGAAAAGACCAAGGCAGCCAACGCGATCGGCGACGGCACCTGGACTGTCGGTAAGGACATCGAACCGGGAACCTACCGCGCGGCCGGCGACGTCGGCTCCACCTGCTACTGGGGCATCTACGCCACTGGCAGCAACGGCAGCAACATCATCGAGAACGACATTCCTGGCGGTGGCCGGCCCACCGTGGCTTTGTCTGCCGGCCAGGACTTCAAGTCCAGCCGCTGCGGCAAATGGGAAAAGCAGTAACAGCCAGCAGCAACCCACCATCATCCGAGAAAGGCATCACCCTCATGACCCAGCAGTTACCTCCGGCGCCCGACGCCGAAACCGCCTCCACCGAGGCCCGTCCGTTCTTCAAGAAGAAGCGGTTCCTCATCCCGGCCGGTGTCCTGGTACTGGGCATCGCGCTGGGGTCGTGCTCCGGCGGCTCCAAGCAGGTGAGCGAAGCCGCTCCCGCAGGGCCGCCTTCGTCCGCTGCCGCGGCTGCTTCCGAGCCGGCTTCTGCCTCGGCGGCTGCTGTGCCGGCCGCCGCGCCAGCAGCGCCGCCCGCGACGGCGGCTCCGGCCGCTCCCGCCGTCGGCGTTCCCTTCAGTGTCAAGATGCGCAACGGCAACGTCGCCCGGATCACGGTGGTTTCTGCGGTCCGCACTGACGCTGTCACGACGACGGCGTTCGCGACCGCACCCAAGAGCGGCAGTTTCCTGCTGCTGGAGGTGCTGTGGGAAACAGAATCGGGGAAGACCACGTCCAATCCGTTGTACTTCTCGGCCAAGGACGCCAATGGGCGGAAGGCCGACCTCCAGATGTTCGCCGACAACCAGCTGCCTGCAGGGGATGTTATGCCGGGGGACAAGTCGCGGGGCTTCGTCGCCTTCGACGTCGCGGTCGGGCCGGTAACGGTGATGATTGCCGATCCGCTGCTCCAGGAAGCGGCACGGATCCAGATTCCGGGGTAGGCAGGCCTAAGAGGATTCGTTGTCTTCCCGTTATTCGAATCCTTGAAGTTGCGGCCAGAGAACAGGCACCCCAGCCGTTACGGTATCGGGGGACCCCCGGCCCACTGCACACAAGCGCGTGAAGTGGGCCTCCTTAAGGCTTGAGGAATTGGAGACTAGGACGGCTATGTCACTCGAAGACCAGCAACACCGGTTCATGGCCCGCTACGGTGATCTAAAGGCGTTCATTGAGCAAACCGGCCGCCGCCCAAGGGCAGAGTCCAAGGACGCGGTCGAAGCCGCCTTGGGACGGTGGGTTATTTCGCAGCAGACGCTGAGGAACGCCGGCAAGCTGGCCGAGGATCGTCTGAGACTGCTCGAGGATCTTGGGGACGCGCTTACTCCGCGGCAGACGTATGCAGATCGCATTACGGAGCTCGCAGAATTCATTCGCTCAAACGGACGGCGCCCGCTTTACGGGGCCGTCAATCCATCCGAACGCAGTCTCGCTGCATGGCTGAATTTTCAGGTTATCGCACGCAATAAGGGAGAACTTTCCGCCGAACGCTCGGACTTGCTTGAGCCCTTGGTGCCGGCTAGTTCAACGCGAAGAGTCCGCCCACTCGCAGAATGGGTTGCGGACCTCGAGGCATTCCACGCCGAGCACGGGCGGATGCCACTGAGCACGCGGGAAGAAGAGCGCGGGCTCGCCCTGTGGCTCATCAACAAGCTCATGTCGTTCAAAGATGGGACCATGCCGCAGGATGACATCAAATTGCTTAGCACAGTTCCCGGCGCCCTGGCGACCAGGAGGAACGCTGATCCTGAGGCAATGCTGCTGGAGGCCCAGGAATGGTGCGCCCAACACGGGCACATTCCTCGGGCCAGCTTCGCCGACACCGGTGCGCTCAGTCTGGATGAGGAGAAAGAGCGGACGATTGCGGCTTGGATGCGTAACCACGCTCGCGAAAGCACCCGCGCGTACGAGCCCAGCGAGTACGCCGAGCGCCGCCAGAGCATCCTCGATCTCTACGACAAGTACCCATCGCGCGCAGAATTCAACGAGATCGGGGCAAGGGAGAGAGTACGAAAGGTGCTTGAGTGCGCCGACCACGTCCCTTCAAGCACCGAAGACAGCCAGACACACGGCTGGATCGTAAATGCGCGTCGCCTTCGCGATGCGGGCGCCGAAATGGCGCCGGAAACCCTGGAAGTGCTGGCGCTGGCGGACCGACTTAAGGCCCACACAGATCACAAACGTGATTCGCGCTTGGAGGAGTTGAGTGAATTCGTCAAAGCTAACGGACGCATGCCCGGGTTCGCGAAGTTGGCGCCGAAGGACGAAAAAAACCTTGCCTTTTGGGTCAAGCGGCGTCTCGACGGTTCCCGGCCAGCCGGCGGTGCGGAAATCAATGAAAAAATCACTGAACTCATAGCCGAGTGCAGCAGAATAGCGGCGACCGCTAAGACCGTTGAGCCCCCCAAGAAGAGGCAGGCCAACCTTGACCGGGAGAACGCGGAGTCCGTAAGAGTCATGGCGGCGCTGAAGGCAGCAGGCCACATCCCAGGATCCGCATCAACGGTCTATGCGTGGTTGGTCAAGCACCGCAAGCTCCGCACGGCTGGAGCGTCAATCTCTAACGAGATCTCGCGTGTGCTTGAGTATGCGGACACCTTGAAGTCGGCGCGCGAAGTCCGCCACGAACAACGGCTTATCGACTACACGGAGTTCTTGTCGCGGTTCGGCCGGCTCCCGGCTCCGGGCGGTGAAAAGGCAGAAGCGTCCTTGGCCAATTGGGCCAGCGGGGTCATGCGGGGAGTCGTGAACGCCGGGACCGACGTCGAGGCCTCCCTGCGCCTGCTCCAGGAGGACTCGAATCTGCCGTCGACGAACGTACCTGAGGTAACTTCGACCGGTTGGAGCCAAAGCTGGGAAATGATTGTGGACGCTTACGCCCAGGGGGAGCGGATAGCCACCCTGTATGAAGTTGCTGAGTCCCCAAAGCGGTTCCTTAACCGTCTTAGGGACGCCGTAACGGACGAGCACGAACAAAGCCGTGCGGACGCCATCGCGGCGGAAATCCGTTCGCTGCGTCAACTCATCCAGGACGACGTGGATCGCGGCCTTGTTTATGGTGGCCAAGAGCCGGAATCAGTGCGCAGGTCCATGGTTCTTAAGCACAGGTTCCACTGGCTGCACAGCCTGGCTGCCGACCTCTACAGGGAAATCTGCCCCGAAGTAATCCTTAACGTCGACTACCCGATGGGCTGCCATTCCCCCTATCTCGACTATGGCGTCTTCGCGGTTTACGGCATGCTCGAGGGGCTCAGCGCAGACCTGGCTGAACCGCTTTCACCGGCGGAAGTACGCGTCGTGGAGGACCTCGAACGCTTCTTGTCCGGTGCGCCTGCCTCAGCGCGGCGAAGTGGGGTGTGTTTCGTTCTGGGGGCGTTGAGGCAGCTGAATCGTGCACCGGGTAGGCAGCTCTACGCGCGGGAGTACGATCTGGGCCGGGCCCGGTTCCGAGAACTTCTTGATGAATCCGACTACCTGGACTGGCCGGTCCCAGCTGAAACTGTGTCCGCTCTGCTCGGCGGAGGCTCGTGGAATGGGGCCCTAACTGCGGTAGGCCTTTCCCCGATCCTGCAGGCACGGAACTGGCAGGGACAGGACTTCATCCATGCTGCGCTCGACTTTTCAGAAACGGCATCGGAGCTAGATCATTCTCCTGAGACTGAATTCGCATACGACGACTGGGTGAAACAGCAGGTCGTGCGGGGAGTGGAACGACCATCGCTGCTCAGCATGCACGCCGAGTTTGGGGTCTTGAGTAATGGACTGAGGTTGGTGGCGGGGAGCACGGACCTGGCCGGGGAGGACCCAGCAGGCGACTTTGAGAACGAGTGGCGCCGAGTCCAACACGAGGTCTCCGAAACCGTGTCCGAGACTCCGGAGGGCGCCTCATTCGAGATCCGGGTCGTGGAAGAAGGCGAGGACCTGGATATTCCGCTGTTTGCGACGGCAACAATCACGGCAGAGGGGGCCGATTGCTCATTCCCCTCAGCCCTTGTAGTCGGGACCGAGGACTGGCCCCAGGATGTCAGACGGATGCTCGAACTGGGCTGGGCAGCCGTCCGAGATGCGAATGACGTGTGGATCAAGGAGTCCGTCCCGCTAGGGGACATCGCGTCAACTCTCCTCGCCGGCTTGCGGGAATGCCGCGGCGTGACGAATCCCGCGCAACTTAGGTGGTCTAAGAAACTACCGTCGGGGGAGGCTAGGACGAGTTCGCCCTCCAACGGCCAAGGCGAATGGCAGAGCTTGGCCACGGAAGGATCCGGACAAGTGATTCTGTGGGCCGATGCTGTGGAGTCGCTGACGGACGAGCTGCTGTGGCTCAAAGATGACGACTTCCTCAGCATCGAATACGGGTACGGAACGGGGGAGGACTGTGCACCATATGCGCAGGCCACTCCGCGCGAATCCGGTTTGTCCTTGGAACTTGTTTCTGAGGAATTTCTTTCTGCTGATGTCTGGCCGCTCAATTCGGACTTCCTGGTTTCCGCCGGCTGGGAAGCCCCAACTGGCGAAAACCCGAACTGGCACGTCACTGACGTGCCCAGGGAATCCGCTGCTAAGAAACTCCTGGACGGGCTGCGGATCGGCCGGGAATGCAGGGACGCCGGACTTCTGCGCTGGCATTTAGCAGTCTTCCCTCCCGAGGTGGACGCTTCTGACGACTGAAGGAGCGGAAGCAGGACGCCTATACGTAAGCCGCTCCCGTGGGCGGCCGTAGCAGCGAGGGCGGGTGCATCGCCGTTAGATACATCGAAATGGGATCATAGGAAAACTGGCAGTCGACGTCATTTTCCGAATTGTGGAAAGAACGCCCCTCGGGGCTATGCGGCCCGGAGGGGTGCGGTCGGATGACGACCCTCAACAAAAGAGGAGTACACAATAAAAGGCAACGCATACAGCGCAGAACTGGCCGCGGCCATGGAGGCCGGCTTCGTAAAAAACTACTACACCGGGGAGCACTGCCACAGCCTTGCCGACGCTTACATGGCGTCCGTGCCCGAAAACTCCCTGCCTGAGGACCTTGAGGAGCGCGAGGAGTACGACTGCCTGGTCCGGTGGTCCCTGGAGACAAGCAACGCGTCGCCGGGAGAAGTCGTCAGGACGTTCAATTACATCCGAGTAAAGGCAGTGCGGGTCGCCATGAAAGTAGCGCAGAGGCGCGGCGAGGTAGGCGAGCACGATTTACTTGATTAGGTTCGGGGCCTGACGTCGCACACCGCACTGGGGCGTCTGAAAGGACTTGCACAATACAAACCCAACTGGGCCACCGAACTTGCGGCATGACAGAACCCTCGGCTTACGAGCTCGAAGCATGGCGCAACGTTCAGCGGTTCAGAGGCCGTCGGGCCTGTAGTTTCGGCGATGAAGAGGAATTTCCCCATGTAGTTCTGGTCTCCGGCGGGCTCGTACGTCCAATCGAGGCGTTCGTGTCGGTGATCTTCCGCCTGGCCACGCACTCGGCAAAAGCGCGCGGATCAGCCATGGCTGCGACGCCGAGCTTCCGCTGATGGGCCGCTCGCTGCCAGTACGAATTTCAAGGAAGCTCACTCCACAGGCAACAAGAGCCAGCCGACGGGTGCGTCCAGCCGAGCTTGAGACGCGATCTGTCCCGATCCTGGCCCCTGCGCAGGGCAGGCGTTGATGAAAGACGCGAGAAGGAGCGTCGGTCGTGTACTGCCCGAGTCGTGCAGCTTGAGGCGCTTTAGTTACCGAGCCGGAACAAAGCTCGGATTCCTTAGATCTCCACTAGGTCTTGTAAACACAGCCGCGACTTCGTCGAGAATTAGCTTCTAACTGATTACATGGGTGCATGAACATCCACTTACACCAAATGTCCTTGGGTGACTTGCTCGTGCTACGGAGCGGAATCGACGAAGAGATTACAAGCCGCGGCCATGTGCGAACGTCTTCATCACTTGCTGGCGAGCTTATTGAGCGGACCGTCGCCGTGGCATACAACGGGCGGCTGGCGCCGGTTGGGACGAAATCCGTGGATGTGATTACTAGTGACGACCGGGGGCTCCAGGTCAAGATGAGATCGCTTCCGAAAGGAGACCTCAGGCACTGGGCCTTCAAGGAATTTGAATTTGATGCTGCCATCGTTGTGGCCATAGATCGGGCGACTTGGATGATTGATTGGGCGCGCGAGCTATCCAGGGATGAAGCAGAGTCAATAGCTAAACCCCACAGCCAAGGATGGCGGATACGGATGGCCGCGGCTCGAACTTCCGGCCTAGATGTGACAGGGAAGCTCCAAACTGCATTCCAGGAACTTACCTAGTCCGCAGGTCACGTGCCGGTCGGGATCGAGCAGCGGGTGTCCCTGACCCGCCCACCTATCCGGGTCAGTGTGCCAATAGGTTGATCTTTTGGGGCGGGGATACCCAAGCTTCCCTGTGGGCGCCTACCGGCTCAGGCGGTCCTGGTTGACCCCAAAGTGTGGCCACGGTGTTGTTCCCGAGGACGTTTGACGAGCCGTTGCGTCGTTTGAGCCAGGACCGTAATCGGGAGAGTCCTTTTCAAGCCACTCAAGTCGATAGCCCTGCCGGTTTTGCGACCGCTGAGCAGTAGTCCAACAAACCCCGGAATCACGCTGGTCCGTATCTGGCGATTCTCGCCGGGAGCTAGCCTGCCGCACCGACCACTACGTGCTGAACTAGGTGCCAATCAGAGCTTTCAACGCAAGCCCAGGGCTCGGTGTTATCCGCCCCCTTCGGGGCGCCTGCCGTTAAACCATCGGAGGCACGCCGCGCAGAACGCCGGGGGCTCGTGAGCTGCGGTGAGGGGGACCGGAAATCCGTAGTCGTTCAGGCGCTGCGGTTCTGTGTTATAGAGCTTCCTGGTGTCCGTTTTGCAGAAATACTCGCCGCCCCACTGGTGGATGTCGTGTACGGGGTATTTTTGAAGAGTCAGGTGGCCTAACTCTTCAATTATGCGTTCCAGATGCGCAGCATTGGCGCCAGTCCTTTGCGCAATGTTGAAGGTCAACTTTCCGGACTTAGGTGATGAGCGCCTCAAAAGAACGTGAGTCTCGCCATAGGAAGTGGCAACTGCGGCGCTTTCCACGATTCCAAGGATGACGTGAGGTTCTCCGTCAGAAATTCGCCAACCTGACGATGCTTCCCTGTAATGACCGCCGGAAAACAATCTAAGGACCTCAAGACCCGTCATCGGGGAATCACGGGGGGCCAGTGCCGCAGGAATCTTCCAAGATTTGAACACCTGAGAAGCATTAATGTGGATTACGACCAAGCTAAACCCGTCAAGATCGAACACCAACGACGGTATCTCGTCAATCTCGAAATAGGTTCCAGGCCCCCTTCGCCCCTCCGCTGATTTCCACGCCGACATTACGGTACTGAAAGCGGGTGCGGTAGTCGTGTATCGATTAAGCATTTTGTTGTTCCAGGCGTTCCGCCTGGCGGTAAGCAGATGGACATCTGATCTGCGGACGTAGGCCACAGGAGTGTCCAATAAGTGCAGGTCTCGGAGGAGCGACACGGGCTTGATCAGCATGGCCTAGCCTTTCGTGAGAAGCAACGTCGAGGACAGTGCCGCTAGGCCCGCATGGGGCGACTCGGTGAGACGAGACAGAAGGTTCCTAGGTTTATCGCGGCAAACTGCGCGCAAGGCAGCGAAATTGCGTCGCGAGGGCTGTGCACCCGTCGGCAGCTTGTTCTGGCCGGCCAAGATCCTCAGCTTGTGCAATACATCCGTTAGCGCACCAAGCTGAGGGGTCGAGGCAGCAGGCCTCACCGCAGCCGAACCGTAGGTAGCTTCTGGCATGATTGTTGCCCCCAATTTCAAAATTCCGTCCCTGAAGTTTACGGCCTGTCCTCCTTGTTCCGACACTGGTTCCATCTTAGGACTGGAACTATAAGCGGGTCCTGGTGCCCAGGATTAGGGCACCTGAAGGTCAATCATTCGCCTTCCGGTTCCGAGCACGGTTCGTTCCACGGCGGCTGCTATATCGACGATCGGGAGGTCAGCTTTCTGGTAGCTCTTCAGCTTTGCCAGTTCATCTTTGGTATAGGTCTACCCGTGCCGCGAAGCAGAGCTCTCATAGGACACGCGCTGTAGATCGATACCCGAAACACTGTGTAGGGCAGCTAGTCCTCTAGAGTCTCAATGACGGGCTGCAGGTTGGTTGCCCAATCTGCGAGGGGGGTGTCGTGTGGCTATTGATCGCGAGAAGGGCGTCAGAGTTGTCACCGTTGGTGAGCTATTAGATGAAGGACTGACGATCCCGTCCTATCAAAGGCCCTACAGCTGGGAACCTGCCACTGCGCTCCAACTTTTCGACGACATCCGTGAGGCATTCAAGGCAGAAAACGCTGCGCCGAACGCTTTGCCACATGCGGACCAGGTTCAATGGCCTTCGTATGTGCTCGGCGCCGTTATCCTCCATAGGGACAACGAGAATGTTCAGATCCACGTTGTCGACGGCCAGCAGCGTCTCTTGACCCTGACAATATTGCTGGATCTACTTGATGAGGCGAGCGAAGGCCATATCGAGGTCCTGCCGATCGAGCAGGAGGACCCAGCCGCTCGCGTAGTTCGGGTCCGTACAGAGTTGGCCCGTCGTGTCAGACACATGGAGGAGCCAGCTGAAGCTTTTGCTGACTTCATCCGTAGCACCTGCGAAATCATTCGAGTGGAGACGGATGACGCGGACGAGGCTTTTCGGGTTTTCGACTCACAGAACTATCGGGGCAAGTCCCTGCTGCCACACGATTTGCTGAAGGCATACCATCTGCGCGAGATGAGCGACGAGTCTGACGCTATGCGAGAAGCCCTCGTCGAGGGTTGGCAGAATGTCCCCGATGCAGAGCTCGACCGGCTCTTCTCAACGTACCTTTGGCGTATCAAGCGGTGGACGCGTGGACTTTCGGCACCAACTTTCTCAACGCGATACATCGACTCCTTCAAGGGCTTGACACCCAAATTGGCAAGCACGCCCGCCGCGCGCTACCACCTCGCTGCTCAAACCGCCGTGCCTATGCTCGCGGCCTGGGTTGAGCACTCCGATGAAGCGAACCGGACGACCAACCGAACGCGCTTCCAAATCGACGCACCCGTGGTCGCAGGACGGTCCTTCTTCGAGATGGTTACGTTCATGTTGGCAGAATTACGAAGACTCCGCGAAGAGGGCTTCGATGAACAGGACGGGAACGAGGGCAAGGAAAAGTCTTGGGGCCACTTCGCGTCCACGGACGACGACTTTCGCGAGCTCCCATCGCGAGCAAGGTATCGATACGTTTCCGAGCTTTATCTGGCAGCACTGCTCTACTACACAAACAAATTCGGCGAGGTCGAGATTCGCGAGGCAAAGAGCCGGTTGTTCACGTGGGCCTACACCCTCCGGACGAGCTACCAGCGGCTTCAGCTAGTCACCGTGAACAACCACGCCAGTTCCATAGACCACAGTGCATCGGCTTTCGTTCTTCTTCGGAGTGCTGAGACCTCGACCGAACTTCGGCGGTTACGCGTCGAGGTCAAAGGACGAGACGACATCCCAAAGCATGAGCAGGATTTGATGCGGCTCTTGGATAGGTTGGCCGGTTGATGATCGAAAAATTAGCAGCGAATTTGTTTACGGTCGGCGAGCTCTTTGATGAGGTGAAAACGCACTACGAAATTCCAATCTATCAGCGCAACTATGCCTGGGGCGTTGAGCAGATCGAGCAACTCATTGATGACGTGTGGGCGGCAGCACAGGCGGAAGCTGACGATTACTTCTTAGGTAATTTGATAGTGGCCCGGAAGCCTCCCGACCTCAGGAGGGATGGCGTGACCTTTGAGGTCGTTGATGGTCAGCAACGACTGACAACCCTGTTGATGCTATTGACGCACCTCGGAGTCGCTCCGAAGGCGCAACTCACGTATCAATCTCGGAGGAATGCGACCCAAGCGCTGACGCGCCTCACGACTTCGGACGATGACGAAGGTGCCGGCATCCACCTGGGCTTTCAGGTGATCAAGTCGCGCATGGCGAAGTTCAGGACCCCCGAAGAACGAGACACTTTTCAGAGATTCCTGGAGGATAACGTGCAGCTCGTGCGAGCGATTCTCCCTGTACAGACCGACTTGAATAAGTACTTCGAGATCATGAACACCCGTGGCCAGCAGCTGGAGCAGGTCGACATTATCAAGGCGCGACTAATGAGTTACCTGCGCAACGAGGCGGGGGAGGTTGAGGACGATAGGGCTTGCCTCGCGTGGGTCTGGGACGCCTGCGCTGAGATGAACTCGTACATTCAAATGGCGCTGACTCCAAACAACACCGACTTGCGAGACAAAATATTTAGTCCGAGATGGGACGGCCTTACGGTTTCGACATTCGATGACCTGAGCCTCATAAGGCCGCAGGCTCACGCCCGGAGCGGCGTGAGCCGGAGTGCGGGCGTGAGCTTGGGCGAAGCGCTCCGGCTCTACGCCAGAACCCCTGCGGGGCCAACCGAGGAAGACTCCGAAAGTCGCAGGTTCGAGTCCCCCATCAAGTTCCCAACTCTGCTCCTTCACGCGCTAAAAGTTCTGAGGGAGAAGGACGGCGAGGACGACGTCGATGGCCACCTCGACGACGGCAAGTTGATCAAGCTTTTCGAAATCGATTTCAAACCTCTCTCCGAGACTCAGCGGTCGGACCGGGTCAAGCGGTTCATCGAGGTTCTCCTGCGATGCAAGTTCGTGCTGGACAATTACGTTCTCAAGCGTGAGTTCACGGCAACCAACGCTGACGACGGCGCCTGGTCTCTCAAACGCCTGACCCGGGGAGAGTCAGCCTCTCAACAAGGCAATCGCAATACGGTCAATGCGCGCTTTCCCAACGCCTTCTCGCCCGACAGAGCGGAGTGGGAAGACACCCCCGTTGACGATGCAACACGCGACGTGCTGCTGCTTCAATCAATGTTCCGAGTCACCTACACCTCTCCGCGGACAATGCACTGGATCACGAGAATCCTACGCGAACCGATCATCGGCCTGACGCAGCAGGACGCGGCTCAATCGATCCTCGCCGTCTTAAGGACACACGCGCGCCAGAAGGTGCAGCAAGCATTCTTTGTCGGGTCCCAGCCAGCCGGGTTCAATATTGAGCGGATCGTGTTCACCTACCTTGACTACCTCTTGGCAACGGAGGGTGCCGGTCCCGACTCCCCGGCCGACCCCAACTTCACTTTCGTGTACCGGAACTCCGTAGAGCACTTCTTCCCTCAGTACGCCAACCGGGACGATGACGGCTGGGAACTGGTGACGCCTGATGATAAGGAGCTCCACATGTTCGGAAACCTCGCGCTAGTCAGTGTCAGCACGAACTCCAAATTCAGCAACAACCTGCCCCCCTACAAGGCGAACAAGACAGAGATCGTCAGGCAGAGCACTAAACTTCAACTAATGTCGGACTTGGTCAAGAGCGGAACCATATGGGACAGAACGGCGATTCGCCAGCACGACCGGGCAATGGTGAACGTGCTCCGCGAGGATCTTCGAGAGGCTGGCTACGATGTTGACATCCACTCTGCGGGGATCCTTGACGAGGCCGTCCTAGCGGATTGACCCGTTTCGGGTCTCGCAGTCGCAGAAGGCTCAATGACAGCGGCGGCACGAAGAAATGTTCCTCTGACCACATGCCGCTGATCTTGGACATCGCCCAGTAACACGTTGGGTCAGGCGCCGGCTCAGTAGCCTTCCTTCGCGCGGTGCAGAATTGCAGGCGCCAAGTGCAGGCTTTCCGCGAGCCCCGCTTGGACTGGCCTCCGGGTCTTTCCTTCGGGTGTAGAAAAGGACCATCTTGCCTGTCCCTGGAGAGGCGGAACCAGGCCAATACCACCGCGAAAATAGCCGACAGGAAACGGTCCTCAGGACCAAGTAGCCTGTCCATCTACACTCGTGTGACCCAAGCGAAACGACCCCGCACGCTCTTGCATGCGGGGTCGTTTCTGCGGAAAAGAGAATCCACTCGGCCAGCACCTCCGCCGGCCGTGCCGACGGCCCTAATCTACGAAGGTGACTTGCACCCCGAGTGATCCGCACAGGGTAGTCAGAAATGCCTTGGTGTTTTCGGTGGCCCGCTTCCGCAGCTCAGAGCCCTCCGCAGCGGCGGTGAACTTTGTCTCGGCGAGCTTGTACAGTTTTGCCTGGTCCGGCGCGGCAAATGCATCGGCGATCCCGTCAAAGATGCCGCGCTCTTGATCGAACATACGGGACCGCTCCATGTCGAGATTGGGCTTGTCGAGCTGAGCCTCGGGCAGGCGCACCGTGACCGATTTTCCGTCAGGGGACAACTTCAAGTCCTTTTCGTTGAGTCCCGACAGGTCAACGTAAGCATCGACGGTGCCGGCCGCGACAAATAGCGTGCGCCGTCCAGCGATAAAGCCGGGCACCCATGCGGGGGTGTCGTCGGGCTTGAACTCGACAACTACCTCCATGTTGCCGACGGCGGCGTGGTATCGGCTGGCGTTCTTAATCGACATCAGGACTGGGCGGTCCCCTTCGTTCCCGCCCGAATGGAACGGATTGAATCCAAACGCGTTCGCCGCAGCCACTCCGCCTATCGCGACTAGTGCGCCAACTAGCAAAAGTGCTATGCCTCTCTTCAACGAAACCTTCCGGCCGGAACCCGGCGGTGGCGGAGTAACCGGATTTGCATTGGATGTTGCTGTGGTTGTCATTGCCCCATTTTTCGTATTGTTGGTCGCACCGCCTGACAGCGGAAAGGTTGGTCTAGTAATCCTCGTGGCTCAGCTAAGCGCGGCGGTCAATGGTGAAGCGCTCGGAGGGGGAGACCGCGTCTGCGGTGACCTTCTCCTCGGCGGACCGGACAGAAAGTAAGGCAACGGCGCTAACAGCCAGCACCGCTGCCAGGATAATCCTTGTCCTACGCTTCACTGTGTTCCCCAAAACGGTCAGTTCCAACACGCTCGACCCCGCTACGCCGGACGCGTGTTTGACTGCATCGTATCCTCAAACAAGCCTTTGACTTCGGAATGGCGGACCTTTCAGCCGCCGCGGGCCTTCTTCGTTCCCTGGATGGATTTTGGGACTCCGGCGGCTACCTCCGGGGCACCCCGGCGGCGGCCTCGGCTGCAGTCAGCGCCTGGCGGAACTCCGCCACGGCGGACCGGTAGCTGGCCGTGTTGGATTCTGACTTCGCCTGCTCGGCGTTGCGCCTGGCCCTGATCATGGCCGCGGTAGCGGGGAAAGCGGCGTCGGACATGGCCGGGAAATCGAACTGCAGTTTCGGGTCAACTTCGTAGGCCAGCCACTGGCTGTCGAGGAGCTTATGCTGTGCGGCAACGGAGCCGAAGGCTTGCGCGTCAGCCAACGACAGCCCGCTTAGGTTTCCGGAGGCCAGACCCGCGGCTTCCTCCGCATTTCGAGCCGCCTCTTGCTGGCGTAGCAGTGCCTGTTCGGCGCCGAGCCCCCTGGAGTCCTTGAGCCTGTGCTTTAGCACCATGTTGTTCTCGTAAACCCGGATTTCCTCCGGCGTCATACGGTCCAGCTCCGCAGAGGTTCTGCTCACCACATCGCTTGGGCCCCGCCGGCTGGCGATGCTGCTGACCGGGATGGGAAACAGGAACCTGCCCAAGAGAAACCCCACGACCAAGACACCAACGACTGCCCAATCCGGCAGGGTTGCTGTGCCTGTTGACCCGGCCAGGAAAAAGGCGCCCAGATTCGTCAGGGCCTGGCCGGTGGTGAAGGTCAGTCGCGTCTTTCCGAGGCGTCTAACCCTGCGGTGCGTGGTGAGCTGCCGGGCGTGAAATGACCGGGCACTGGAGATCCAATCGCGTGTTCGTTTCACCAGTTGAGGGCTTTCAGTCATGATCCCGAGGGTACCGGTCCACACAGACACTCTACGGACGTCATCCCGCGGCCGGCCCGCAGTCCCACCGGTGAGCTCTTCGAAAACCGAAAGGACCCCCACTCAGACGCGTGCGGGGTCCTTTCTTTAGCCGGCGCAAGGGAGGGCGGCTGGTGTCCGGCGACTGTAAGACTTATGTGCCGAGGAAAGTGACGGCCCAGGCCGACTCGGAGACGGCATACCGTCCGGTGCCGGCCGACAGAGCTGCGGATTCCGCGTAGGGGTCGCTCCCGTCAGTCCAGTCGGTGATCCGCAGCATTGAGGCGCCAGCGGCCGCTTCGGCGTCGGGCCGCTTGAGCCTCGGGACGATCAAGCTCGGAACGATCATGGCGGGTGCGGCGTCGACGGGGATCACGAGGATGGTGATGCGTTCAGTGATGGCCACCGGTGCATAGCCCGGGAGGTACAACAGGCCCGGCCCGGGAGTGACCAGAAGCCGTCGAGCCCGGCATCATGGGCGGCGTGGGCCGCTCCCCGGTCAACCCATCGTGCGTCACCGGGGTGCCTGGCTGAGGAAGGCCGTGATGTGCTGCGCCATGGCCCGGGCTTGCGTCCAGTGGAGGTAATGTCCGCCGGGGAGCACAACCACGGCGTGATGCCTGACGTTACGCAGCCGTTCCTCGTGGAGGGCCTGCTTCGGAGGGATTCCCTCTCCGGCCAGAAACGTCAGGACGGGGAGATCGTCCGCGTAACGGAGACCCTGCACCGTATGAGCATTCTCCGCGATCCGGTTTGTCTCGTCGCCGACCGCGGCATTGCCGAAGTTCCAGCTGCTCATCCGGCGCATCTGCTCACGTTCGGCCGCCGAGTAGCCGTCGCCGTCCGGTTCGACAAGAGCGGGGGCAAGGGCACTGGCCCAGCGAACAATTCCCGTGGTGGAGAGCAGGCGGCCCCAGTTGACGCCGTCCGGAGCGGCGCTGGCGTCGGGATGGCCGGCGCCGGCGGCCGGGACCGTGGGATCTATTCCGATGACTGCCGAGACTTCCGTCCGGTACTGGTTCGCGTAGTAGAGGGTGTATAGACCGGCGATGGAATGGCCTGCGAGGATGTAGGGTCCGCCGACGTGCATTTTCGACAGCGCTTCATGCAGTTCCGCGGTGATGTTCTCAACGGTCCGTTCCTTGGGGGACATGTCGCTGTACCCGTAACCGAATCCCTCCACGACCACAACGTCGTAGCCGCCGAGCTCGCGGATGAGCGGGGCGAAGTCGAGGGCCGGCGCCGCAGTGCCCAGCCCGCTCATCAGCACTATCGTCTTGCCGGGGCCGACCGTGCCCGCGCCCCTTTCGCCAGGTCCCCGGCCGCCGGCGGTGCGGTAGACGTTCAGCGTGCCGTGGCTGACCGGCACCCTCTCGCCGTAGGGAGCGATCGAGGAACGTTCGGCCTTCTCGATCACCAGATTGGTTGCGGTGGAGGCGGCTGCCAGCGCTGCCAAGGTGGCAAGGGCGATCCAAATCTTCCGGATCCTGCGCGATTTTCCGCTGGGGGCGGTGGTGGTCATGACATGTTTCCTTCTGGGCTGGCGGCACGGCGGGGTGCGGATGCCGTTGCGGGTGTTGTGGACGGTGCTTTGCGGATGGCGGAGCGGATCAGTCCGGGCAGCGCGCCGATGCCGACGGCGGCGGCCACCGCCAGGGCGCTGAGCCACAGTGAGCGGGTGTCTGTCGTGTCGGTGTGCAGCCGGAGCTGGGCGGTGGGGTAATCGATGAATTTGGCCGTCGAAGTGGCCGCGGCGCTGCCTGCACGCCGGGACAAATCCTCGAGGGCGGCATCGAAGGCCGTGCCAGGGTGCGACGGCGCCGGCAGGGCGGTTGTGCTGAGGGCCCGTTGCGCTGCCCACGTGGTGAGCCGCGGGTCGTCTGCGGCGCTTCCGGGCAGGATCAACCGCTCCATCGCCGGCCAGCCAGTGGACGGAGGCGCTGTGAGCAGAACCATCCCGTGGCGGGTTGTGACAGACGGTGTGGCGGCGACAGCAACCGTTCGTGCGGCACCGGAGACGGCATACACCTCGAAGGGCGCGACGGCGTCAATCTCGCCGATGCCGTCGGTCAGGCCGACGCCGACGGTGGGCCGGAACCAGGGGAGTGCCGCATTGAGCGCGACGGGCGCGTCGCTGGCGCTGAAAGCCTGTTCGGTAATGGCCGTGCTCCCGGTCGGTGACCAGCCCGGATAACCGACCTCCGCGCCGACCCGCGCAGCTTCCGCCGGCCCGGCCAGGTCATGGATAAGCTGCAGTGCCCCGGGGATGCCGGACGTCACGCCGGCCGTCGTCGTCATCGGGCCGTCCTGGACGAAGCGCTGACCGCCGATCCACTGCACGCCGGGCCGGCTCTTTTGCAGTGAGCCGATCCGTGACCAGTGCGAGGTGGCGCGGTGCCCGTCGAGCACTCCCGCCTCGGCGAGCAGCACGGACCCGGCGCAGATCCCGAGGATATGGATGCCCTGGGCGGATTGCCGAACGATCCAGGATCTTGTGGCGGCCTCGCTGTCTCCGGTTGGGTCCTCGACCGCGGGCACCACCAGCAGGTCCGGTGCGGGCGTCGTTCCGCTGTCCACCTCGGCGAAAGTGCTTGTCGGTACGACCGCGGGGCCACCCACCAGCTGGACGGGCAGCCTGGCTTCCGCAACCGTTGTCACGGCGAATTTGGGCGACCGGGCGAAAACCTCGTAGGGGGCCAGTGCATCGGCCGCCTCGGTCCCGCTTCGGCCCAGAACGATGGCAACGTGGATCGTTCCGGCCGCCGGCTTCGGGGCGTTGGGAGCAGGCCCAACGGGACTGGCGTTCGCAGAGCCCAAACCGAGGTCGTGCCTGATCACGGCAGTGCCGGCGAGCAGGACGGAGGCGAGGGCGGCACCCGCGAGGGCGACGGCCAGGGCGGCGTGGCCCAGCCGGTGCAGTGTCCTTGGATATTTGCGCATAGCCCAACGCTGTCAGCTTCGGTGCTTGGGGGAGAGTGGTAAAAATACCTCCTATGAAAAGGATTCTGCTCCAGCAGGTTCCGGAGCCCGGCTGGTGGGTACAGTAACTTCATGCATCACGTGGTTGCGCTGGCGTTGCCCGGGGTCGTCGCCTTCGACCTCGCCATACCTGCGCAGGTCTTCGGCCACGAGGACGAGCGGGAAAGGTATTCGTTCCGAATCTGCGCGGCGGAGCCCGGCATGATTGCCACGACGTCGGGATTCCCTGTCTACGCCGCAGCGGGACTCGATGCCTTGGCAACTGCCAATACGATCGTGGTGCCGGGATTCGAGCCCCTCAACGACCCCCCTGCAGCTGTAAGCGACGCACTTCGTCAGGCGGCCGCCGGCGGGGCCCGGGTGGTCTCGGTGTGTACTGGTGCCTTTGCGCTCGCAGCTGCGGGGCTCCTGGATGGCAGGCGGGCAGCCACCCACTGGAGGAATGCGCAGCAGCTCCAGACCCTGCACCCCGCGGTGACCGTTGACGCGGAAGTCCTGTACGTCGACGACGGCGCCATCAGCACCAGCGCCGGCGTCGCCGCCGGCATCGACCTGTGCCTTCACCTGGTCCGCAAGGACTATGGAACAGAAACGGCCAACCGCATCGCCCGGCGCATGGTCGTTGCGCCGCACCGCGAGGGCGGGCAGGCCCAGTTCATTGAACGTCCCGTTGCTGTGCCACTGGCCCAGTTTGGCCCAACATGCACCTGGGCGCGCCAGCACATGGCGGAGCCGCTCTCTGTGGGGGACCTGGCCGCCCACGCCGGATGGGCGCCAAGCACCTTCGCCCGAAGATTCCTGGCCGAAGCAGGGACGACGCCGCTGCGCTGGCTGACCGGCCAGCGGATTGCCGAGGCGTGCCGACTGCTGGAAACAACCGATCTGACCATGGAAGCGATCGCGGCCCGGTGCGGGCTGGGAACGACGGCCAACTTCAGGCTTCACTTCATGCGTGAGCTCAACACGACGCCGTCCGGTTACCGGCGTCTTTACCGGGGCCGTGACCGTACCTAGGCAGGGACTGGGCTCAGGTATACACTTGAACCTTCAAGTAAATCCGGCTAAGCTGAAGTCATGACTTCGACACTCGACCGCCCTCCGGTTCTCTTCCTCAGCCATGGCGCGCCGCCGCTGGCTGACGACGCCACGTGGACCCGCGAACTCAAGAATTGGTCCGGCACCTTTGACAAGCCCAAGGACATCCTGATGGTGTCCGCTCATTGGGAAAACGCCCCGGTCACGCTCAGCGCCACCAAGCGAAACCCCGGACTGGTCTACGACTTCGGCGGCTTCGCCCAGAAGTACTACGACGTCACTTACGACGCGCCGCAGGCTCCCGAGCTCGCCACCGAGGTGGAGAAGCTCGTGGCAGGCCACGGCCACCACGTCGAACGCGACGAGTTCCGCGGCCTGGACCACGGCGCCTACGTCCCGCTCAAGGAGATGTTCCCGGACGCTGACGTACCGGTGGTGCAGATGTCCATGCCCACCCTGGATCCGCAGGGCCTGTTCAATCTGGGCAAGTCGCTGGCGCCGCTGCGCGACCGCGGCACGCTGATCGTCGGCTCCGGCTTCACCACGCACAACCTGCGCTGGTTCAACCCCGCCGGCGGACCCGACAGCACCCCGCCGTCGGTCTCCCGGGAGTTCGATCACTGGGCCGAGGAAGCCGTGGCGCGCGGCGACGTCGACTCCATCCTGGACTTCCTCCACAAGGCTCCGGCAGCCCGCGAGGCGCATCCCCGCAGTGAACACTGGGCCCCGCTGTATGTTGCGCTCGGAGCGGCCTACGAGTCTGGCGACCTGAACGCCAAAACCGCAATCGACGGATTCTGGTTCGGACTGTCCAAGCGTTCCTGGACCCTGACCTAAAGGTCCGGCCCGGCTGCCGGTAAGGCGGCCGGGCCGGACAAGAAGGCTCAGGCGTAGCGCAGGCTCAGTATCAGCGCCTTGAGCTGGGCGTACTGATCGGTCGCCATCCAGGCCTTGGCTGCGCCCTTGTTCGGGAAGCCCGGGTCGTTGAAGTGAACACGGGTGAAAAGTCCGCCGTTTGCTGTGGGGACGAGATTGCACCAGGACGAGACGCCGTCGCCTTCTTTCAGCGACCGGGGATCGGCGAGCCCCATGAAGTAGGCGTCGCCGTTGCCAGCGGATTCCGCAACGAAGCCGAAACCGGGTTCCGTATCGTTCGGCCCCGCCATTCCGGGAACCGCGGCTTGGTCGAAGACCTGTCGCGACACGGGACCGCCCGTGCAGCCGGCGTTGACGCCGTTGGCCAGGGTGAGCAGATCGTTGCCCGCAGCGTCGGCGACGATCGCTTCAACTCCGGGAAGACCGGCCTGCGGGAGTATGGTCCGCACCGTCCAGGCCTCCGGGTAGGCGAAGGAGATGTGGCCATCCGGGAAAGTGAAGGTCTTCAGCGCCGGGGACGCGTGCTTCGCCGATGGGGCGGGAGCCTTCGACGCCGGTACCCCGCCGGTAGAGGGGGCAGTCGGTGACGACGACGCCGGTACGTTCAGTGTTGCCGTGCGCTCTGCCGTGTTACTCACGGCAAGGTCCGGGGCTGTGGCAGGAGTTCCGGGCTGCGACCCGCAGCCGGCCAGGACGAGGCTGGCGGAGATTCCCGCCATGGCGACTGCCGTGAGGAATGCGGCGCGGTGTGAATTCATTGTGTAACCCCCAAGTTCTGTGACAGCGGGCTGAATGCCCGCTTGAAAACAAAGTTTCCGGAATGTGGCCAGGAGTTACAGGCGAGGCCAAGTATTTACCCTGTGCGTCGTTCGCCGTTCTGGCCCCGACCCCCTTGCGTGACGAAGTGTTCAACCCTGCGGTCCGGAACGAGCCAGATCAGGGCCACCGCCGTGTACAGCGCAAGCCCGAGCAACGGCTGCACGGACGCGGTAGCTATGCCCGCCAGGTAGATCAACGGCGACGCCTTGCCCTTCCAGTCCCTGCCGATGGCGCGCGACAGAGCGCCGTCCCGGCCCTGCCGGCGGATCAGCGTCTGCTGCAGGACAAAGTAGGCGATGGCTGCGCAGAACAAGTTGATCCCGTAGACCAGCACCGGTACCTCGACGAAGCCCGACTCATCCATCCAGCGGGTACTGAACGGGAACAGTGACAGCCAGAACAGCAGGTGCAGGTTGGCCCAGAGGACTGAGCCGTTGACTGAGTCGGCCAGGTGGATCATGTGGTGGTGGTTGTTCCAGTAGATACCCACGTAGACGAAGCTGAGCAGGTAGCTGAGGAAGGTCGGCAGGACGGCGGCCAGGCCGGACCAGGTCGGTTCCTCCGGCGCCCGCAGTTCCAGGACCATGATCGTGATGATGATGGCCAGGACGCCGTCGCTGAACGCCTCCAGGCGATTCTTATTCACAACGTTTCCTCCATTCAAGTCATCATGCTCGCGGCAGACTCCCTGGGCAACGGCGATGTCGGTCGGAGCAGACGACGGCGGCCTCTCGCCCGCCACACGACGGGAGAGGAACTCCTCCACCACTGCGGCGTGCATCGACAAGGGCAAACTCGGCGTCGCGACGGGCGAGGGCTTTTACCGGTACTGAGTCTTACCGGCGCCATAGCTGCCGCAGGTGTCAGCCGCGGCCGTTCGTGTCCAGGACCGTGACGCTTAGGGGCATGCGGTTGGCCCGGCGGAGCCGTCCGGCCAGCACGTTGCGCACCCCACGGGTCACCATGGTGGTCTTCGTCAGATACCGGAACTCGGCCGTGTCCGATGTTACGAGATCGAGGAGGGGGCGCACGGCGTCGTCGGGCGTCTGTCCCCACAATCCGACGACCACCTGCAGCGCGCCCAGTCGATGGTCGTACCCCTGCTGGGACGTGACGTGCCCCAATAGGTCCGTCACCACCAGCCCCGGGTTCATGCCATGCACCCGGACGCCGGTGCCTCTGGTCTCCAGCCGCAACGTCTGGGTGAACTGCCGGACCCAGCACTTGCTCGACGCGTAGGCATTCTGCAGCGGCACGGGCCCCCGGTCGCCTTGGCCGTAGACGTTGACGAGGTCGCCGCGGCCCTGGCCGAGGAACACCGGCAACGCAACTCTCGACCCGTGGAACGTGCCGAGGATATTCGTGCGCACCACCCGCGTGAAGTCGTCGACCGGCGTGGACGCCGTAGGCCCGAAGACGCCGGAGACTCCGGCGTTGTTGACCCAGATATCGAGCGTCCCGCGGCTTAGCGCCTCGTCGCGAAGGGCCTCCACGTCGGCGAGCTCCCCGGTGTCGCAGCGACGTCCGGACGCCGCGATCCCTTCCGTCCGCAGCCGCGCCACTGCGGCGGCGACGTCGACGTCCGATCTTGACGCAAGCACCACCGTCGCCCCCTGGTGCCCCAGCAGGCGCGCCATGGCGAACCCCAGACCGCGTGTCGAGCCGGTCACGACCGCTACGCGTCCGTGGAGGACGTCTCGTTGCGAGCTCATGCTTCTCTCATACGCGCAGCGGCTGCGGAGAGCAAGAGCTGTCGTCGGACTCCGTGCCGAGGTGGAAACGAGGCTTAGGGCTTGGTCATGGACGCCGGCGGCGGAGGAAACGGCGCGGCCGGGTAGAGTCCCGCCACTTGGAGCATGTAATTCGCCCACTGCGGACCGGCGAGCATGTATCCGTCAACGGCCTTGTAGAACTTGCCGTTGATGGTGACATTTTGGCCCGGCCGTTTCTGGCCCGCCAGGGTGTCCCCGAAGAAGGACGCGGTCGCCAGCCCGGAGGTGTAGCCGACCACCCAGGTGGCGCCGTTGGTGTTGGAAGTCCCGGTCTTGGCCGCAGCGGGCACATGGTTCTGGACCTTGGGTTCGATATAGATTCCGGACCCCCGTTTCAGCACGTCCTGGAGCACCGAATTCACGCCGCGGGCTACCTCGGGCTTGAGCGCGTTGCGACATTCGCTGACTTGGGCCGGGAGGTCCCGACCCCCTGCATCCTTCACGGCGGCGACGGCGATCGGGGCACAGTACCTGCCGTCAGCGGCAAACGTGGCAAACGCGTTGGCCAGGTGCAGCGGCGCCACGCCGATGGCCCCGAGCAGGTTGCCGAGCTGGTGCATGTTCACCGGGGCGTTATCCACGCCGCTGTGGAGTCCGACGGCATCCACTATTTTCTGGATGCCGCAGAAGTCCAGTTGGGTGGCTTCAGCGAAGGTTGCGGTGTTGATGGAGTTGTAGAGCCCGTAATTGACGGGCATCCTGCGGTAGTAGCCCTCGTCGTTGTTCTTAAGATCCTCCGCGGCGCCGAGGGCGGCCTGCGCCGTGTCGTAGGCGCCCAGGACCTTTCCGCAGCTGGACTTCCAAGGAAAGTCCAGCGGATAGCGCCGCCGGGAAGCGTCCACAACAGCCACCATCGACTTGCCTTCATTGAGCCACTCCGCAAAGGTAAACGGCTTCATGGTGGACCCGGGTTGGAACCCGCCGGCGCCGTTGAGGTCGTTCCCCTTGGCGTCCTTGGAATCCACATTGAAGTTCAGTTGCGTATCAAATTTCCCCGGCTCCGGGAGAAAAACGGTATTTTGCGCCATGGCAACGATCCTGCCGGTGCCCGGTTCGATGGAGACCAAGGATGCGCCCCACTTGTCCGGGTTGGCCCCGGCCGTAGCATCGACCTGTGCCTGCGCTGCCCCCTGCAGCCTGCTGTCCAGCGTGGTGGTAATGGTCAGGCCGCCGCGGTACAGCTTCTTCTCCCGATCCGCGGCATCGACGCCGTAGGCCGGGTTGTTGAGGATCAGGTGGGCGATGTAGTCGCAAAAGTACGGCGCGATGTCCGCCGCTGCACAGCCTTGTTTCGCGGCTGTGAGCTTCAGGTCCACGCCGACGGCGACGGCGGCGTCGTGTTCGGCGTGGGAGATCTTCCGCTCGCTCAGCATCTTGTCCAGGACCTGGTTGCGGCGCTTGAGGGAGTTTTCCGGATGGGTGGCGGGATCGTAGAAGCTGGGGCTGTTGACCAGGCCGGCCAGCAGGGCCGCCTGCGGCAGCGTGAGGTCTTTGGCGGTGGTGCTGAAGAAATGCCGTGCCGCGGCCTCGATGCCATAGGCGTCCCGGTTGAAGAACACGATGTTGAGATAGCCTTCGAGGATCTGGTCCTTGGTGTAACGCTTTTCCAGCTCGATGGCTACCTTCATCTCGCGCACCTTATCGCCGATACTCTTCTGCCCGCTGAGGATGACCTGATCGGTCTTGTCCGCGGACAACAACGATTCATTGGTGACGTTCGTGACGTACTGCTGGGTCAGCGTGGAGGCGCCTTGCCGGCCGCCGCTGATCAGGTCGAAGGCGACGGCGCGCAGAATACCTTGCGGGTCGACGCCGGCGTGCTGGAAAAAGCGGCTGTCTTCGATGGCGACAATCGCGTCCCTAATGTAGGGCGACATCTGGTCCAGCCTCACCCTTACACGGTTCTCCGCGAAGAAGGTGGCGATCGGTTTGCCGTCCGCGGTCAGCACTTTGGTTGCCTGCGACGGCGGATCCACCTTGAGTTCGGAAGGGAGGTTGTTGAAGAAGATAATCGACCTGCTGACGGCGAGGCCGGCGGCGGCGACGCCGGGGATGGCCAGGCTGGCTGCGAGGACTCCGCTGAGGGCGCTCACGGTGAGGAATCCGAGGACCCTCCAAAGGGTCGCGGCCACACGAGATCCGATTCGTTTCTTCGGCGCCATTTTCTGACCAGCTAGTGCGCTCAAAACCTGTGCCCAGACTACGCCGCAGGCCGTGTGACGGCCAGACGCGGGCCCCGGTCAGGAAGCATTGCCCGCGGGCGGGGTGTCGGGGCCTTCTTCTGTGTGGGAATTCTTGACGGGCGGGCCGTCGGTCTAGCGAGAGCTATCGCTTCCGGACAGGACCGCAGGGACCCGGGCGAGGAACTCCTCTACTACTTCGGCGAACTCGTCGGGCCGTTCGATCTGGGGCATGTGTCCGGTCTTCGAGAAGACGTACGACTCGGCGTGCGGGAAGGCCTTGACCGCCGCCGCCAGATGGCTGTGGGGGAGGATGTGGTCGTGGGTTCCCCACACCACAAGCGTGGGAACGGCCGACTGCGCCAACGCCTGGATAAGGGCCGTCCGCCATTCGGCCCGGACGCCGGAAACGGTTCCGAGGTCGCGGGCGACGTCGAGCAGTGTCTTGCGGTGTGTGGCCCGCTGCGACAGCGCGAAGGCATGGCCGACGCGGTCACCGGTCACCAGTTCCTTGTCATAGAAGAGTGCCTGGACCGTGCGGTGTGAAGCCGCCTCGTCGGGGTGCATGAGGAGTGCAGCGAGCGGCCTGACCGCGAGCAGGCGCAGCACCAGTGCGACCTCCTTGCCGAAACCCGCGCTGTTGGCAAGGACCAGGGCCGAGACGCGGTCCGGGTGGTCCGCAGCTAGCTTCATGGCGACGGCGCCGCCGAGCGAGTTGCCCATCACGGGCAGCGGCTCGTGCACCCCAAGAGCGTCGAGGAAGCCCGGGAGTACGCCCGCAAGCTTCGCCAGCGTCGCCTGCCCCGGAACACGGTCGGAATAGCCGAAGCCGGGCAGGTCCACGCTGATGACGGTGTGGCGTGCCGAGAGTCGCTCGTGTTGCTCGTTCCAGTCCTCCAGGCTCTGGCCGATGCCATGCAGGAGCAGCACGGGGTTCCCGTTGCCGGTTTTCCGGGACCGCAGCCGCGCACCGCCGGCGTCGACGTATCCGGCGCCGGGCAATGCCAGCGGGTCCCGCGGCCGGAGTGCCGTGCCGCCGGCGGGCTGCACGCGTTGGCCCCGCCGGCCGAAACGGACCCGGTCCGTCAGCCGCCCTGCGCGCAGCAGGGCGAAGTCGCGGAAGTAGTTCTGGTGCAGCCGCCAGGGTGAGCCCGCGCCCTGCCGGGGCAGCTGACCTGCCCCGCGGAAGATGTAGCCGGCCTTCAGGTCAATCAGGGAGGACAGCTCACCCTGGGCCACCTCGGCAGGCGCGGCCGGTGCCACCCACTGCAGGTTCCGGCGGTCGAGGTACTTCAGCACCCGGCAGACGTACCCAGCCACCAGGTCCGCTTTGAGCGTCCAGGAGGCGTTGGTGTAGCCGACGGTGAGCGCAAAGTTGGGGACGCCGTCGAGCATCATGCCCTTGTAGGTCAACGTTTTGCCGACGTCCACGGGGTCGCCGTCAACGGTGAGCGTCATGCCGCCAATCACCAGCAGGTTCAGTCCCGTTGCCGTGACGATGACGTCGGCCGGGATCGACCCGCCCGAGGCTAGGTCAATCCCGTCCGGGGTGATCCGCGAGATCGTGTCTGTCACGATCTCGGCGGTGCCGGCACTGATCGCACGGTAGAGATCGCCATTGGGGATCGCGCAGAGCCGCTGGTCCCAGGGCTCATAGGACGGCGCCAGGTGCGTGTCGACCGCAAAGCCGTCCGGCAGTTTGGCGATGGCCGACTTCCGGAGGATTGCCTTCATTGTCTCCGGCCGCCGTCGGCTGAGTTGGTAGGTGAACATCGAAAAGAGAATGTTCTTGGCGCGCACGACGTCGTACGCCAGTTGCGCCGGCAGCTTGCCTCGGAGGCGGTCGGCCAGGTGGTCCCGCGACGGCACGGGGGCGATGTAGGTGGGGGAGCGCTGGAGCATCGTCACCTTGGCGGCCGACTTTGCCATCGAGGGCACGAGTGTCACGGCGGTGGCCCCGCTGCCGATGATCACCACCTGCTTGCCCGCGTACTCGAGGTCGGCCGGCCAGTGCTGCGGGTGGACGATCGAGCCCGCAAACGTCTCGGCCCCCTCAATGGCCGGGGTGAATCCCTCGTCGTAGCGGTAGTAACCGGAGCAGACGGACAGGAACGAACAGGTAAACGTGACAGACTCGCCGGGGCCGGACGCATCGTCAGCCCGGTATTCTCCGCCCGACGTCGGGACTGCCGTCACCGTCCACAGTGCGGTGTCGCTTGACCATTCGGCCGAGATCACCCGGTGATTGAGCCGGAGCTGCGGTGCGAGGCCTTCGTCGGCAACAGTCGCCTCGATGTACTCGCGGATGGAGTCGCCGTCGGCGATGGCCTTGGCGCCGGCCCAGGGCCGGAAGGAGTAGCCGAGCGTGTACATGTCGCTGTCGGAGCGGACGCCCGGATAGCGGAAAAGATCCCAGGTGCCACCCACCGCGCCGCGGGACTCAAGAATCGTGAAGGTCTTTCCGGGCAGCTCGCGCTTCAGCCGGCTGGCGAAACCTATGCCGCTTAGCCCGGCGCCGACAATCAACACATCCACGTGTTCGCTCATGAGACCAAGCTATCGACTCGGAGTTGAGAGAGTCAACAGGGTGTTGAGTCGTGGGGCTAGGATGGGCCCATGGTTCAGCGAGGACGACGCAGCACAAGGGTCTCGGGGGATGAGCGCCAAGACTCTATTCTGCTCACCGCCGAGGCGCTCCTCGGCGAGCGGGCTTTCGACGAGATCGCGATCGAGGATCTTGCCCGGGGCGCCGGCATCTCACGCCCTACTTTCTATTTCTACTTCTCCTCCAAAGACGAAGTGCTGCTGGCCCTCCTCGACCGAGTGATTACCGAGGTGGAACACCGGGTGGGCGCACTGCCGCGGGATTTCGCGAGCGACCCCGCTGGCGCGTGGACGCGCTCCATCGGCATGTTCGTCGAGGTGTTCGTGGCCCACCGCGGCGTCGCCAGCGCGGCCATCGGAGCGCGCGCCCGGAACGAGGCGGTGGGTGCGCTTTGGTCCAAGTCGATGCAGTCCTGGGCCGACTTCTCGAGTGACGTGATCCAGTCCGAACAGGATCGAGGGGCTGCGCCACAGGGGGTCGACGCGCGGGACCTGGCGGTAAGCCTCAACCTGATGAACGAGCGGGTGATCACAGCGGTTCTCAACCATGAAACGCCCGCCATCGAAGAATCCCACGCCCTGGATGTGCTATCAACCATCTGGATCCGCAGTATCTATGGAACCGACAACCCCGGACGCCGGTAATGCCAGCGTCGAAAGGAAGAACGCAGATGCCCCACATCAAGACGTTGACAGTGCTCGGCACCGGCGTGCTCGGCTCGCAAATCGCCTACCAGGCCGCCTTCCACGGATTCGCCGTCACCGCCTATGACATTGACGCCGACGCCCTCGTGAAGGCCGAGGCGCGCTTTGCGCGGCTTGCCGGCACCTACCGCGCAGCGAAGGTTGCCGGCGCCGCGGAGGGGAAAGCCGAGGCGGCCCTGGGCAAGCTGCGCCTGACCGCAGACCTGGGGGACGCCGTCGCCGATGCAGACCTCGTGATCGAGGCCGTCCCCGAAGTGCTCGAACTTAAGCGGGAGGTCTACCGCAAGCTCGCGGACCTGGCCCCGGCCAAGACCATCTTCGCCACGAATTCGTCGACGCTGCTGCCCAGCGACCTCAAGGAATCGACCGGCCGCGCCGACCGCTTCCTCGCCCTCCATTACGCCAACAACATCTGGGCGCAGAACATCGCCGAGGTGATGGGCACTGCCGACACCGACCCGGCCGCGTTCGACGCCGTCGTCGAGTTCGCGAAAAACAGCGGGCTGGAGCCGATCGAGATCAGGAAGGAGAAGGCCGGCTACGTCCTGAATTCGCTGCTGGTCCCGCTCCTGAACGCGGCCGCCGGCCTCTTGCTGCAGGGCGTGGCCAGCCCGGAAACGATCGACAAGACGTGGCGCATCGCCACCGGAGCGCCGAGCGGACCGTTCCAGATCTTCGACGTCGTGGGCCTGGGAACCGCGTACAACATTGCGTCGTCGTCCAGGGACGTCGGGTCGCAGGCGTTCGCCCGGTACCTCAAGGACAACTACATCGACCAGGGCAAGCTCGGCGTCGCGACGGGCGAAGGTTTCTATACGTACTGACTCAGAACAAGGTGACGCCGGTCAGGTCCCCGAGCAGACCCAGGAGCCGGTCCTGGAAACCGGGGTCCAGGGCCTCGGCGGCAGGGCTGCGAAGGGTGCGGTGGTGCCAATAGCCGCCGCTGGTGAGTGCGGCCGGGTCGGAGCTGGTGGCCAGCCAGGTCTGAGTCAGGTGCCCCATTTCCAGGTCATCGGGCGCTCCGGGACCGCCCATCTTGGTGGGTACCCAGCCGGGGTCGACGGCGTTGCTCAGCACGCTGGGCCAGCGGCGCGCGACCGCGAAGGCGAGCGTGGTGGCGTAGAGCTTGCTCTCGGCGTACGCCTGGCCGGCGTTCCAGCGCCGCTGGGTCCAGTCAATGTCCTGCAGTGGGCCGCCGCCGCTCCGGTGCAGGCCGCTGCTGAGGAAGATCAAGCGGTCGGGCCTCTCGATCAGCCCCGTGAGCAGGTACGGCGCCAAGGTGTTCACTGCCAGCGTCCGTGCGTGCCCCTCGGGGGTGCTACCACGTGTTGGCTCAAGGTAGGTGCCCGCGTTGTGGATGACGGCGTCCATGCGGCCGATGCTGTTCACCTGCTTGGCCAGTGAACGGGTTTCCGCTCCGCTGCTGAGATCGCCGACGACGACGCCGGCCGCCCGGGCAGCCAGGGCACCGAGGTCTTTTGTCCGTTCGGGAGTGCGGGCGTGAAGGACGACGTCGTGGCCCTCGTCGAGCAAGGTCACAGCGGCGCCGAGCCCCAGCCCAGCGGCGGAGCCGGTGATGAAGATGCGTGTCACGCAGTTCCCCCTAGTCTTGGTCCACGTCCTGGACGGAGCGGGACAGCAGGCAGAACTCGTTGCCCTCGGGATCAGCCAGTACCACCCAGCTGACGTCCGGGCCTTGGCCCACGTCCTTGCGCCTTGCCCCGAGGGCCAGCAGCCGCCCGAGCTCCTCGGCAGTCGTCACGCCGTCGGCGCGCAGGTCGAAGTGCAGCCGGTTCTTGACAGTTTTGCGCTCAGGGACCGCGATCACATCGATGGAAGGGTGCGTCTTGTCGCGCGGCCCGATGCTGATGATGCCAGTGTCCGCTTCGAGGACATGCCAGCCGAGGACGGCGCACCAGAAGTCGGCCACCACCTGTGGATTGATCGCGTCGATGGCAACTGTAGCTAGCTGGCTCGGCATGGCACCACGATAGCCCACGGGATGCCTCGCGGCGCCTAGCCATATGTCGAGCAAGCAGGCGATAAGTAAGGCAACCGCATTAACGCGTATGGTGCGGGGGTTAACAGGTACGCGCCACTGAGGAAGTTGCGTCTCGGGGCTCGTTAGGATGAGGGCTCCCGGGGCGGTTACCCCGGTCTTCCCGCTCCACCTCCCGAAGCCATCGTCGACCTTGGAATTCACCTAGGTCTTCAAAAACGCAGCCCGGCACACCCAGGACCTGGACTACATCTGAACCGTGACCGCGCGGCTCGACGCCAGGTCGAAATGGGTGATCCGATTCAACGAAGAATTGTGGGGAATTCATGCGTGGACCGTTCACTGCCCGTTTAGTCCTGATTATCGCAATCATCGGTTTCAGCCTGGTTCCACTACCCGCTGAGGCGGCGGGGGGATTGGCGACAGACAAGGTGGTCAGTGCGCACCAGTCCTCCTTTTCCCGGTCAGTCGTCTCTCCTGCCTTTACCACCAGTCAAAGCAAGGAATTATTGATTGCCTTTGTCACCGCTGATGGCCCCGCCATCTCGAGGTCCCAGCAATTCACTTCCGTCACCGGCGGCGGGCTCACCTGGCGTCTGCGGAAACGCACCAACGTCCAGTACGGGACGGCCGAAATCTGGCAGGCGGTGTCGAGCAGCCTCCTCACGAACGCACGAGTGACGGCAACACACAACGGGTCATACCAAGCCTCCATCACGGTAGCCACCTTCACGGGCGCGGACACGTCCACGGACGGGGCGGTCGGGGGATCGAGTGGCCCCACTGGAGCGCCGACCGCTTCCCTGACGACAACCCGCACCGGTTCCTGGGTGTGGGGTGCGGGCAATGACTGGAGCCGGGCCGTCGCCCGTACCGTGGGAGCCGGCCAAACCAAGGTCGACGAGTTCCTCGCCGGCGCGGGTGGCACGTTCTGGACGCAGCGCCAAACCGCGCCCGGCACGGCCACGGCGCCGTCGACGGTACGCATCAATGACACCGCCCCGACGAACGACAGGTGGAATTTGTCTCTCATCGAGATCAGGCCCGCCCAGGCGGCTCCGGTGTTCACGGCGTCGACGCCGCCGGCAACCGCCACGGTGGGGACTGCCTACAGCTACACGTTTGCGGCGTCCGGCAACCCGGCGCCGACCTTTAGCGTGGCGTCGGGGTCCTTGCCGGCGGGGTTGAGCCTGAACGCCGGGACCGGGGTGTTGTCCGGTACGCCGACGTCGGCGGGGTCCTCGACGTTCACGGTCGCCGCGACGAACGGGGTGAGTCCGGACGCGGTCACGCCCGCACGCACCATCACGGTCAGTGCCGCCCAGGCGGCTCCGGTGTTCACGGCGTCGACGCCGCCGGCGACCGCCACGGTGGGGACCGCCTACAGCTACACCTTCGCGGCGTCCGGCAACCCGGCGCCGACCTTTAGCGTGGCGTCGGGGTCGCTGCCGGCGGGGTTGAGCCTGAACGCCGGCACCGGGGTGTTGTCCGGTACGCCGACGTCGGCGGGGTCCTCGACGTTCACGGTCGCCGCGACCAACGGGGTAAGCCCGGACGCGGTCACGCCCGCACGCACCATCACGGTCAGTGCCGCCCAGGCGGCCCCGGTGTTCACGGCGTCGACGCCGCCGGCAACCGCCACGGTGGGGACCGCCTACAGCTACACCTTTGCGGCGTCCGGCAACCCGGCGCCGTCCTTTAGCGTGGTGTCGGGGTCGCTGCCGGCGGGGTTGAGCCTGGACGCCGGGACCGGGGTGTTGTCCGGTACGCCGACGTCGGCCGGGTCCTCGACGTTCACGGTCGCCGCGACGAACGGGGTCAGCCCGGACGCGGTCACGCCGCTGATCACGATCAACGTCGAGCCCGAACCATCACCCGACGGCACGCAGGCCGCCGTCGTCTTCGGCTGGGGCCCGGTGGTGGCCGGGGACGAATTCTCTTACACGGGTGCCCCCGACCCGTTGAAGTGGGGTGTCTACAACAGCCCAGGCCACGCGGGAAACGGGATCCGCAGCCCGGGTGCCTGGTCCGTGGACGGAAGCATCGTCACCGTCAGCGGCGACTCGGCCGGAACGACCGGCGGCATGTCAGCCAAGTTCGCCCAACAGAAATACGGTCGCTGGGAAACCCGGATGAGAACCAGCGCCCGGGACCCGAAGTACCACCCGGTCCTGATCCTCTGGCCGAATAACAACACGTCGCCGAACTGCGCTGAGATTGATTACGCCGAGGGAACGACCGACACTTCCAGGATCAAGTTTTTCCTGCACTACGCCTGCACCGGATCAAGCTTCCAGACCCAGGCTTTCCAGCCGGTCGATACCACCCAGTGGCACAATTACGCGGTTCAATGGACCCCGGCCGGGATCACCGGCTATATCGACGGCGTGCAGTGGTTTACCGATACGGACCCGGCCCATCAGCCCACTGTTGGGATGCATCAAACCATCCAGTTGGACTGGTTCCCGGACGGGACCGCGACGCAACCGAGCCAGATGCAAGTCGACTGGGTGCGGGTCTACAACTGAGGCGATGGTGAATGGTCCCGGAGGAATCGAGCCCGTTGTGAGAGTGTGAGTTCTTATGAAACGCATCGGTTTTCTGTCCTTCGGCCACTGGGGTGACGTCCGTGGTTCGCGCACACGCTCGGCCCGGGACGCTCTCCTGCAGGCGGTTGACCTGGCCGTGGCCGCGGAGGAAGCCGGCATCGACGGCGCCTACTTCCGTGTCCACCACTTTGCCGAGCAACAGGCTGCGCCGTTCCCGTTGCTGGCCGCCATCGCCGCGCGTACCTCCCGCATCGAGATGGGCACCGGGGTCATCGACATGCGTTACGAGAACCCGCTGTACATGGCTGAGGAGGCTGCCGCCGTCGACCTCATCAGCGGAAACCGCCTGCAGCTGGGGATCAGCCGCGGTTCGCCCGAGACGGTGCTGGCCGGGTACGAATCCTTCGGCCACCTCCCGTCCGAGGGCGAGTCCGACGCCGACATGGCCCGCCGGCATACCGAGCGCTTCCGCAGCGCCATCTCCGGCGCGGGCCTTGCCCGTTCTAACCCGCAGTCCGGCGGGCACTCCGGGCTAGCCCCGATACAGCCGCAATCAGCGACGCTTCCCGAGCGGGTCTGGTGGGGCGCCGGCAGCCGTGCCACGGCGCGGTGGGCGGCAGAGCAGGGCATGAACCTGATGTCGTCGACCCTGTTGACCGAGGACACCGGGGTCCCGTTCGACCAGCTCCAGGCCGAGCAGATTGCCGGCTACCGGGAGGCGTGGGCGGCGGCCGGGCACGCGCGGACTCCACGGGTGTCCGTCTCGCGGAGCATCATTCCGCTGATCGACGACGAGTCGAGGCGCTTCTTCGGACTTCGAGCCCAGGCCGAGGCCCGCGACCAGGTGGGCTACCTCGACGGCGGTCTGGCCCGGTTCGGGCGCAGCTACGTCGGAGAGCCCGATCGTCTCGTGGAAGAGCTCTCCCGCGACGCCGCGGTGGAGGCAGCGGATACCGTGCTGCTCACCGTCCCGAACCAGCTCGGCGTCGACTTCAACGTGCGGCTGCTGGAGTCGATTTCCCGCGACCTGCGCCCTGCCTTGGGCTGGGACTGATCGGGCTGGGACTGATGCGGACCTCCGGCTGACGTCGGCACGCATTCGTGCAAGGATCGGCTATGCGCCAACGCCTGATGCTGCTCGATACCGCCTCGCTGTATTTCCGTGCTTTCTACGGCGTTCCCGACACAATCCACCGCTCCGACGGCACGCCGGTGAACGCCGTTCGCGGCCTGCTCGACATGATCGCGCGGCTCACCACCGACTACGACGCGTCGCATCTCATCGCTTGCTGGGACAATGATTGGCGCCCGCAATGGCGGGTCGATCGCATCCCCAGTTACAAGGCGCATCGCGTGGCCGAGGCCGTGGCGGGCGCTCCTGATGTCGAGCTCGTGCCGGACGCCCTCACCGCCCAGCTCCCGATGATCCGCACGGTGCTTCACCTGGCGGGCATCGCCGTCGTCGGGGCGGCGGAACACGAGGCTGACGACGTCGTCGGCAGCTATGCCAGCAACGCCCGGTTTCCAGTGGACGTGGTGACCGGCGACCGCGATCTTTTCCAGGTTGTTGACGACGTCCACCAGGTGCGGGTGATCTACACCGCGCGGGGCATGCGGAACCTCGAAGTCGTCACCGAGTCGGTCATTTTCGGCAAGTACCGCGTGCTGCCGGGGCAATACGCGGATTATGCGACCCTGCGCGGCGATACCTCGGATGGGCTGCCGGGGGTCACCGGCATCGGCGACAAGACCGCTGCGGCGCTTCTGGCCGACTACGGCACGTTGGAGAGCCTCCTGGCCGCCGCAACGGATGCGGGGAGCGGACTGTCCCCATCCATTCGTTCAAGGCTCGGCGCGGCCGAGGCGTATCTCTCCGTCGCGCCCGACGTCGTGAACGTCGTGCGCGACCTTGAATTGCCCACCCTTGAGGAGGTAGGGGCGAAACTGCGGCCCGTCACCGGCGATACTCGCGCCGAGCTTGAGGCCCTGGCCGCCGAGTGGAACCTTGGCGGCTCGGTCACACGGCTCCTTGCGGCGTTGGACGGCCGTCATTGAGCGGCAAGGGATGACAGTGCGCTGACGACATGGGCTTGGACGCCGATGGACAGGGTCGGGTCCATGACCGGGGCAAAAAGAGGGGAGTGGTTGGCCGGAATGTCCTGCGCCACCGTGCCCTTCGCCGCCGCGGTCCGGAAATCCTCCGGGTCCGCACCGCCGAGGAGCCAAAAGGTGTAGGGCGCACCGAACGCGTCCGGAATCCGGCTGAAGTCCTCGGAAGCCGTCTGCCGCTGGGCCCCGTGCACGGCGTCCGCCCCGAAGTGGGCCACGAACGAGGCGCGCACGGCCTCCGTCACGGCCGCATCGTTGCTCGTGAGCGGGAACTGGTCGAAATACTCAAAGTCAGGTTCCCGTGGTGTACCCGCGGCGGAGCACTCGCCCCTGACGATCCGCTCGATTGCGGCCAGCACGGTACCGCGGACCTGTGGATCGTAGGTACGGATGTTGAGCAGCATCGTGGCGTGGTCCGGGATGATGTTCGACGCCGTCCCGGCGTTGAGCGCCCCCACGGTAACGACTGCGAAGTCCCCGGGCCTGACCTGTCGGGAAACGACGGATTGCAGCCGGACGACGATTGAAGCAGCCAGCACGACCGGGTCCACGGACATGTGCGGCATCGAGCCGTGGGCCCCCTTTCCGTACACGACGATCTTGAGTGAATCGGCGGCAGAGAGGACCGGTCCGGCCGTGGTCGCGACGGTTCCTGCGGGAAGTGGCATCACGTGCTGGGCGAAGGCGACATCGGGCCGCGGAACCTTGGCGGCAAGACCGTCGTCGATCATGGCCTGGGACCCGGCCCCGATCTCTTCGGCCGGCTGGAACAGTGCAACGTAGGTGCCGGACCAGGCGTCCCTACCCTCCGCAAGCAGCTTGGCGGCGCCGAGCAGGGTGCTGACGTGGACGTCGTGCCCGCAGGCGTGCATGACCCCGTCCACCGCCGACGCGTAGGGCAGGCCGGTGGCCTCCGTCACGGGCAGCGCGTCCATGTCCGCCCGGGCCAGAACCGTAGGACCCTCGCCATTCAGCAGCACGCCGACGACGCCGGTACCGCCGATGCGGGTCACCGAATAGCCGAACGCGGTGAGTTTGGCTTCGACCATCGCCGAGGTTCTGTGTTCTTCCAAACTGAGTTCCGGATGCCGGTGCAACTCGGTGTAGGTTTCGCGTATCCAGCCCAGTTCGGATTCGAGGCCGGCCAGGACTGTTGCGACGTTTCTCATGAGCATCTCGCTCTCGCTCTCGATGGCTGAAGGCGCCGGAGCAGTCCGGGCGCCGCTGGCATGATCCAGCCTAGACCGCGGTGCTGAGATCAAGGAGAGTGGGTGGCCTTCGGCCCTTCCCGCGCCCGCCGCTGCACTGGTAGACCGGTGGTCGAGGCCTGATCAATCCGAGCCTCCGGGAGGTGCGCATGTCCGAGGTGACTATCGCGACGGAACGCGGCGAAATGCCGGCCTACCTGGCGCAGCCGGAGGGCACGGGCCCGTGGCCCGGCGTCGTGGTCATCCATGACGCGCTGGGCCTGAGCCGCGATACCCGAAGCCAGGCGGACTGGCTGGCCCGCGAGGGATTCCTCGCGGTGGCGCCGGATCTGTTCCACTGGGGAAGCCGGGCGACGTGTCTGTGGTCGCTGATCCGCGGGTGGCGGCCCCTCGGCGACCTGGACCGCACCCGCGCCTGGCTGGCCGCATGCGAGGACTGCGATGGCCGGGTTGTGGTGATCGGTTTTTGCATGGGCGGCGGCCTAGCGCTCATGCTCGCCCCGGACCACGACTTCGCCGCGGCCAGCGTGAATTACGGCGGGCTCGATGATGCGACCGCACAGGCCATGCCGCGCTCCTGTCCGATTGTTGCGAGCTATGGTGCCAAGGACCGCTGGCCGGGAGTGCGCAATGTACCGGCCCGGCTAGAGCCGTTGCTGACCGCCGCCGGGATAGACCACGACATCAAGGTCTACCCCGGGGCGGGCCACGGCTTCCTCAACCAGCATGGTCCCGCGGACCTAACCTTTGGCGACAAGCTGCTGGCGAGGCTGGCCGCCGCCGGCTACCACGAGGCCTCGGCAGAGGACGCGCGCAGGCGTATCCTCGTCTTTTTCCGGAAACATCTGGGCACGGCGGGGGAGTGACAATGACGCCCAGCGCATCTGCGCGGCTCGCGGTGGCCGGAGGGCTTGCCGACGGCAGCCAGTGGTGGGAGGTGGCGGCGCTGGAGCCGGAACAGTTCCTTGGCCTTCGCATGTCGCTCGACCTGCGGGGGCGTCCGTTCGACCCGGCAGGCATGCGGCCCCGACACTTCACCGACTCGCTCTGGGGGTTCGAACTGAAGGACACGGCGGGCGGGCGCAGCCGCCTAATTGTGAGCGGGTACTGGTCCTTCCGGCCGAAATGGCTCCAGCCGCTGCTGAGCATAGTGGTGCTGGAGCCCTCGCACTGGGTCATGCAGACCCGCCAGTTCTCCAACCTCAAACGGCTTGCCGAGTCAGAAAGCGCCTGAGCTGCCGGTGCCCCCGCCGTCGCCCCGCGCACCGGCTCCGCTGCCCAGCAGGCTGCGGGTGAGCGCCTCGCCGTCGGCCATCAAAGCGCCCACGGCCCCCTGAAGGTGCGCGTCCGCGACCGGGACGCCGGCCAGGGCGGCGGCCACGACGGCGCGGCGGATCAACTCGCGGGCGAACGAGGCCGTGGTTCCCGCCGTGCGGTCCGCTGCCTCCTCGAGTGCAGCCGTGCTGAAGCCGATCCCGCGGGAATACAGCTTGAGCAACGCCACCCGCTCCGGCTGCGCGGGCAGCGGAACTTCAACGGCCAGGTCCACCCGGCCGGGGCGTTGGGCCAGGGCCCGCTCCAGCATGTCCACCCGGTTGGTGGTGAGGACGAACGCCACATCGGCGTCGCTGGCGAGGCCGTCCATGGCGTCGAGCACCTCGAACAGCAGCGGCTGGGGCCCGTGGCCGAAGCTGCGGTCCTCGGCGATGAGGTCGCAGTCCTCGAGAACGACGATGGAGGGCTGCAGCGCCCTGGCCATGGTGGCCGCCTCCGAAATCCGGGCAAGCGATCCGCCGGAGAGCAAAATGGCGGTGGCACCCTGGGTCCGGCTCAGCAGATACCGCACCGTGTGGGTCTTTCCGGTGCCCGGACGCCCGTAGAGCAGGATGCCTCGCTTGAGATGCTGCCCGTAACGGTTGAGGGTGTCCCGGTGCTCGGCGATGCCCAGGGCGTGGTCCGAGACCTTCTGCAACAGGCCGTCAGGCAGGACGACGTCGGCCGCGGCCAGCGTGGGACGGGTGTGGAAGGTCACGCCCGCGGCGCTGGGTCCGTATTCACCCATAACGAGTGAAATGACCTGCCCCTTGAGGACGCTGTGGTGCTGCATTCGACGCCGGAAGTCGGCGAGGAAGGCCGCCGCGGAATCGGTGTCGCCGGCAAGGACTTCCAGGCGGGCTGCCTGCCGGCCGTACCGGGGGTTGGCGTCCCGCTGCAGCACGGCGATCGGGCGGCCGCCGTGGCTGAACAACCAGAGCCCCAGCGCCACCGCCTGGCGCTGCTCGTCCGGACCCGTTGCCAAGTTGGCGTAGTCGGGCTGGGACAGCGGGAACTGCGGAAAGATCTGCGCCTGCTGCAGCATGTCGCTCAAGGAGTGGTGGTGGCGCTGGTCCCCTCCGCCGATGCCGACCAGCCGGAACTGCGGATCCTCGCCCGCAAGCTCTGCCATCTGGATGTCGGCGTCCACGAACCGGTGTGGCGGAATGTCCTCCACCACGACTGAGACCGACTCGGCCGGCACGCCCAGATGCCCGGTGAGCGTCGTCAGCAGCTGCTGTCCCGCCGGCGGACGGTGTTGCCCGGCCTGCGCAAGCTGCACGAGCTGCGCGAAACTGTCGATGAACTTCCCCAAATTTTCATCCATGCGCAGACCCTACCAGCGTCCCTGCAGCGCGGAGCCCTACAAGCGGTGGCGCTCAAGCGCCCGGCCCAGGATGCGGGCACCCTCCGGGAACGCGCCGGGGTTGGGCCCGGCGTAGTTGAGCCGGATGAAGGGGCCGGCGGGTTCGGCGGGGAACCACTCCGTACCGGCGGCGATCAGCAGGCCGGTCCGCTCGCAGTCCACACTCAACTGCTCAACGTCGGTCCCGTCCGGAAGCCGCACCCAGAGGTTCAGCCCGCCTTTCGGCACCAGTGTGAGGTGGGCCTGCGGGACGTGCTCGTGAAGGCTCGTCACGAGCAGGTCGCGGCGCGTCTGGAGTTGGTGCCGGACGCTGCGCAGGTGCGTCTGCCAGGCCGGCTGGGTCACGACCTCTAGGGCCGCGGCCTGGAGCAGGCCGCTGACATACATGGACTCCGCCCCGCGGTCGGCGAGGATGCGCTCCCTGGCCGGCCCACGTGCAATGACGGCTGCCACGCGTATGGCCGGAGACACACTCTTCGTCAGCGTCCGCAGGTACACCACGTGTCCGGAATCGTCGCGGGCGGCCACGGGGGAGGGGGCGCTGCTGATGCCGAAGTCGTGGGCCCAATCGTCCTCCACGAGGAACGCCCCATGCCGCCGCACCACCTCCAGGACCTCGTCTCCGCGCCGGACTGTCCACTGTGCTCCGGTCGGATTGGCGTAATTGGCCTGGGCATAGAACAGCCGCGACCCGGTCTCCTCGAAGGCCCTGGCCAACTCGTCAGGATCGGGACCGTCCGGCCCGCTCGGAACAGGGACAACACGGACGCCGGCCTGGGCGGCCGCGAGGATGGCGCCCCAATAGCTGGGGGACTCCATCAGCAGCGGCTGGCCGCTGCCCACCAGCGCCCTGAAGATGGAGCTAAGGCCGCTTTGGCTGCCCGGCAGGACGACGACGTCGCTCGCCCCGGGTGGGGTGACGCCCGCCGGCGTCGAGGTACCGAGTTCGTGGGCGAACCAGGACTGCAGCTCGGGAAGTCCGGCAGCGGGTGCGCGGGACAGCGCCGTCTCGCCCCGGGCTGCCCGGATCAGGGCCGCCCGGACCAGCCGCTCGGGCAGCAGCTCCCGGGCCGGGTAGCCGGAGTGCAGGGCAATGACGTCGTTGGGTGCGCTGCGCATCGCGGCCGACGCGGAGCGCAGTGGCGCCTGCGGTGCGCGCAGGGCCGCCGTCTGCCAGCCGTAGTCGGACGGACGCGCCGTCCGGACCGCCCGAACGAACGTCCCGACGCCCGGCCGGCTCTCAATGAGGCCTTGGGAGGTGAGGTACTGCAGGGCCTTCTGTACCGTGACGGGACTGGCCTGGTGTTCGGCCACGAGCGAACGGGTGGACGGCAACCGCGCGCCGGGGGCGGCCCGGCCGATCCATTCCTTCAGCTGCGCCGCAATGCGTGAACTGCTATCGTTGTCCATGAGAGACAAGAGTAGCGCTACTGTCCTTTTTCGCCCAGTGATACTGGCCTCCCCGGCCGACGGTACGGCCGGCCTCTGGTGGGGCCTGCTCGGCGTGGCGGCATTCTCCTTTACGGTTCCGTTCACCCGTGTTGCCTTCGTCTGACTCTCGCCCCTGTTCATCGGCTCCGGCCGGGCCGTCGTGGCAGCAACTCTGGCGTCCGTCGCGCTCATCCTTACCCGCCAGCGTTTGCCGCTGCCCCGGCAATGGGCGAGGCTCGCGGTGGTCGGCGGCGGAATCGTTGTCTGGTTCCCGCTGCTCACCTCCTTCGCCCTCACCAGCGTCCCCGCCAGCCACGGCGCCGTGGTGATCGCCCTGCTCCCGGCCGCGACCGCAACGGCCGCAGTTCTTCGCGGGCACGAGCGTCCCCGGACGGCGTTCTGGCTCGCCACGTTGGCCGGCGCCGCCGCTGCCGTCGGCTTCGCCTTCGCACAGCCCGGCGGCTTTGGGCAGCTGCACTGGGCGGACCTGATGCTCCTCGTCGCCGTCGCCGCCGCCGCCGTGGGCTATGCGGAAGGTGGACTGCTGGCCCGCGAGCTTGGCGCCTGGCAGACCGTGTCCTGGGCGCTTGTCCTTGCGGCGCCGCTGATGGTGGCCCTGGCCGCGCTCGCCGTGGCCCAGCAGCCGCCGTCGGCTACCCCCGCGCAGTGGGCTTCCTTTGCCTACCTTGGCGTCGTCAGCATGTTCCTCGGATTCTTCGCCTGGTACCGGGGCCTCGCCATCGGCCCCATGACGCAGGTCAGCCAGATCCAGCTGGTTCAGCCCGTGCTGAGCATCGCATGGGCCGCGCTGATCCTCGGCGAATCGCTGACGGAGACCACCCTGATCGGCGGAGCCGCCGTCATCGCCTGCGCCGGCCTCGCCGTCCGCGCCCGGTTGAAGCCGGCGCCATCGCACGACTAAAAACGCCCAAACCCGCCATTTCGGTACATCTAAGGACGGCCCCATGTACATCCCAGCGCACTTCGCCGCCAGCCCCGGCGCCACCCAAGACCTCCTCGCCGCCCCCGCAGCCGCCAACCTTGTCACGATGACTTCGCGCGGCATTCTCGCCACCCTGTTGCCCCTGGTCTACGTTCCCTCGGCCGGCGAGCACGGCGCGCTGCACGGCCACCTGGCCAGGAACAACCCGCAGTGCTCCGAACCGCCCACCGGCGAGGCGCTGGTCATTCTGCAGGGCGCGGACGCGTACATCTCGCCGTCCTGGTTTGCCTCAAAGGCCGAACACGGCCGCGTTGTCCCGACCTGGAACTACTCCACGGCACACGTCTACGGAACGCTGGTGGTCCATGACGACCCGGCCTGGCTCCGCCGCCATGTCCGACAGTTGACCGAGCTCCACGAAGCCCGTTCAGACCGGCCCTGGTCCGTCGACGATGCCCCGGAGCGGTTCATCGAAGGCCAACTGCGGGCCATCGTCGGCATCGAACTGCTGATCACCAGGACCGAAGCGAAGACCAAGCTCAGCCAAAACCGCGCAGCGGCAGACATCGACGGCGTTGTGGCAGGGCTTCGGGCCACCGGGCAGCCCGCCTGTGCGGCCGACGTCGACCGGGCGCGGCGGGAGGTCGGGGATCGGTAGGCCGGCGGCCGTGCTACCGGGCGTCGCTGGCGTAGCTGAGCCCGATCTGGCTGCGGACTGCGTCCAGCGCCGCCATGACCTGGACGCTCTCGCTGGGCGGCAGGATGTCGTTGGCGGTCGCGCCGGCGCCGACGAGCCGCTCCATCTCCCACGCCTGGTACTGCATGCCGCGGCCGGTGACCGGCTCGTCGAAGCGCTCGACGACGTTTCCGCCGTCGTCGTACCGGGTGAATCCGGTCGGCGTATACCAGACCGGATCAATGTCGATGCTGCCTCCGGTGCCGATGACCGCAGCCCGGTTCGGACCCGCGGTATCCAGCGCACAGTGCAGCACCGCCTGCTGTCCGTCCCCGTATTCGAAGATCATGGCGGTCTGGCGGTCGACGCCGGTCACCGTCATGCTGGCGGCAGCCCGGATCGTGGCCGGTGCCCCGAAGATGTCGAAGGCGAAGGAAACGGGGTAGATCCCCAGATCCAGGAGAGCTCCGCCGCCCAGTGCGGGGTCGTTGAGGCGGTGTTCCGGGTCCTTGGGCAGGTTCTGGTTGTGGTCCGCGATCAGGGTCCGGACCTCGCCGAGGACTCCCGAGGCGATCAGTTCACGGATCCGGACCATGTGCGGGAGATAACGGGTCCACATGGCTTCAAGGGCAACCAGCCCCTTGGACGCGGCGAGGTCCGCAATCTCCTGCGCCTGCCACTCGTTCATGGCGAAGGGCTTCTCCACCAGGACATGCTTGCCGGCGGTGAGCGCCAGCAGTGCGTTCTCGTAGTGGAACGGGTGCGGCGAGGAGATGTAAACGACGTCGACGACGGGGTCGTTCACGAGTGCCTCGTAGCTGCCGTGCGCTGTGGGCAGCTCGAACCTGGCGGCGAACTCGCGTGCCGTGACCAGGTTGCGGGAGCCCACCGCCTGGACCGTGAAGCCGTGTCCCACCAGGTCCGATGTCTGCAGCCCGGCAATCAGTCCGGTGCCCAGGATTCCCCACCGGACAGATACCGCAGGGGCGCCGGGGGAGTCGGAGCTGTCGGCGGAGCGGGTCGCGGCGGTCTCTGACATGGCTTCGGTTCTCCTCGGGCTGGCGGTCGGGTGGGCGCCGCTGCGTTCAGAACGCAACGACGCCGTCTGAGCATGCTAGCCCAGCGCCGGAGACCTCAGCGCGGGAAGATCACTTGCAGGTGCAGCGCTGTTCGGTGGGCACGTCGGCCATAACGGACTCGACATGCTCACCACAACCGGCCCAGGTGATCTTTCCACAGCTATTGCAACGGACGGGACTGCACATTGTTTCTCCTTGAGTCTGGTATTCCAGGTGCGGCAGGGGCCGCGCCTTCTATTGAAGTGGCTGTGTTGCCCCGTGGCCAGTCATGACGCGGGCGCGGCGGCCATCTTAGCCCGGACGTCTGCCATGTCCAGCGCCTTGACGGCAGTGATGAGCTCGTCCAGGCCTGCCGCATTCATGGCGCCGGGCTGGGAGAACACGAGGATACCCTCGCGGAAGGCCATCAGGGTGGGAATGGACGTGATGCGGGCCGCCGCAGAGAGCCCCGGCTCGGCCTCCGTGTCCACCTTCGCGAAGACGACGTCGGGGTGGGCTTCGGACGCCTTGCTGAACGTCGGGGCAAACATGCGGCACGGGCCGCACCAGGCTGCCCAAAAGTCCACCAGCACGATGTCGTTGCCGGAAATGGTGTCCTCGAAGGTCTTTTCGGAAATGTCGATGGTTGCCATGCATCAAATATATACCCCCGGGGGTATTGCAGGCAAGCCTGCGCGTGCTGTGCGCCGGGCTTGCGTAAATACCCCCGGGGGTATCATGATGGAAGGAAGAAGCTACCGCCCGGGCTCCCCGGCAGCCTGAAAGGAAATCAGCATGAACGCCGTCAGCCTGCCGGGGGTAAACCCGGGCCCCGATGCCGCGAGGCGCCGCACCATCAACCGGCTCAAGCGGGCCCATGGCCAGCTCGGGGCGCTGATCGCCGCCGTCGAGTCCGCATCCGACTGCCGGAGCGTCGTGACGCAACTCTCGGCCGTCCGGGGTGCCCTGGACAAGGCAGGGTTTGAGTTGGTCTCCGCCGCCATGCGCGAATGCATCGCCGACGTGCCGGAGGGGCCAACTACTGGTGGCGCAACTGGTCCGAAGCTCACGCTTCAGGAGATCCGCGGCCTCTTCCTGCGCCTAACCTGACGCCCCGGGGCGTGCGAGGTGCGCCGGGCACTTCCGGCCGGGTCGTTGCACGGCCGTCAATTTTGAACCGTTATACCCCTGGGGGTATATTGGTGGTGGCTGGATCGGCCACATGCCCCTACCGAAAGCCTCCCGAAAGGTGCGCACTCATGGACATTACCGCCCAGCAACTCAACGAACAGCTCAAGAACGGCAGCGACGCACAGATCGTGGACGTCCGCGAAGCCGATGAGGTGGCCGCAGGCATGATCGCGGGCGCGCGGCACATCCCGCTGGGTGATCTGCGGACCCGGCTCGGCGAGCTGGACAAGAGCCGTCCCGTCGTCGCGGTCTGCCGCAGCGGGCGCCGCAGCGCAGCAGCCGCCGACCAGCTCGCCGCCGCCGGTTTCACCGCCTACACGATGACCGGTGGGATGCTCGACTGGTCCGCCGCCGGGCTCCCCGCCGGCTGACTCTTCCCATGAAGTGACCGGGCGGCGCTTTCCCCCAGCGCCGCCCGGGCCTCCATCTGTCCTGACCGCGCCCCTCCGTGCACCAGGGGCACCAGGCGGGTGGACGGCGGCCCCCGCATCCGCGGGCTGCCGCCAGAACTGCCCAAGCTATACCGAAAGAGATTATGACTTCCTCAAACAAGACCTCTACGACCGAGTCCGCTCCCCAGTCCATTGACGCCGCCACGCTCAAGGCCTGGGAGGACAACCACGATGACCTGATGGTGATCGACGTACGCAGCGGTGCCGAGTTTGATTCCATGCACATCAAGGGCTCCTACCATGTCCCGCTGCCGATGCTGAGCGAGCACACGGAAGAATTCGCCGCCAAGATGGGCACCCGTGTGGTCCTGGTCTGCCAGTCCGGGAACCGGGCCGAGCAGGCCCGCAAGCATCTGGATGCCGTGGGCCTGGGCGGCGCGAGCGTGCTCGCCGGCGGGGTGCCCGCCTACGCCGCGGCCGGCGGCAACGTCGTGAAGGGCCGCAACACCTGGGCGCTGGAGCGCCAGGTCCGGATGACCGCGGGTTCGCTGGTCCTGGCCGGCGTCGTGGGCAGCAAGTTCCTCTCGCCGAAGCTCGGCCTGCTGGCCGGCGGCATCGGCGCGGGCCTGACCTTCTCCGCGGCGACGAACAGCTGCGCCATGGGCCAGATGCTGTCCAAGATGCCGTGGAACCGTTCCGCGAACGAGCCCACCGCGCACCAGGCCCTGCAGAACCTGGGCGCCAAGGCATGATTCTCACCGCGGCGGCGTTCGGACTGATCGTTGGCGGCCTCCTTGGCCTGGTAGGAGGCGGCGGGTCCATTCTCGCCGTCCCCGCCCTCGTCTACGGCGTGGGATTGCCGCTGGCGGCGGCGATCCCCACGTCGCTGGTTGTCGTCGGCGCGTCCTCCGCCGTCGCGGTGCTGCCAAGGCTGCGGGGCGGGGTGAACTGGCGGCTGGCGCTGATCATCGGCGCCGCCGGCACCGCAACCGCCTACCTGGGCGCCTACGTGAACCGGTTGCTCGACCCGAAGGTGCTGCTGCTGGCTTTTGCCGCCATCATGGTCTTCGCCGGGATCCGGATGATGCTGCCGTCAAGAACGTCCGGCGGGTCCTGTGCCCTGCCGGGCGGCGGCGTCCACTGGCGCAGCTGCCTGCCCAAGGCCATTGCGACCGGCGCCGTCGTCGGGTTCCTTACCGGGCTGCTCGGCGTCGGCGGCGGCTTCCTGATCGTCCCGGCCCTGACCCTGGTCCTGGGCCTGCCGATGGCGGTGACTGTCGGCACCTCGCTGGTGATCATCGTGATCAACTCGATCGCTGGTTTCGCGGCACACCTCGGGGACCTGCAGATCGACTGGGCCGTGACGGCCGCGTTCGCGGGCGCAGCCATGGCAGCCTCCCTGGTCGCCGGCCGGCTCGGAACCAACATCCCGGACAAGGTGCTTAAACGCAGTTTCGGCGTACTGGTCCTGCTCGTCGCCGCCTACGTGAGCGTGCAGGCACTGCTCTCCTAGCAACTCCGCCAGCAGCGCCACTGGCGCCGTGATAGCGCCGGAAGACATCATCTTCCGGCGCTTTTTCGTGCCCCCACACGTATCGGCACACGCGCGGGGTAGGTTGGGCCCAGGAGGTGTAAATGAACGAGATTCTGATTGCAGACGGGAAGGGCCGGCTGGGACTTCGCGGGCCGTACTTTCACCTCTTCTGGGCGCCGGAGTCGCAGGTCGACGCCGACGACGCCCTTGCCTCCATCGAGGCGATGCGCGGCCTGGGCGGGACGGCCCGTCCGCTGCTGCTGGAGATCTCCGGGGTGACCCTGAGCAACGCCGCCCGGGCCGCCTTCGCCCACGCCCAGCCCGCCTCGGCGGTGGCGATGCTCGGCTCCAGCGTGGTGGACACCGTGATGGGGGCGGCCCTCAGCCGCCACGACCACTGCCCGCACGCCTACTTCACCTCCGAGGCCGAAGCCCTGGCGTGGCTGGACAGCCTCGCGGCACAACCCGCCTGCGACGCCCGCTGAGGCCGAGCGTCGGAGGATTGATTCCTCCGCTCCGGTGCCTTTTTGGATGCCCGAAGCCATCGTTGCGGTCCTGTCGGCCCTTGGAGTGATGGCGGTACTGGCCATCTGTTCGGTGACGGGGGTGAGGGCCCCGGGATGGCTGATCTCCATCGCCTTTGCGGGGATCGCCGCGACGGGCGTGGCCGTGACCATCCTTTGCGTGATCGCGGCCCGGCCATACAGGGCAGAACGCCGGCTCGGCTATACCACCTGGCCTTCGGCCCGTGAACTCGGCCAAGGTCCCGGATAGCGAGCCCCACCAGGCCGCAGGCCGGATTTGGGCTTGGCCTGGGCACGGCAAAGACCATCGGCGGCACCCCTTGAAGGGGTGCCCCCGATGGTCTTGGCGTTGTTCGGCCGTGCTGACGGTGCCCGGTTAGCTGGCGGGGAGGGCTTCCCGGGTCTGCTGCCAGGCGGCCTGCTCCTTTGCGTTCCACGCCGAGTAGCTGCCGTCGAGTTCGACGACGTCGTAGCCGGCGCGGCGCAGGGCGCTGGCCGCGACGGAGTTCCGGACGCCGCTCTGGCAGTAGGACACGATGGTGCCTTCAGCCGGGAGTTCGTCCAGGTGCCACATCACGCGGCCGCCGCTGAGCTGGTACGAGCCCGGGATGTGCCCGGCCGCGTGTTCGGTGCGGTTCCGGACGTCCAGGACCATGGCGGCGTCGAAGCCCTCGAGTTCCTCGGGCTGGATCAGCTTCGGGGTGCTGGCGGGCAGGCCCTCGATGCTCGTGAGGTAGCCGGCGACGTTGTCGATGCCGACGCGGACCAGGTGGTCCCACATCTCCTGCGCGTCAGCCTGGCTGGGGGCCAGGAGGACGAGCGGGTTCTTGTCGGTTTCGGGGTTCACGACCCAGGCGCCGAAGCTGGCGGTGGACTTGCCGGCCGGGATGTTCAGCGACCGGGCGACGGTGCCTTCGTGGACCTGGCCGTTGGGGCGGGTGTCCACGAAAGTCAGGGTGTCCTCGGCCAGGCCGGCGGCGACGTCGGCGGTGGGGAGTTCTGCCAGCGGGGTGCGCTTGCCCATGACGGCCGGGCCTTCCCGGTTTTCACGCTTCATTCGGGCGAAGTAGGCGTGCGCGTCGGGCTGGCCGTCGAGGAGTTCGTTGATGAAGCCCTGCTCGTCGTTGGCCGCGAGGTACGGGCCCCACCAGGCGTAGAGCCGTTCGTAGCCGACGGTGGAGGACGGGATCGCGCCCAGAGCCTTGCCGCAGGCGCTTCCGGCGCCATGGCCCGGGTGGACCTGGACGTGGTCCGGCAGGGTCAGGAACTTGTCCCGCAGGCTGGCGAAGAGCTGCTTCGCGCCGAGGAAGCGGGTGTCGACGCCGCCGGCGGCCTCGTCGAGCAGGTCCGGGCGGCCTAGGTCGCCGGAGAACACGAAGTCGCCCGAGAGCAGGTAGCCGGGCTGGTCGGCGAACGCGCCGTCGGTGATCAGGAAGGAAAGGTGCTCCGGGGTGTGGCCGGGGGTGTGCAGGGCTTTGACCGTGATGTTGCCCAGCGTGATGACGTCGTTGTCGTTCAGGCGCTCGGCGTCGAAACCGTACTGCCAGTCCGTTCCGCCCTCGCCGGAGACATAGGCGGTCGCGCCGGTCGCGGCGGCCAGTTCGCGGGTGCCGGAGAGGAAATCAGCGTGGATGTGGGTCTCGGTGACGGCCACGATCTTCATGCCATTGGCGGCGGCGAGGTTCTCGTAGACGGCGATGTCGCGCCGGGGATCAACGACCAGCGCTTCACCCTTGGCCTGGCAGCCGATGAAATAGCTGGCCTGGGCGAGGTCTTCGTCATAGATGCGCTCGATAAGCATTCAGGGTGCTCCTTCTTGAGGTAGACGGGGAAGGGATTCCTTCCTCCTCTGACTTCAATAATAATACCCCTGGGGGTATCACGCAAGCGGCTTGGGGCTGGCGTGGGCGGCGAACGCGGGGCCTAGCCGCCCACCCTGGCCATCACCTTGTTGATGGTGGCCGCGAGACCGTCCGCGGCCTGCTGGACGGCGCTGTCGGACAGTGTCTTGGTTTCGGTTTCGACGCACAGGTTTCCTTTGCGGGCGCCGACCAAAACGTGCCGGATGCCGGTCCCGTCGGGCAGCATGTACACCACGGCGTAGCCGGTTTGCCCGCTGGTATCGACGGTGGGGTGCTTGAGGGGCGACCACGTCCGGGGTGCGCCGCCCGGCACCTGCTCCTGAACCGAGGTGCAACTGCCGAGGTCTGCAGCCCGGCGGTCAAAGGCAGATGCGTCCGGAGGCGGTGTGGTCAGGCTGATGAGCCGCAGGCTGATCTGGTCCAGTGCCTGGCCCGTGCCGGGGATCTCGGCCACCACGGTCGCGGCTCCGCCGAATGAGGCGAGGTACGCGGCGTCGTCATACGTGCAGCTTTGTGCTGAAGGGCCGGGTGGGACTGCCGGCGCGGTGGGAGCGTAGCGGCCCTCCAGCACCTGGGCCGGGCTTCCGCTGGGTCCGGTAATGCCTTGCAGCAGCCGGGCCAGCTGCTCGGGAGTCTGATGTTGGGGTGCCGGCCGGGATGCTGTGGGGCCCGGTGTCTGTGACGCCGACGGCGGGCTGGGCTTCGGGCTCGATGGCGCGCCGGCCGTCGGGCTGGCCGGCGGCGGGGAAGCCGCGGGGGAGTCGGCGGCATACTCCGCGACCAGTTTTTGGGCCAATTGGACCAGGGGCGACAGCGCGGACGTGAGTTCGTCGGCGGAGGCACTGGGCGGTGCCTGACGGCTCAGCCCGAACGACACCGTTCCCTTGAGGACCTGAAGGGAAACGGTGCGTGCGGCCGGGGGAGTCCCCGGGGTTGATTGGGGGCTCGAAACCGTGGCGTAGGCCCGTTCCCCGAGTTCCGGCACGCTCCGCAGCCGGACAGTGGTCGGCGGCGCGTCCGGCGAGAGCTGTCGGAAGTCTGCGCAGGCGACGGCTTGTTCTTCGGCATAGGCGAAATCCGCGGCGACCACGGCGTCCCGTGGCGCGCTCCTGGCCAGGACGAAGGCCACAGTCTCGCGTGACCACGCACCGGTGAGGGTCAGGACGCCTGCCGCGAAATTCATGTCGAGGTCGGCGCGGCTTGTCGGTGCGCTGCGTGGCCGGAAGACCCCGCATTCGCCGGGCTGGGCGGCGGCCCGGTTCGCGGGTTCCGGCCGCCCCTGAAGACGCGACCTCAGGTCCGCGGTTTTCGACACCCTCCCGGTGCCCTGTTGGGCGCCGTTGATCGCCCGGTCCACGAGGGCCATCAGTTCCTCGTCCGACAGGACTCTCTCAGCCGCCGACGCCGAAGCGTCGGCCGCGGGGGTGGACGCGGCGGGGGTGCTGCTGGCAGGAGGGGACGGCGATCCCGGCGTGCAACCGGTCAGCGCCAGCACGGCAGCGGCGCACGCCAGTGACCAGCGTTGCCTCGGCGAGGAACTTCTGGGGTTTTGGGTTGCTGCAGCACCTGGGCGCACGACTGGACTCCCTGCCGTCGAAAGATGTGCTGCGCCCAGCCTCCGCCCCGTGCTTCTGCGGCACCAGAGGATTTGGACCCCTGCCCACCGCGTCGCGGCCACATCCAACCGCTAGGAGCGCTGCCGGGCCGCTCGAGTCCTACTGGTAGACGCGGACCCAGTCGACCTGCATCTGTGACGGGCTGGTGGCGGTGCCGTCGGGGAACCAGTCCAGCTGCATCGTCTGGTGCATTCCGACCGTGGGCTGGTGCGCCGGGTTCTTGTCGGTGAACGTTTGCACGCCGTCGATGTAGCCGGTGATGCCGGCCGGAGTCCACTCCACCGCGTAGTTGTGCCACTGCGTCGTGTCGACTGGCGTGGCCGCCGTCGCCTGGAAGTCCCCGCCGCTGCAGGCGTAGTGCAGGAAGAACTTCATGGCAGCCGTGTTTGAGGTGCCTTCGGCGTAATCCACCTCGGCACAGTTGGGCGAAGTGTTGTTGTTCGGCCACAGCAGCAGCACCGGGTGGTATTCGGGGTCACGGGCGTTGGTCCTCATACGGGTTTCCCAGCGGCCGTACTTTTGCTGGCCGAACTTTGCCGACATCCCGCCGGTGGTTCCTGCCGCATCTCCGGTGACCGTGGCGACACCGTTGGCCACCGACCAGGCCTGGGGGCTGCGGACGCCCTTGCCTGCATGGCCGGTGCCGTTGAAGACGCCCCACTTCGTGGCGTCCGGAGCACCGGTGTAGGAGAACTCGTCGCCGGCCAGTACTGGACCCCACCCGAAGGCGGCGGCGGCCTGGGCTCCGTTGCCCGCGGGTGCCGCCGGGGCCGGGGGGACCGCGGGTGACGCCGGCGCCGCGGGTGCTGCCGCCGGCGCCGTGGGGGCAGTGTTGGGGCCGGGAGGTGCGGCTGCGGGCGGAGCGGCCGGCGCTGCGGTGGCGGTGGTCGCGGCGGGAGCGGGCGCGGAAGACGTGGCCGGCGTCGACGCCGGGGCGGCTGCCCGGGAGGACGACGTCGGGCTGGCAGCCGTGCTCGGCCCGGTGGGACCGGTTGTGGACGCGGCACTGCATCCGGTCAGCGATAAGGCACCGAGGGTAACGGTGATGGCAATTTTCTTGAACAAGTGACCCCTCCGGGATATTGAATTGGCGCAAGCGATCGGCGCGATCGACCCGGTGGGGAAAGTCTTGCAACCTCTTTCAGCCCCGCCGGGCGGACAGGGTGAGCAGGCGCCAGCCGGCGCGGCGGTGCCCGGCAAAAGCGGGCATCCGGGGCCCTGCATTCGGGCCTGGCCCTCGGGCCAGCCGCCAACGTTACTCGATCGTGACCTTTGTTTGCAAAACGCCGTCCGTAACCGCGGCGCGTGCGGGCCGGAAATTAAAGTGCCGCCAGCTGCATCCGGGGCAGGGGCGCGGCCGGTAGTAAGGGTGTAAGCGAAAACGCCCGCATTCGGGCCTCAATGAGGAGCTCCACATGCACACGAAATCACTCTCAGCAGCTGCCGGCGCGCTGACGCTGCTGGCCGGACTGACCTTCGCTGCCCCCGCGCAGGCAAATGCGAAGCACCACGACCACGACACCGCGAAACTCTCGGTGCTCCACGGCGTCCCGGGACTCACCGTGGACGTCTGGGTGGACGGAAAGCTGACGCTGGACAACTTCACGCCGGGAAGCCTGGCCGGTCCGCTGGACATCCGCGAGGGAGAGCACAAGATCGCCATCACGGGCGCGGATGCCACGAGCGCCGACAACCCCGTGATCGGACCCGTTGAAGTTGACCTGAAAGAAGGCCGGGACTACACAGCCGTTGCGCACCTGACGGCGGACGGAAAGCCCACGGCCACCCTCTTCAAGAACGACACCTCGGCAAGCCCCGATGGCAAGGGCAAACTGACGGTCCGGCACGTAGCCGCAGCCCCCGCCGTCGACGTCCTTGCCGGTGGGAAAGCCGTGATCAGGGGCCTCGAGAACCCGCACGAGAAGAAGCTCACACTCAAGGCGGGCACCATCTCAGCCTCGGTGGCGGCGGCGGGCAGCACAGAGGCCCTGATTGGCCCCGCGGACGTGAAGGTCAGCAAGGGCAAGAACACGATCGTCTATGCGTGGGGCAGCCTGTCCGACAACAATCTTGGCGTTGCCGTGCAGGTGGTGAAGTCGTCAAGGCACGACGACTAAGGGTTCCAGCATGGTGCTGACTGAGCGCCAACCGGGTGGCGGGACCGCTGCGATCGCGGCCCCGCCAGCCGCTTGTTCCGGCCCGGCTCCATTGCAGGGTGGGCGGTCCGGGGGAATAATGGCGTTCCACGGGTCTCATTCCCGCTCTAAGGAGCACCTGATGGAGGCTGCCGATCGTGAATGGAACGTTGCCATTGACCACGCCTTCGCCGCGGGCGAGGAACGGGCGCTCGCTGAGGCATATCGCAGACTGGGGCCCCTCATTCACACGCTGGCGCTGAGAGCGCTGCGCGAGCATGGCGCCGCCGACGACGTCACCCAGGAGGTCTTCATTCGCGCCTGGAAATCGCGGACCAGCTATCGCCCCGAGGCATCACGTCTGCCCGCCTGGCTGATCGGGATCACCCGCAACGCCATCTCCGATGCTTTGTCCGCCCGGTCCCGCCGGCGGGACGTTGAACGTGCCGCCCTGCGCCTGGTCAACGACCCGCAGCCCGGCGCCGACCGGCCGAACGCCGACGCACTGGCGGACCGCTTCACGCTGGAAGACGAGCTCGAGCGACTGGGACACCCGCAAACTGCCATCATGCGGTTGGCATTCTTCGAAGACCTGACCCACGACCAGATCTCGTCCCGGCTCAACCTTCCACTCGGCACGGTCAAGAGTCATATCCGCCGCAGTCTCGCCCGGTTGCGGTCACGGCTGGAGGTGGAACATGGATCATCTTGACGACGATCTCCTTGACTTGCTGGCGCTCGGCGAACGGCCGGCTACCGAGTCGGAAGCTCGCCACCTGGCCGGCTGCGCCGCATGCTCCTCGACGCTTGAGGCGCTGCAACATACCGTGTTCGTCGCTACCGTCAATCCCGAGCACGTCGAACTGGAAGCGCCCGCCAGCCACAACTGGGCCGCCATTCATGCGGCCCTGGGGCTCTCCCCGTCCCTGGCCGGCGACCCACTCGGCGGTCCTGCCCCCGGTCCTGCGGCCGAGGGCGCCGGGCCCGCAGACCCCGCTGCGCCTGGCGGGGATATCCTGGCTGACCCCGGATCCCGGCCGAGCGCCCGGCGGCAACGAGGCGGCCGCCAAGGTGGCGGTAGCTTCCCGCAACGGGGACCATGGCTCCTCGGTGCCGCCGCCGGAATCCTGCTTGGCGCTGCCGGGGCCTGGACAGCCCTGACCATCCTCGGCCCCGGTGCGCCGCCGGTGGCCGCACCCAGCCCGTCCCGGCCCACCGCTGTCGTCATCGCCCAGACTGCACTCGCTCCGCTGGCCGGACACTCGGCCAGTGGAAGCGCCCGGGTGGAGGATCTTCCCGACGGCTCCCGGCAGCTGGTCATCAGCCTTCCGGAGGAGAAACTTACGGGCTTCCGCGAGGTCTGGGTGGGATCCGCCGACCTGTCCAAAATGGTCAGCCTGGGGGTCTTGGGCCAGGGGACCCGGTCCTTCGTCCTGCCGGGGAGACTGAACCTGGCGGACTACCCGGTGTTGGATATCTCCAATGAGCCCTACGACGGGAATCCGGCCCATTCTGCCGAGAGCATCGCACGCGGAAAGTTCGCCGCGCAGGGGTGATCTCCCGGCAGCGGCCCCGGCTGCGACAGAATGGGACCATGAGCGAGGCCGGTGACTTCATTGACGCGGCGCTGCAGCGGGAGAGTTCCTGGCAGCGGGCCGAGGAGGCGCAGGCCCGCTTCGGTCCGGAACTCGGGTCCTATGGTGCATCAGTCGGTGCCGTCCGGGGCGCGGTCCGGGATGCGCTCCGACGCTACCGGCACCTCGGCCGCGACGGGATCACGGCGCTGAGCTCGGAATTGTGGGCGGTGCCCGTCTTCGAACGCCGTCTCGCCGCCGTTGTCCTGCTGCAGTCCCGCCTCGCTGAATTGGACAACTCGGACCTGACCCGGATCGAGGGCTTCCTGCGCACCGCGCGCCTTCGCGAGCTGGCAGATCCGCTGGCCGTCGACGTCGTCGGGCCGCTCATCGCCGGCCTTGACGGCCTCAGCCGGAGCCGGGCGGAGGCCGTCCTGGAACGGTGGCTGCAGGACCCAGACCCTTGGCTGCGCCGCTCAGCCCTGCTGGCGCCGCTGCGCGGACTCCGTGCCGGGGGCGGCGACTGGGAGGGCTTTGCGCGGCAAGCCAAGGGAACACTGGCCCACGGTCCTGGCACTGCGGCGGACACCGCCGTCGGGACCCAGGACGGCGGTGGTGGCCTGGTCCGCGAAGCGGTGCACCGGGTGCTTGCGGACGTGGGCAAGAATCGCCCGGGGCTGCGGCTGTAGCCGAGCGGGCCTAAGTGCCCTCGTGCACCGACTCGGCCCGGCGCCACACTGAGGCCGTGAAGACATTCCAGGGGAACCGCCGGGCCTTGACGTTCAGTGCCGCCGCCGCGGCGGCAGCGCTCGTGCTGGCCGCGTGCGCGGGCGGGCCGGGGACGGGCCCGCCGACCGTCGGCGTCCCTTCGACCGGTAGCAGCACCGCGGCCGCAGGCTCAACGGAAGCGTCCCAGGCGGCAGGCACCGGGACTGCAGGCTCCGGCACCGCAGGGTCCGGCGCCGGCCCGGAGAGCACCCCGGCAATGAATCCGACGACGGGCGGCGGCCAGGACTATTCGGACGCCCAGCTCCAGTCGCTGCTGCAAGGCGTGAAGCTCCAAGGTGCCGGGGAACTGCGCGTCGACGATCCCCGGGCGCTCGCCTCCGGGGCAAGGGGCGATTACCAGGACATCTCTGATCCAAAGCGTGGCATCCGTCCGGGCCAGTGCGAGCTATTCGAGAGTTACCTCATGTTTAACGCTGCCAATGGCACCCTGGCCAGCGGACTGCTGGTTCCTTCCACCCCGGAGGACCAGAACGCGATGAAAATGACCGGGACCTATCGTTCCGTGAGCGCCGTTCATCCCGCGTCTGCTGGGGGACCCTCCGAATTCCGGCAGCGGCTCGAAGCCTACAGCGCCTGCGGCACCGTCCGGGAGGTCTCGCTGCTGGGGGCCAAACCCCAGATGGACATCGCCCGGCTGCCCGGCCAGGTTTCAGCGGCTCAATCCTTCGCGGTATCCCAACTCACGTCCGGACCGGTACGGGTCGGTGCAATCTACGTGGGCGGGACAAAGGCCGGCGTTGACGTCATTTGCCGCCAGAGCGTCAACGGCAATGCTGCGGACACGCTCGACTTCGACGCCGCGGCCCGGCAGGGCGCGGACGTGGTCAACCAGGTCCTCGGCAGGCTTCCCTAAGGCTCCGTCCGGCGCTCCACCACGGCGTACGCCTTGCCATCGAGGAACTGCCAGTCGGTCACCACCATAAATCCGAGTGCATCCACCCGATCATTCAGCACGTGGACGTCGAATCCGCCGTCGCGCGGTTCGGCGTCCCACGTCGCCACGTGGATTTCCCCGCCCTCGAGAACCAATAGCTCCGTGTTGACGTCGAAGTCTTCCTGCGGCTGATCGCTTAGCTGGCAGATGGCGACACAGTGCCTGGTCATATCGGGGCCCTCCGTTTGAGGAATGCTGGCTGACCTCATCCTATGCGTTGCGGCTGCCGGCACCCTAGGCAAAATTCCGCGCCCGGACACCCTGTCGTTACCTGAATGTGACATTACCGCCGGGTACCGTTACCGTGGATGGGTGCCTGTTTGTTTCCGATACGGGCGCTTCCGGGCCGATTGCCTAACTCTGCCGCGGCCCGGGATCCGAATGCAACCTTCTGGCAGAGACGGGGAAACCACTTTTGACTTGCCTTTCCGGCAGGTCTTGGGGTGAAGCCGCATAGCCCGCTCTGGCGGGTCCGCGGCCGGGTGTCTCCCATCCGAATCCGACAGCTCACCTCGCAGGCATTGGGAGAGGCTACAAACATGACTTCAAGCACTACTGCTGCGCGCCATCGTTCCGACGCCCCTGCCGGACGGACCTCGGCATTTTCGGTTAAGCCAGGCACAGTGGGCCGCCAGGCCGCAGTTATTATGGCCGCCTCCGGCCTCGTCCTGACGAGCGGCATGGCTGCCAACGCGGCCGCCGCACCCGCAGAACGCGACACCGCCCCCGCATCCTCCGTCGACGTCGCGAGCAAGGTCTCCGCACCGGTGACTGCTGATTCCGCCGTGCAGATCAGCTTCGACCGCCCGGCGGTGGCAACCACGCCGGCACCGGTGATCGAGCAGCCCAAGCCCGTCGCTGCGCCGGTCGCGCCCGCTGCGCCCGCCGCGCCCGCCGTCGCTCAGGCGCCGGCCGCGCCGAAGATCACCGTCCAGGCAGCCGTTGCCCCGGCCCCGGCGGCCGGCGGAATCAACGCCGCGATGCTCTCGGCCGCCTATAGCCAGATCGGCATCACCCAGGACTGCACTGCCATGGTCGAGAAGGCCCTTGGCGCTGCCGGCATCCCGGTTGGTGACCTGGGTCCCCAGCAGTTCATGAACTACGGCAAGGTTGTGGCCGACCCGCAGCCCGGCGACATGATCGTCCAGTCCGGCCACGTCGCCATCTACGCCGGCAACGGCCAGGCGATCAGCGGCGGCATGAACGGATCCAACCAGACGATCTCGCACCCGCTGTCCTGGCTCACGGCCACCGGCGGCGTGACCTTCGTCCGCGCCGGGGCGTAGTCACCTCGTAAGCACTGCTCCCGAAGGCCGGTGGCCGGTTGTCCCCACGACAGCCGGCCACCGGCCTTCGCGTGTACGGTGCGGCTCAGCTGGTGTAGCGGAGCCGGAGCACACCGTTGCCGAACGTCCTCGTTTCGGCGAGTGTGAGCGCGGTCCGGCTGTCCGAGGGCTTGAAGAGCGGTGTGCCGCGCCCCAGCAGCACCGGATGGATGTAGATCCAGTATTCGTCGATGAGTCCGAGCCGGCGGAAGCTGTCTGCCAGTTGGGCGCCGCCCAAGGCCAGGTCGCCGCCTGCCTGCGCCTTTAGTTCCAGCACCTCCTCGACGACGACCTCGCGCGCCACTGTTGTGTTCCAATCGGCGCGCTCCAGGGTTTTGGAGTAGACGATCTTGGGCATCTCCCGCCAGATCCCCGCGAACTCGGCCTCGGCCGGCGTGCTGGAGGGGTCCCGGTCCGCTGTCGGCCAGTAGGCGGCCATCAGCTCATAGGTGATGCGGCCGTCGAGGAAGGCACCCATGGTGCGGAGCTCCTCGTTGAAGTGGCCGTGGAGTTCGTCGTCCACCAGGTGCCAGTCAATGTCCCGGTTGGGGCCTTCCATATACCCGTCCAGGGAGACCTGCAGGGCAAGGATGATCTTCCGCATGGGCCGAGCCTACGCGCGGAATGCCCGGTGGGGGAAACGGTTCGGAGGAAGGGTAGTTTCCGCAGCCCAATCGGCAACATGGCGCCGGTTTGGTCCGCGGACGCGACTGCTCCGAACGTATTCGACGGTTTCGGCAGTATCTTGCCGAAACGCCACAAATCCGGCACCATAGGGGGAACGTTCCGCCCGAACCGGCAATATAATGCCGGGCAACGACGGCGGACCCGTCTGGAGGGGGAGTGCAGTGGGCGATGTGGCAGAGATTGCCGAAGGGATCCGCCGGAACCGCAAGGAGGCCGGCCTGACGCAGGAGGACCTGGCACACCTGGCCGGCACGTCCGAGCGCACCGTTCGCGCCATCGAGACCGGGACCGGCAATCCCTCGCTCCAGGCCGTGGTGGCCGTGGCGAACGTGCTGGGCCTGAAGCTCGCGGTCGCCTGATGCCCGCCGAACTGCAGGATCTTCGCTTCGTCCGGTCCGCCGACGTCTACAAGAACGGCCTGCTCGCCGGGCAACTGGCCCGGACCGGCCAGGGCGGAGTGCGTTTTTCCTACCGCGCCGACTACCTCGCTGGCGGGCACCCGTCCGTCGCGGTGTCGCTGCCGCTATCCGAGGCGGCGGTGGAAGCCGCCGGCGGCGCGCTGCCCGCCTTCTTTGCCGGTCTGCTCCCAGAGGGCCACCGGCTCACGGTGCTGAAGAACGCCACCAAGACCAGTTTCGACGACGAGTTGACCCTGCTGCTCGCCGTCGGGTCCGACGTGCCCGGCGACGTCCAGGTGGTGCCCGCCGGCGAACCTCCGGCGGAGCCGGCGGTCCTGGCCGACACCTCACGGCCAGGGGAACTGGATTTCTCCCTCCTTGCCAACACCGTCGACCTGCACGGCATCCCCGGCGTGCAGCGCAAGACGAGCGCCTCCATGCTGACGACGCCGCTGGCCCTGCGCGGGCACCGCTACCTGCTGAAGCTGGATCCGCCGGAACATCCCCATCTGGTGGAAAACGAGGCAGCCCATCTGGCCGGTGCGAAGGCGCTGAAAATCCCCGTCGCGAAAAGCTCCGTCATCGCGGACCGGAATGGCCTGCCCGGGCTTCTCGTGGAACGGTTCGACCGAGTCAGGACAGCCGACGGCGTGTGGCAACGGCTGCCGCTGGAGGACGGCACGCAGGTCCTGGGTCTTCCCCCGGCCTCCAAATACGGTGTGAGCTCCGAGCAGGTGGCCGCCGCCCTGTCCGGGATTTGCAAGGCGCCGCTGGTTGCCAGCCGCAATTTGTACCTGCAGTTCCTGTTCGCGTGGCTGACCGGAAACGGCGATCTCCACGCGAAGAACGTGGCGGTTCTGGGCGGTTCCGGCGGCTTCGTCATGGCCCCCGTGTACGACGTTCCGTGCACCTTGCTGTACGGGGACGAGACCCTGGCGCTGCCGGTAGCCGGCAAAACAAAAAACCTGAAGGCCAGGCACTGGGCAGAGTTCGCTGACACGCTGGGGCTGCCGCCACGGGCCGCGGCGGGGGCTAACCGCACCGCGCTCGCGGCCGCCGGGGCCATCCGCCTGGAGGAACTGCCCTTTGGCGGCTCCCCGCTGCGCGGCGCCCAGCGCGAATTGCGGTTCAGGCGTCTGGAGCTGGGTTCCTGAGCCAAGGATTTCTCAAGGTCCGGCCCTTGCTACGCCGACCCCCGGCGGGCAAAATTCAGGGACTTTGAAGTCCCTCGGTTGTTCAACTGCCCTGGCCTGGAGGAATTGCATGCCTGTATCCGCGCCCACTGGCACCGGCCAGCGAACCGACTCGACCGGCCGGGGATGATGGCCTGTGGGTTTGGCGCGGCAGGGCGGCTTAGGCCGGCACAGGGTGCGACATCCGGGGCCGGAGCGGTCCGCACGGCCCAGCGCTGAAACCCTCTCCGGAGTCGGGGCCATCCTCTCGCTGGTGCTGGCTACCACCGTCTATGCCGTGGGCCAGGCGGACGTTCCGTCCGGCGCGGCGTTCTCCGCCCTCCGGCCGTCGGTTGCGGTGGCAAAGGCTTCCATGGCGCCGGTCGGCCCGACGACGGTCGCCGTGCAGCCGCCAGTACCGACGGCGCCCCCGACGTCGACCGCCCTCCCGCCGGCCCCAGCAGCAAGCGCCGCCGCGCCGCCCGCGTCAGCAGCCGCCGCTCCGCCGGTCCCGGCGGAAAAAGCCCGGAACCAGGGTGCGCCGCTGGCGGCGGCCGCCGCCGCGCCGCAGCCGCCGTCCATCGGACCGGCGCTGGACGCGAAACTGAACGGCATCATCCGGACATACCCGGGCTACCAGTTGGGGGTGGCACTGATCGATGTGGCGGACGGCGCCGTGCACGAATACGGTGTGCGCGGCAAATTCACGGCGGCCAGCACCGGCAAGGTCCTCGCCGCGGCGGCCTACTACCGGCTAGCCGAAACCGGGCAGTTGTCGCTGACCGAGCCGATGGGCACAAGTACCGCGGGCTTGCAGATCCGCCAGATGATCCAGCAGAGCGACAACGACTCCTGGGCCTTGATCCTGGCGGCGATCGGAGACCAGCGGCTGGCCGACTATGCGGAAACGATCGGCATCACCTACGACCGCAGCTACAACACGCTAACGCCGGCCGAGATGGCCCGGACGCTGTCCCTGCTCTACAGCGGCCAGTTGCTCAGCGCGCCCCATACCGCCGAGTTGCTGTCCTACATGCAGAACACCAACCTGGAGACGCTGATCCCTGCGGCGCTGCCGCCCGACGTCGTGGTGTTCCACAAATACGGACTGCTGTACGGCAACCTCCATGACGCCAGCATCCTGGTCCGCGGCGGGAAGGCCTATGCGTTTGTGGTCTACACCCTGGGCCGGAGTCCCGTGGAAATGACGAGCCGCACCCGGGTCATCCAACAGCTGACCCGGGCGGTCACGGCCGCGCTTTTCCCTGGCTGACCCTCCTATTCGGGCAGGCCCGCTATTCCGCGCCCTTGGCGAACGAGGCCGCGCTCAGGAATTCCACGCCGACAAACGGGTCTCCGCCTTCCACCCAGGCGTCGTGGCCCGGCGGGATGGTGTAGGAATCGCCGGCGCCGATGTCGATCCGGCCGCCGTCGGTCGTTTCGACAGTGAGCTTGCCGGAGACACAAAAACCGACGTGGCTGTTCTGGCAGGAATCCGTGTGCACCACGGGCTTGATGCATTCGGACCAGCGCCACCCCGGCTCGAAATTGAACCGGCCGATGGTGTAGTCGCCAACGGACACGATATCGATCTCGCTCTTGTCCGGCCGGCGCTTCTCATCGGGGGAATTGTGGGACTTCACTTGCAGCTGGGTAACAACGTTTGCGGACATTGCACTCCCTCTTTTCGATCAAGGAAATGAACTGCTTACGGGGCCAAGAATCCTCGCTTGGCGGCCCGTTGTCGATAAGAATTTCCTAGAAGCTGGACGAGCTTCCGGAGCCGGAGAAGCTGCCGCCGCTGCCGCCGTATCCCGTGGTGGTGCCACCGCGGGCCGTGCTGACGCTACTGACGCCGGTGCTGAGGCCGGTGTTGAACGTGGGGACCGAGAAGAAGTAGTAGGACGGGTACACAGTGCCCAGGATGCTGGGCTCGTAGCGGGGCCGCTGCTTCTTGCCGGCCCCGGCCTGGGCCTGCTCCATTTCCTTGCGCATCAGCCCGGCCTCGCGGTCATTGCGGGCGTAGCCGGAGATCACCGTCTCCGCATGGCTCCGCAGCAGCTCCGAGAGTTCGGTCCGGGCGTCGCGCAGCCGGTCCAGCGCTGTCTCCGGGCTGATGCTGCCGTCGGACAGCTCTGCCGTCCAGCGTTCGATGTCACGCTGGCTGCGGTCCCGGAATGAACGAAGCGCGGCGGCTGTCGCCGAACCGCCCTCGCCATGGCGCTTCGCCAGCAGGCCTTCGATGCCGGCCAGGTCGCTGCGGAAGGGGGCGAGCTGCCGGTCCCAGGCCGTCGCCCAGATGGAACCGCGGTTCAGCAGGGCATTCGTGTCGGAGATGACGTCGTCCAAGGCATCGAGTTCGGCCGCCGCATCCGCATACTGCCGGGCCAGCGACAGGCTCGCCCGGCGGCTTAGCTGGCGCCGCGTCAGCGCGTGCACCTGGTTGGAAAGGCCGGTGGCGGCGGCGTACCGGCTCAGGAAGGTGCGGTGTTTTTCCAGCACCGTGCTGCCGTAGCGCGAGGACTCGGGGATGGTGCCGGCGTTGAGTTCGGTGACTTGCAGGTCCATGCTCACGTTGGCGTAGTTCGCGTCCCCGCGGGCTATCTCCCGGCGGCTGCCCACCCTTGTCCGCCAGCGCACCAGCAGCCACGCGCCTGCGCCGGCCACCACGGCCCCGGCGGAGCTCCAGGCTGTGACGAGGAAGGCAGTGGAGCGGTACCAGGGTTGGTTGATCAGCTCTGCGCCGCGCCGGATGCCGGCAATGGTTCCTTCCGTCCACTGCGCATCGCGCAACAGGTCCTTGGAGGCGTTCTGGATGTCATCGCGCTGCTCGAGGGACACCTTCCGGTCCTCGCCCATGTAGGTTCCGACGTGCCGGCCCACCGGATCCAGCGCGAAGATGAAGAGGCCGTCGGCCCACTTCTGCCCGTCCGGGCTGATCCAGTCCGGGTGCTCAATTCGGGCGAACCGCAGCACCTCCTCGTTGAGGTTGTCCGCGGCGCTGCCGTTGTAGGTGTAGACGGCCACCTTGGTGGGTTGGTAGAAATCGATCTTTCGCAGGGCCGGCAGCAGGGTGTTGCTGTCGAGGACCCCCGCCCGGTCCGCCACCACGACGTCGGTGGGCGGGACAGCGAGCGCGGCCGGCGCGGCGCCCAGCATGATGCCCGTCAGTCCGACGAACAGCAGCAGGTAGCCCGGGAGCTTCGGGCCGAAAATTTTCCGCATGGTTCCCCGTATGAGCGTAGTGTTTGCTGCCAGCGTCGCCGACCCGCGCCATCACTGAAAGGGCCTAAAGACACCATGACGGTGCTGTGACGGCCATCCATACTGACGGCATGAGTCAACCGCCGTATGACCCCGGACCGCCGGCCGCGGCACAGGACGAAGCGGAGAAGGTTCCGGACCCGGAGCCGGCTCCCGGACACCGGCGGCCCGACAGGGTCCTGCTGGGCATTGTGGCGGCGATCGCCGTCCTGGTGGTGGTGGCACTGGCCGTGGTGTTTCTTCGCGGAGAACCGCAGCCGCTGGACGAATCGTCCCCGGCGGGAGTCGTGCAGCGATACAGCAAGGCCGTCATCGACGCCGATTCCGCTGCAGCGGACGCCTACCTCACGGACAACGCACGGTCCCGGTGCGCCAACTACTATGGCAGCGCCCAGGCAAGCCGGGTTGTCCTGATCACTACCACCGAACGGGGCGAAACCGCGACGGTAAAGGTCTCGATTGTGCACTCTGCCCCGGACGGTCCCTTCGGCCCCTCGGAGTACGCCGAGGAAGGAGTCATTGGGCTGGTCAAAGTGGCGGGCGCATGGAGGATCAACGAACTGCCCTACAGCCTCCAGACCTGCGCGGGCGGGGTGCCGAAAAAATGAGCGACACTCGGGTTCACGGCGCCCCCGTGACGGGCTCGGCCCAGGCGAAGGTGCGCCGCCTGGTGGTCTTCGTGCTGCTGTTCGCCCTCGTGGTAATCGCAGCCAACGGGCTCAGCGGGCTGCTGGAGCGGCTGTTGCGCTCCGGGCAGGTGCTGGCCGGGCAGGGCGTTGAGGGGCTGGCGTTATCGCTGGCGTTCACCCTGATCGGCGGCCCGCTGGCCGCCCTGCTCTGGTGGCTCGTCTGGCGCCGGCTGCCCGAGGAGGCGGAGCGGTCCGCGCCGTCGTGGGGCCTCTACGTCGCGGCGCTTTACACGATGTCCCTGGTGCTGTTCGTGACGTCCCTGCTGGCGCTGGCGGCCTCCTTCATCGGCGCCGACAACCCGGACTGGCGGTCGCCGCTGTCCGTCGGGCTGGTCTGGGCCCTGGTCTGGTGGTGGCACCGCTGGATGTGGCGGCATCCTGCCCGGGGTCCGCTCGAGCTCGCGACCGTGCCGGCCGTGATCGGTACCTACTTCGGGCTGGGCCTGGGTGTCGGTGCGGCGGTGACGGCACTCGGCAGCCTGCTGGACGTCGCAATCCGCGGGTCCATGGACCTCACCTCGACCGCCGACCCGTGGTGGCAATCCATCCTCCAGGACCTGATCTGGGCGGCCGGGGGAGCGCTGGTCTGGTGGTGGCATTGGGTCCGGGGCGGCGCGCGCCGGCTGCGGGGCGGGTTCGCCGACGTGGGGCTGATCGTCGTCGGCGTGCTGGCGGCCGGTTTGCTGGCGCTGGGCGGTGCCGGCACCGTGCTCTTTGTGTTGCTGCGGCTGGCATTTGACCGGCAGGGTTCCCTGCTGGAGCTGCTCGCCCCCCTGGGTCCGGCGATCGCCTCGGCCGCCGTCGGTTCCCTGGTCTGGCGCTATTACCGCACTGCGGCCGCCGGCCGGGCCGAACGGACCCGGCAGGCGGGGGTGCTGGTGACTTCGGGTGTGGCCCTGGCGGCGGCAGCCACCGGCGTCGGCGTGATCCTGAACGCGGCACTGTCCATCGCGGTGTCACCGCTGGCCGGCGGCAATGCCCGGACCCTGCTGCTGGGCGGGATCAGTTCCCTCGCCGTGGGCGGCTTCGTCTGGTGGCTGGCGTGGCGGCCGGCGCGGCAGCACCGGCAGGTTGACGCGGTGACGATGGGGCGGCGCGTCTACCTCGTCGCCGTGTTCGGACTAAGCGCCGTGGTGGCCCTGGTGGCCCTGCTCGTCATCGGGTACCGGCTGTTCGAGTTCTTCCTGGCCGAGGTCACGGGTGGCAGCCTGGTGGACCGGATCCGCGCGCCGCTCGGGCTGCTGGTCGCGGCAGCCCTGGCTTCCGGCTACCACTTTGCTGTCTGGCGGCAGGACAGGTCGCGGCAGGCGGCGGCGGGGGCCGGCCGGAAACGCACGATCGGGCACGTCATCCTGGTGGCAGGCTCCGACCCGGAGCCCCTGCGCCGCGCCGTTGAAGAGCTGACCGGGGCCGGGGTCACCCTCTGGAGCCGGGCCGACGTCGGCGTGCGGGCGCTGGCGGCTACTTCCGCCGAGGCCGGGCCGGTGCCCGCCGCGGGTGGGGGCGCGCCACACGGGCCGTCCGCCGACCGCCTGGCCGAGGCCTTGGCCGGGGTCAGCGCCAAAAGGGTCCTTGTGATCACCGGACCCGACGAAGGCGTGGACGTCATTCCGCTGCGCGGCTGAGCCGGCCGCGTGCCGGCCCTGGCGGATCCGCCGGCGGGTCGCTGGCCGGAGGGCGGGCTCCGCAGTAGCCTGTGCATTATCGGCCGTCCGGCCAGGATCACGGGAGACCGAACTCACTGCGGTAGCTGCGGACAGCGTTATGCACCGTGGGGAAGAAGTGGTCCGGGCCGAACCGGCTGCTCACGCCGAAGCGGATCAGCCGGTCCTTGATCGGGCCCTTCATCTCCGCGAACACCAGGCTGATGCCTTTCTGTGCGAGCTCGTCGTCCAGTTCCACCACATCGTCCAGGGCGGTGGTGTCGAGGTCGGTGATGGCCTCCGACGCGACCACCACCCAGCGCACGGGAGCGGGGGCACGCGCCACGAGCGTCCGGATGTGCTCGGCAAACACCGCGCCGTTTGCGAAAAACAACGGAGCATCAAAGCGTGCGATCACCAGGCCGGGCACACGCTCGCCTTCCGGGTGCCGGTTGAGGTCGTGGTAGCCGGGTATGTCCTCGACGCTGGCCAGCTCCGTCCGGTAAGGATCCCAGGCGCGCCGGACAAAGGCCATCAGGGACAGGGCAATCGCGACCACAACGCCTTCGAGGACGCCCACGAAGGCAACTCCGAGGAACGTTGCGAGCAACAGCGCGGCTTCGGTCCGGCTCATCCTGACCAGCCGGGCGAGCGTCTTCAGGTCGATGACCGAGGCGGCAGCAACGATCACGACGCCAGCCAGGGTGCTGGAGGGCAGGAACGCGGTGACCCCGGGCGCCGCGGTCATAAACAGCACCACGAGAGCCGCCGCAATCACGCCGCTGAGCGGACTCCGGGCCCCCGCCTCGAGCGCGATCGGGGTGCGGGAGGCGCTTCCGGAGACGGGAAATCCGCCAAACAGCCCGCAGGCGGCGTTCACGAGGCCGAGGGCGCCCATTTCCTGGTTCCCGTTCACGTGGTCGCCGCGGCGGCGGGCGAGGCTTTTGGAGAGCACCGAAGTGTCGGCGAAAGCGATCAGGGCGATGCCGGCCGCTGGACCGAGCAGCCCAAGCACTTCCGCCGGGCGGACGCTTCCCAGGTCCGTGGGGGTCGGGCCCGTCGGAAGTTCACCTACCACCGGCACAGCGGACCCGAGGCCGGCCGCCGCTGCGACGGCCATGGACGCCAGTACCGCGAGCAGCACACCGGGAACCCGCCAGGGCAGCGCTCGGCAGCCCAGGATGACTGCGATGGTGCCGACCCCGAACAGCAATGCCAGCGGTTGGGCCGCGCCCTGCGCCAGTTCCCTGGCCGTGGCGGCGAGGCTCTCGGCAAGGGAGCCACCGGCGGCCGGGATGCCGAAGAGCTTGGGCAGCTGGCTGGCGATCACCACGAGGGCGATTCCGTTGAGGTAACCCACGCGGATGGGTTTGGAGAGCAGGCCGGTGACAAACCCGAGCTTGAGGAACCTGCCGATGATCAGCATCAGGCCGATCAGGAGGGACAGCACCCCCGCCAGGGCCACGGCATGCCCGGACTTCGCGGCCGCCAGGGGCAGGACCGCGGCGGCGATCATCGGAACCAGGGAGGAGTCCGGCCCCACGATCAGCACCCGTGAGGGTCCGAAGACGGCGTAGGCGAGCAGGGGAATCACCGAGGCGTAGAGGCCCGTGACGGCGGGCAGCCCGGCAGCTTCCGCGTAGGCCATGCCCGCCGGGATCAGGGCCGCGCTCAGGGCGGCTCCCGCGGCAAGGTCCGACTTCAGCCAGGCCCGCCGGTAGTTCAGGACGATCTTGAGGCCGGGCGGGGCACTGCGGATCCAATGGCGGCGCACGGCGGCGCGGCTCAGTTCCGGGCGGAGGGCGGGCTGACGAGATTCATGCTCGATTCTACGTCCGCCCGCCCCCGCCGGCCCGGGAGTGCCCGGATGTTGCGCCTAGATGCAGCTGGGCTGGTACGCCGGGTCCGCCGGTTCACCGGCGGGCCGGCCCAGCGCGTTGGAAACAAGACGCTGGACCACGGGGTCATTGGGCGTCTGGTCGTGCTCAATCACATCCGCGGGGCACTTGTCCTGGATGGTGATGTTGGTGACCTTCTGGGCCGGCCCGGCCAGGAACTGGCTCTGGTAAGGCGTCACCACCTCGTCATGGGTTGTCGAGATGACGGTGTACGCCGGGCCAGCCACCGTATCCCCGATGGAATTGAGCTTTGTCAGGAACGGTGAGCCCGCCTGCTGGTCTGCGCACGCCTGGCAGTTGGAGCCGCCCACCGAGGTGGCCGGCGGCACTGAACCCGGCGTGGGAGTGATCAGCCCCTGGGTGCCGTGGTTGGACGGGGCGATACCGACCAGCTGATTGACCTTCTTCGCGCCGTTCAGGAATCCCATGTAATAGCGCGGCATCATGCCGCCCTGGCTGTGACCCACCAGGTCGACCTTCTTTGCACCTGTTGAGGCCAGCACGGCATCGACGAACGGGGCCAGCTGCGCGGCGGAGTCGGCGATCGGGCCGGTGGCATCGACGCCGTTGGTTGCCCCGTAGTTCAGGGCATAGACGCAGTAACCCTCGCTCTTGAGGGCCGGCGCCATCGTGGCCCAGTTCTTCGCCATGTTCTCGAAGGTTCCGGGGACGAGAATCACCGGATTGGGGTGCGCCGCGGTGGGCTTGCACGACCAGTCGTTTGCACCGGGAGGAGAGACATCCACGGTGTCGGCGCTGGCCACCGGGGAGACAGCCATGGACCCGCACAGCAGGGCCATTGCGCCCAGTGCTGCAGCCTTGGCCCTGGTGCGGTTGGTACGGGCAGATTTGCTGGGGTGGGACACGGTCATACCTCTTCGTTTGGACCCCTCAGCGGCGAGGGGTTGGGGGAGGTGGAGGTGAGTTAGGGATCCGTCCCCACTGTGATCCGGCTCACGCCCACTGTTCCAGCGTAGGAACGGGCCCCGCGCGTGCAGACAGTTCTGCACGTTTGTGCAGGGGTTTCTTGCACCAGAAGGCTACTCGCGGGTAATACGCGGTCGACGGCTGCACGAATGTTCATTTTTGGCCGCGAAGGGGCCGTGTCGGCACCGGCGCCAGTACGCGGCCGTGCATCAGGCCTTGAGAGGCGTGGCGAAGGACCGGGCGGCACGTGCTCCGCCAAACGAGCTTGCAGCGATGGTGACGAGCGCACCGAGGAGCAACGCGGCATCCTCTCCGGGTTGCAGCACCTGGAGCTGTGTCCCGATGCTGGCGGCGGCGACGGGGATCCCCAGCTGGGCTGCGGAGAGCACACCCAGCGGCAGCGGCAGGCCGGACGCCCTCAGGGCGGCGTGCAGCAGTATGGTACCGGCACCCAGCGAGAGGCCCAGCGCCGCCATCTCCGGATGACCGGCGAGGTCGCGCAGGTTCAGGGAGGCACCCAGCCAGACAAAGAAGATCGGGCCGAGAAATCCGTCGCTGACGGCGAAGAGCTGCCGTGCCAGGCGTCGTGGTTCGCCCACTGCCGCCACCACCAGGCCGAAGGAGAAGCCGGCCAGCATCACCGAGACGCCGCCGAAGCTTGCCACTCCGGCCAGGGCAAACAGCAGCGCCAGCTGGATGCGGAGTTCGAGGGCAAACTTGCGGTCCTCAGAGAGACGATGCATCCGCTGGCGGGTGCCGCGGCGCTCCAGCGAGCGCAGCGCGAAGAAGATCGCGGCGGCGCAGATACCCACCGCGAGCGCCCCGAGGGCGGTGCGGACTGCATTGGGCGGATCTACCGCCAGCGGCAGGGCGAGGATGCAGGCGATGTCAGCGATCGCCACCTGTGCCGTCATGGCCACCACCTGCGGTCCGCCGAGGCGGAGCGAGTCGACAATCGGCAGCACCAGCGCGGCCGAGGAAGAGGCCAGCAGCACCACGTAGAGCGGTGCGTGCCCGGTGCCGAAGGCCAGGCCGAGGGCGGTCCCGAGGAGAGCAGCAGCGGCGGCCGCCAGGACGGCGCGTCGTGCCCCCTGGCCCAGGGCCGAGCGGATCGCGGGATCCCTCACCGGCACGTGCGTTCCGGCCACGAACATCATTAGCGCGAAGCCGATGTTGGCCAGCAGGCTGAAGGTGGGGTCCGCCGAGTCCACCAGCGCCAGTCCCGTGCGTCCGATCAGGACGCCGGCCAACAATTCACCGAGGACCACCGGCAAGCTCCAGCGGACCGGGAGCGCGAGCAGGGGGCCGGCCAGGGCGACGACGGCGATCAGCGCCAGGGACAGGAAGGTCACCGCGCGCTGGCGGCGGCGCGCGCCGTCGTGCCATAGTCTCTCGCCATGGAACGAGACTAGTCCTACCCGGGCCCGATACCCGTGCTGACGTGCCCTGACTGTTGTTGACGCGCGGGGGAGGCGCCGTGGTTGCTCCTGCGCGCTTTCAGCTTCTTCACAGAGTCCGCGGATACAGTCCCGTCGGCAGGACCGTCCGGCCGTTGAGGTGAGGAGAATGCGTGGGCCCGGTAAAGAGCCTGTGGGCGATGGTTCAGGGGGATCCCGTCTTTATGCGGCGGGTCAACGGCTGGCTGGCGATCCTGTGGATCGTCATGATCCCGATTTCGTTGACGATGGGCTGGCTGGATTCGGTGGTGTACGTGTCGGCCCTCTCGCTCTGGGCCCTCGTCTCCGGCCACTGGTCCGCCTGGCAGGCGGCCCGCGTCGAAGTGGCCCAGATGGAGGACGCGAAGAAGCGGGAGAAGGAAGACATTGTGGCGGAAGTGGTGGCAGCGCTGCTGGCCAGGACCAATGTGGAGCCGGCAGGCGCCGCGGTCAACGAGCCGGCCGGCTCCCGGGCTGCGTCCGCCAACTGAGCCCGCCGCGGCCTCAGTGGCCGGTGGCGGGAAGGGCGATCCTCATGACGGTGCCTTCCGGGCCGGTCCGGGCCACCACAACGGTGCCGCCGGCCGCCATGGCGATTTCGCGGACCAGGGACAGGCCGATGCCGTAGCTGCGCTGCCCGCGTGTCCCGTCGGGGCCGGCCGTCCTGACGAAACTGTCGAAAATCCTGTTCTGGTCGACGCCGGTGATCCCGGCACCCGTGTCCGCCACCGTGATAACCGCCTGCTGCTGCTCGGCGGCGGTTGAAATGGTGACGAGCCCGCCGGGCGGGGTGTGGGCCAGTGCGTTGTCCGCCAGTGCCAGGATCGCGCGCCGGAGGGCATTCCGGTCGATCCTGGCGCGCGGGCGGCCGGCGGCGGAGAATGCCAGGCGGACGTCGTTGGCCGCCGCCAACTGCTCGAGGCTTTGGGCGACGGCGCCGGCGACGTCGGCCAGATCGACAGGTTCGGCCGCGGGGTCCGGGGCCTCCGTAGTGGCGGCAAGCAGCAGTTCGTTGACGATGCCGGTGAGCGTGGCGGCGTCCTCGCGGATCCGGGCCAGCTCCCGTCCCTGCTTGGAATCGGGTTCGGCGCTACGCTGCGCGAGCTGGATCCTGGTGTCCAGGATGGCCAGTGGGGTGCGGAGTTCGTGGCTGGCGTCCTGGACGAACCGGCGCTGCAGGGCCAGCGCCTCGCCCAGCGGGCGGATGGCGCTGCGGGCGCTGAGCCATCCCACGAGCCCGGCCAGTGCGACGCCGGCCAGCCCGGCGATGATCATCGCCTCCAGCAGGTCCCGGGAATCAAGGTACGCGTAGGTCGTCCCGGCCGCCGTGGGGGCCGGCAACTCCGGGTGGGCCAGCTTGTTCATGAGGTAGAAGGCGGCGACGGCGAGCAGGCACAACACCATTACCGCGCAGGCCGCGCTGATGCGGACGGCCACCTTGAGCGAGGCCCGGCGCAGGGTGGACTGGTCCGGCGATCCTCCCGGGGGCGTTTCCTTAGTCATGTGCTGCCCTAGTCATTGGCCTCGCCGAGCTGGTAGCCGACGCCGTGGACGGTGCGGATGACGGTCCTGGTGATTTTCCGGCGCAGGTGGTGGACGTAGGTGTCGATCACGCCGGGCTGGTCCGTGGGGTCGAAGAAGCCTGCGAGCAGTTCATCGCGCGTAAAGACCCTTCCGGGTTCGGCGGCAAGCGCCGCGAGCACCTCGGTCTCCTTGGCCGTGAGGGTTACCGTGCCGCCGTAGACAGAGCGGACCAACCGCGACGCCGGATCAAGTTCCCAGTCGCCGATGCTGATGGTGTCCGCGGCCCGGGCGTAGCTCCGGGTCAGGGCGCGCAGCCGAGCGGCCAGTTCGCCGGCGTCGAACGGCTTGGTCACGTAATCGTTGGCACCCGCGTCCAGCCCCCGGACCTTCTCGTCCGGGTCGCCCAGCGCCGTCAGTATCAGGATCGGCGTGGCGATCCCCTTGGACCGCAGAGCCGCGATCACGGCAATTCCGTCCATCACGGGCAGGCCGCGGTCAATGACCAGCACGTCCCACGGCTCGGTCAGGCCCAGGTGCAGGCCGTCCTGGCCGTTGGCGACCAGGCGGACCCGGTAGTCCGGCTCCAGCAGTTCGGCGATCAGCGGGCCCAGTACGGGGTCGTCCTCGACGAGCAGCAGGGCCGGCCGGTCAGCAAGTGTCATGACACTTATTCTTTCGCGGCCGGTTCCCGGTGGAGTCCGGCGTCGCCCGTGTCGTGGGCGGTTCCGTGCTCGGCCTCCGGCGGGGCACCGGCGTCGCGGCGGTTGCTGCGGCGGCGCTTGAGCAACTGGATCAGCCACGGCACGACGGAGACGAGGACCATCACCACGGCGATGACGTCGATGTTCTGGGCGATGATCTCATAGTGTCCCAGCCAGGTGCCCAGCAAGGTCACGGAGGTGGCCCAGGCCAGCGCCCCGACGATGTTCCAGAGGGTAAAGGCCTTGTACTCGTAGCGGCCGATGCCTGCGGTCAGCGGCGCGAACGTCCTGACCATGGGTACGAATCGGGCCAGCACGACGGCGGCGCCGCCGTGGCGGCGGAAGAACTCTTCCGTTGTGGCCAGGTGGGCTGTCTTCAGCACCCTGGCGTCATCCTTGAACCACCGCCGGCCAAAGGTACGCCCCAGCAGGTAGCCGACCTGGTCGCCCGCGATGGCCGCCGCCGTGACGACGCCGATCAGCACGGGCAGCGTCAGCTGCAGCTGCTGATGCAGGAGTCCGGCGGTGAAGAGCAGGGAGTCGCCGGGCAGGAAGGGGAAGAGCACGCCCGATTCGATGAACACCATCGCGGCGATGACGCCCAGCGCGGCCGGCCCGAGCCCGGCGAGCAGGCTGGCGGGGTCGAGCAGGGAAGGAGATCCTCCGGCGGCCGCCAGGGCCGGGGCCAGTCCCGAAATGTCGATACTGTGCACCATCAGGTCCTTACGCTCGGTTTGATCGGAGGAACACGGCGGACGGCAGACGCTCCACGAGCCGGGGGCCGAAGCGGTTCCAGAGCCCGGATAGCAGGACCACCGCTGCGCTGGCGGCCAGGAACGAGGCTGCCACGTCGCTGGGGTAGTGCACCCCGATGTAGAGCCGCGACCAGGCCACGACCAGGGCCAAAGCTGCGCCGGCGGCGGCGATCACCTTGGACCAGCGGGTCCCCCGGGCCAGGAAGTAGAGCGCGAACGCCAGCGCGACGGCGAAGGAGACGTGGCCGCTCGGGAAGCTGTTCGAACCCGTCTCCGGGGACAGCGGGTCCACCAGCATGGCCGGGTTGGGCCGCTGGCGGGCAATGATGAGCTTGAAGACTTCGCTGGCCACCCAGCCCGAACACGCCACCAGGCCGAAAGCGACGGCCTTGACCAGATCGCGGCCGACCAGCCAGAGGAACAGCGCGACGATGCCGATCAGGACGAGTCCAACCACGGGCCCGAACAGCACGTTGATGCCCATCGCGACGGCGGTCAGCGCGGCGGAGTGGTGCTGGCTGAGGTCCTGGTCCACGCCCAGTTCGGCCCGGGTGTCCCCGGGCACCAGCTGCACAGCCATGCCCAGCGCGATCACGGCGGCGCAGAGCAGGATGCCCAGCAGCAGCCAGTGCCGGGCCTGCGGAAGGGCCCGGAACCGCGGCGCCGCAGCGGGGCGGCCGTCGGGAACGGGGTGCTGTGCGGATCGGTCGACAGGGGCGGGTCCAGCCATGGAATCCTCCGGTTCGGGGCAGCGGCGCGCGGTTACGCGTCCTGTCCAAGTCTTCGCCCCCCGGCTTAAGAAACGCTTAAGAACTTCCCGGCGGCATCAGTCCGAACCTCTCGAAAAGCAACGGCAGCCCGGTCTTGAGCCCGTAATCCACCGAGTCGCCCCGGTGGCCGATGCCTTCGCCGACGAACCGGCGGGTTGTCATGCCGGCGGCCTTGGCCAACGCCTCGGCGGCGGCGGCCTGCGGCCCGTACACCGGATCCAGGGCGCCGCTGGTGAAGATGGCGAGCGAGTCGCTGTACTGGTGCGCCTTGAGGATGGTGGCTGGCTTTTCCGCGGTGAACGCCGCCTGGCTGCCCCCGAAAATAGTCTTCACGGTGTTGTCGGGAGAGCCGTCAATCGGCTCAAGCTCGCCCGAGATGTCCAGCAGGGACCCGAAGAGCTCCGGCCTCTTGGCCCCGAAGGAGAGGGCGCACTCGCCGCCGTTGGAGTAGCCCGCGACCGCCCACTGGACGCGGGCGGTCGCCACATTGAGCTTGGTGCGGATGAAATTGACGACGTCGGTGGTGACGTAGGTGTAGACCTTGCCCTTGTCGGAGTCCACGCAGACGGGATTCTGGTAGGGATTGCCCAGTTGGTCGATGGTGAGGAAGAGCGGGGCCAGCCCGTGGTTGCGTTGGGCGAGGGCGTTGAGTTCCTGGACGGCGGATTTGTTCTGCTCAGGTCCTCCCGGCTGGCCCATCATCATGATGACGATCGGCAGGGGCGGCGGGTCGGCGACCAGGGCCGCGGGCGGCAGGTACAGATACGCGTCCCGGGCGCGGAAACCCGAGGCCGTTGCCGGGATCGATACGGCCCCGCTTCGCCCCGTGGCCGGCATCCCGGCCGGGGGCGTCCAGCTCTGCCACAGCGGAACACCGCTGTCCTGCCGGGCCTTCGGGTTGAGCGCAGGCAGGGCCAGGTGCTGGGCCTGGTTCAGCCCGAGCATGGCACCCAGGGTGGGGTTCAGCCCGTAGCCGGCGTTGATGCCCAGGGCCGCCGTCGAGACGAAGACCAGCACGGCGATCACGGCGGCCGCCTTCCGCCACCAGCGGGAACGCCACAGGTTGACCACGGCGAGGCCGACGCCGGCGAAGGCAGAGATGACCCAGGCGCGGGTATCGGGCTCCAGCGGCAGTCCGAACACATTGATCACGACTTCGCAGACAAAGAGCGTGATGGCCCCGGCGAGGGCGCCGCCGGCCAGCCCCGCAAACGCCACCAGCAACCAGCGCGGCGGAAGCGGTCTCCGGACCGCGAGGTAGAGGCAGGCGAGTATCGACAGGCCGTAGAAGGCGTAGAGCAGCGCTTTATCGACGACGTTCAGGCCGAGCAGCTGCTGCATGAGGTCCCCTCCATCAAGCGCGTCCGTCTCAGGCAGTTATAACACCCCAGACCCCGGGAAACGCTGGGAGTTGGATGGATGCCGGGCCGCCTTTGGGCCTTCCGGTGGCGCCGAGGGCCGCCCGTAGGGGGTCGCCCTGTTGCCCTGCTGGCCGGAGTGGTCAAATGGTACCTACAGGACGGGGCAGCAGCTTGGAGCTGCGATGCCCTGAAAGGAGTGCCCTTTGTCAGCGCCAGTGTCGACGCCCGTCCACGGGGCCAAGCGGACGCGTCGCCGCGGGTGGCCGCGGTCGGTTTTCTCGTCACTGCGGAGCGCGCCGGTCACCCTGGGGTACGTCGCTGTCTTCTGGATCGCCGGCGTCGCGTCGTCGAGCCTCTTCGAGGGCCCGGCACCGGGGTGGAAGGCAGAGGTGGCCGCGACGGCGCATTTCTGGCCCGATCACTGGCCGGCCGTGCTGGCTTCCGCCCTTTGGGCCCGGAACCTGCCAGGCTACATTCTGGGAACGGCGCTCGTGCTGCTTGTCGGGGTACCGGTGGAACGCCAGATTGGAAGCCTGAAGCTGGCGATCGCCGCCAGTGCGGCCCAGGTTGCGGGTGTCCTGGCCGCCACCGGCATCTGGGAGGCAACAAGGCTCCTGATGGGGAGCTGGGCCCGGGGCCTGGACGCAACCTACTTCCTGGGTCCGAGCGCCATGGTCTACGGCGCCCTCCTCGCTGCTACGGCGTCCATGGGGCCGCTGTGGAGGCGCCGGATCCGGCTGGCACTGTTCGGCCTGCTGATCCTGCTGGCGCTTTACAGCGGCGGGTTCACGGATCTGGTCCGTCTTGGGGCCGGCTCTGCCGGCGCGTTGCTCGGCCCCGTGCTCCTGGGCCGCAGACCCCGGCTCCGGCGGCCGGTCAGCTCCCGGCACGAAGGGCGGGTGCTGATAGCGCTGATGGTCGCGGTGTCGGCGGTGGGACCGGTGGTTGCCGGCCTGACCCCGCACGCGGCGGGTCCCCTCGCGGTGCTGCGATTGATTTTTACCGATATCCAGCCTGTGGATCCCCAGACGCTGCAGAGCGTGTGTGCAATCCCCGCGCAGCACCGGGAGTGCGAGGCCATGCTCCTGCAGCTGAGGGCCGGGGGCGGGGCCATCTTCATGGCGATTGTGCCGTCGTTCCTGTTGCTGCTGCTGGCTGAAGGACTGCGCCGGGGGCGGCGTGCCGCCTGGCTTGGTGCCGTGGTGGTCCAGGCCGCGTTGTCGGTCTTGGCGCTCATTACGATGGTCGGGGTCCTGCAGGCGGCGGGCCCCAACACGGTCGCCGGGGAGCTGGTCGACGCCAGCCGGGTGGGCGGCCGGTCCCATCCGCTGACCTTGGTGCTCCCGCTGCTCCTGCCGGTCATTCTTTTTGCGGTGCTGCTGGCGTGCCAGCCGATGTTTCCGGTTGCTGCGCCCCGCGGGACGTACCGGCGGCTGGCACTGCGCATCCTGGGCCTGGCGGGAGTACTCGGTGTTGCCTACGTCCTGCTCGGCGTGGCGCTGGCTCCGGGATTCAACCCAGCCCCGACGCTCGCGGACCTGGTGGCGGACGTCCCGGACAGATTCCTTCCGCTGGGTTTTACCGTGGACTTGCCGCCCGCGTTCTTCCCCGAGAGCACCCCGGCCGTGTTGCTTTATGAGGGGGTCGGGATCGTTTTCTGGGTCATCAGCGGGGGGTGGGTCCTGACGTCGTTCCTGCGTCCGGCGCACGCCCGCAACGGTGCCGATATTGACCGGGCCCGGGCGATCCTCCGGGCCGGCCAGGGAAGCTCCATCTCGTGGATGACGACCTGGCCGGGCAACGTTTACTGGTTTTCGGGCAGCGGCGAGAGCTTCGTCGCCTACCGCGTCATCGCCGGCATCGCGCTCACCCTTGGCGGCCCGGTCGGCCCGGCGTCCGGGACCAGCGATGCGGTGGAGGAATTCGCCGCGTACTGCAGGTCCAACGGATGGAGTCCGTGCTTCTACTCCGTGCACGCCGAGGTCCGGGACGCCGCGTCCGCGCTTGGCTGGGATTCGGTGCAGGTCGCCCAGGAGACCATTCTTCCCCTGGCCGGCCTGTCCTTCCGCGGCAAGCAGTTCCAGGACATCCGGACGGCCATGAACAACGCCGCCAAGGCAGGCATCAGCGCCGAGTGGGTGCGCTATCCCGCCGCGCCGCTGGCAATCCAGGCGCAGATCCAGGCCATCTCCGAGGAATGGGTGGCCGACCGGAAGATGCCCGAGATGGGCTTCACCCTTGGGGGCGTCGAAGAGCTCAACGACCCCGAAGTCCGCTGCCTTCTCGCCGTCGACGTCCGGCGCCACGTCCACACCGTGACGTCATGGCTGCCGGTCTACCGGGACGGACGCGTTGCGGGATGGACGCTGGACTTCATGCGGGGTCGAAGCTCAGGATTCCGGCCGGGGATCGAGTTCCTCATCGCCTCCGCTGCGCTGAGCTTCCGGGACGAGGGTTTCGACTTCGTCAGCCTCTCCGGGGCGCCCCTGGCCCATGCCCCCGGGGAGGGCCAAATCCGGCTCCACGATGCCGGACCGGACGAGACCGGACGCCTGGAGCGCCTGCTCGACCGGCTGGGGTCGGCGCTGGAGCCCGTCTACGGCTTCCGTTCACTCCTGGCTTTCAAGGGGAAGTTCCGTCCGCTCTATGCCCCGCTGTACATGGTCTATCCGGACTCTGCGGCGCTGCCCGGCATCGCCAACGCGCTCACCCGTGCCTACCTGCCCGACCTTTCCGTCCGGGAGCGCTTCCGGCTGGCCCGCAGCGTCCTCCGCCGCGGCGCCAAAGCCGGGTCCCGGTCCGGTGCCGCGAAGGGCTGAGCCTGCCCAAGACACCCTGTTCCGGACCAACACGCCCGCTGTTAGGCGGCGTGTGGCGGGGCAAAATGGAATGATCGCAGCATGAGTGCAGACAGATTGTCGGGGAGCCGCGGCGGAAGCTTCAATAGCCGGGCCCATCATTCGCGGCTCCGGGTGCTGGTCATGGCCGTCGTGGGCCTGGGGACGGGGCTGGCGGTCGGGGCATTGAAGTCCTGGGCCTATGCGCCCGCGATGGGGTGGGCGGCGGCGTCCTTGACCTACCTGATCTGGGTTTGGGCGGTCATCGCAGGGCTGCAGGCCGAGGCAACGGCGGCGCACGCCCGGCGCGAGGATCCCAGCCGGGGAGTGTCCGATGTTCTTGTCCTGACGGCGACGGTGGCCAGCTTCGGCGGGGTCGCCTTGATCCTGCTGGACGCATCCAATGCCGAGGGCGGGACGAAGGCAGCCATTGTCGGGATGGCTCTGGGCAGTGTGGCCCTGTCCTGGCTGCTCGTGCATACGCTGTACACGCTGCGCTACGCGTCCATCTACTACCGGGACAAGACCGGCGTCGACTTCAATGAGGACAAGCTCCCGCGTTACCTCGATTTCGCCTATTTGGCTTTCACCGTCGGAATGACGTTCCAGGTTTCGGATACCGATCTCAAGACGGACGCCATCCGCACGACGGTGCTGCGCCAGGCGCTGCTCTCGTATCTGCTCGGCGCCATTGTGCTGGCAACCACCATCAACCTCGTGGCCGGCTTGATCCACTGACCCGGCGGGTGAACGACCTCCGTTGGAACACAAACGCCCGGCCGGTGCAGGAGCACCGGCCGGGCGTTTGCCGTTTTTGCGGGATCTGGCTTAGACCCCGGCGTTGTAGACGTCGAGCCCGAAGCGGTTCAGCCCCGGCGTCCCGGCGTACCCGAGGTAGGGCAGGCCGAAAGTGTCCTCGATGCTGGCGAGCAGGCTGTAGTGGTTGTAGGGGGTGGTGGACCAGGTGCCGCCCTTGGTGAAGGGAGAGAGGACCAGCGCACCGACGCGGCCTCCGCCCGGGCCGGTGATGCCCGGCTGCGGCGAATTCGGTCCGGGTCCCTCGCCGCAGCACGCACTGGCGTCGCTCTGCGGCCCGTCGGACTCGTCGAAGGTGATGACGAGGACCCCGTCCTGCTTGAAGGCGGGGGAGGAGGTGATGGCCGGAACCCATTCTTTGAGCCACGCATCGGCGCTGGCCAGGCCGCCGGGCTGCCCGTCGACACACGGGGAGTCGTGTCCGTCATGGCAGAGATTCGGTGTGATCATCGACAGGTTTGGCGTCGTGGCGGTTGAGGCGAGATCCGTCTTTAGGGCGGACAGGTCGACGTCGTTGTTGGCGCAATCCGGGGATCCGGTGATGCCGGCGAAGTACACAAACGGGTTGTGCCGCGCCGCGTACTGGTCGCCGACCTTGGCCTTCTGGGTGTCGTCAACGGCGCCCAGCGCGGGGTGCCGGCAAGGGGTTCCCATGTCCTCCATGTAGCCTTTCCAGGTCTTCCCGGCGTCCTTGAGCTGCCCCGCGACGGTGGGGACGCTGGCCGGGAAGACGCAGCCGTCCCCGACTGCCTGGCCTGGGCTGGCGGTGCCGCTGCCGACGAACGGTGAGTAGCTTTGGCAGTCTGCCTGCATCTGGGGGTTCGGACCCTGGCCGGAAATCTGCGCCACGTAGTTGGGCTGGGAGTTATGCGCCGTGCCGAAGTACTGGTTCAGCAGCACACCCTGGCTGCGCAGCGTCTGCGAGAGATACGGCGCGGCTGATGCCGGACCCCAGGTCTCGTCGTAACCCTTGTTCTCAAGGTTGATCACAAAGACGTGCTTGGCCCTTGGCAGGTAGCCGCCACCGGCGGTGGTGGCGGCCGGGGCGGCGGTGGCCGGCGTTCCAGCCGTGGCAGCCTGCGGGCCATAGCTAAGCGAGGCGGCGGCGAGCACCACCAGGGCGGCAGCGGCGAGCCGCCGCAGCGTGCGGCGGCCGCGGCGTTCGTGCGCGGGCGGTGCTGTTGGGGTAGTGGGGTTCACGGGAGCTTCCATCCGTCGGCGAGTGCTTTCTCTTTCAGTCCGGACCATTCCTCGGCCGGCGGCGGTCCCACAGGGGTGCAGGCCGGGCCGGCCACAAAAGGCGGGACCAGGTACTTGGGGGCGGCAAGGTTTGCCGGTGCGCCGAAGTCGAGAACCTCGGCAATATTGCGCGCGGCCTTGTCCCGCGGGGTGAGCGGCGGCAGGTTCCAGCGCCACTCGATGGCTTTGAGGACCGAGGTGTGGTCGTAGACGTCGTGCGCGACATAGCGGCGCCGGGCGCGGGGCGAGACCACCAGGGAAGGAACCCGGAAGCCGCGCAGTGCGGTCTCCTGGCTGGTGTCCGGAGCCGTCGTCGGCGCGACGTGGTCGTAGAAGCCGCCCCACTCGTCGTAGTTGACCACCAGCATGGTGTTGGCCCAGCCCGGACCGGAGGTGACCGCGTTGTAGACCTCGGCCAGAAACGTCTCGCCGGAGCGGATGTCGGCGTGCGGGTGGTCGTCGCCGGAGGTTCCGGAACCCTCATCGGTGAAGCGCGGGTCCACGAAGGACACCGCAGGCAGGGTCCCTGCACTCGCGTCGGAAAGGAACTCGGAGTAGTGGTGCGAAATCCCCAGGTACTTGGTGCCCCACAGCGCGGTGAACGGGATGTCGCCGTAGTAGTACTTGCCGGAGACGCCAGCGGCGGCCAAGCGGTCCCAGATCGTGGTTAGCGAGCTGGTGGCTGAGGAGTTGTGGATCCGGTCGGTGGCGGCGGCGTGCTGGTAGAACCGGTTGGGGTAGGTTTCGGCCATGGTCGCCGCGAAGTACTGGTCGCAGACCGTCCAGTCAGGGCCGGCCTGGCGCCAGAAGTCGAGGTCGGCGGCGTCGTAGTACCCGACGGCGAACTCGTCGTTCTCGCCGGCCCGGAGCCAGCCGTTGTTCTTGCCGTTGTTGTACTGGATCCGGCCGCCTTCGTAGGAGTGGTCCGGGTCCGGGTGGCCGCAGCCCTGGAAGTCCGTCAGGTGGTGGGTTGAGTGCGGAATGCCGTAGCGGTCGATGTAGCTCAGCCCGGACTGTTTCCCGTCGGCCCCCGGCATCCAGCCGAGGAAGTGGTCGAAGGAGCGGTTCTCCATCATCACCACGATGATGTGGTCGATGCCGGAGGCCGCGGGCGCCGGCAGCGCGGGCGTCGCGGCTGTTGCGGCCCGGAGCGTGGCGCCGGTGGCCAGGGCCGTGGCGGCTGCGGTCCCTGCCGCGCCCAAAAAGTTGCGTCTTGAAAAATTCACGTCGGATTCCTTGATCGTCTCAGGGCTGACTTCCCGCGTCACCGGAAGAGGCTCGGTCGGGCGGCCACATGGGTAATCGTTGGCGGGGCCCGGCAAGTTACTCGCGGGTACATTTCACGTCGAAAAGTAGATCACGAAACGGTTACGTCCCGAGTCGATATCGGGGCCAGTTCACGGGGAATTCACCGCACGTTCGCGCTCAGGCCGGCCGGGTTCACCCGACGGCAACCGCGAGCAGCCGCCTCAGGGGCGGACGACGCGAAGTGCCGGGGAGGTCAGAAAGTCAGCTCCGGGGGAGCGGGAGGAAGGTTTCGCCGCGGTCCTTCATGGACGCCAGGGCACGGGCAAGTCCGGCGGCGGTGCCGCCGGCGGGGTGGTTGCCGTGAATGATGACAATGTCGCCGGCGTGGGCGCGGGAGACCTCGTGGGTGACCGTCGCGGCGGGGAAGGTGGCGCCGCCGTCGCCGTTGACGCTGAATCCGACCGGGATGACGCCCAAGGCGCGGACAATTTCTGCGGCGACTTCGTCCAGGTGAGCGGTGCCGGGCCTGAAGTAGCGGGGCCGCTGTCCGGTGAGTTCGGTGAGGCGGACGTCGTTGGCCATGACCTCGTCGTAGACCTCGCCGGCATTTGCGGTGCCGGTGATCCCGTAGGCGCTTTTGCCCGCAACGGACAGGGGCCGGTGGGTGGTGCCGTGGTTGGCGAGCTCGAAGAGCGGGTCGGCGGCCAGGTCCTTGGCGAGGGCAAGGTTGGCGGCGATCCATCGCGAGTTCAAGAACAAGGTGGCGGGGACGTGCTGCTGCCGCAGCAGGGCCAGGAGAGCCAGATCGGCCCCATTGCCGTCGGGCCCGCCGCAAAAATCAGCGGTCAGCGCCACCCCGCCCGCAGCGGAGGGCAGCCGGGTAAGTACACCGGGTGCTTCCAGTCCCCAGTACTTCGCGGTGCGCCCGGTGAACGCCTTCGTCACGTCAGCACGGCTCAGCGCCGTCACCGACGGCGCCGGGCGGCCGGCCGGCGGTTCCGGCAGGACCGGAGTGGGCAGTGCCTGTTCTGCGGTTCCGGCGGCCCTGGTTTGCAGGTGCTCGGGGCCGGAGCCGGGCAGGACGAGGGCGGCTGCCGCGGTCAGCAGGAATGACCGCCGGTTTGGGTGCCAAGCCACTGGAAGTTGTCCGTTCTCTGGGGCGGCGAAGGGGCGTGGGCCCTCAGCCTGCGGAAGACCCTGGGGCGTCCTGGCCGTACTCCGCCGTGATGAGGATCGGCAGGTGGTCGGACGCTCCGCGCGGGAGTGTTTCCACGTTTTCTATCATGAGGCCCTGCGAGGTGGCGAAGTCGAAGTGGCCCTTGAATACCTTGTAGCGCGTGTAGGTGCGGCGGTCGCTGAGCGAGAGCTCGTAGCCGGCATCCTTCATCTGTTCCGTGAGGTACTTGGTGAAGAACGGGTAGTTGAAGTCGCCCACCATCAGCGTCATCAGCCCTCCGCCCATGCTCAGCAGTTCTGCGTGGGCGGCATGGATCTGGTTCCGGCGCAGTGAGTTCGAGGCCGTCAGCGGCGCGGCGTGGAAGGACGCGATAACGAGGTCGTGGTCCGTCTCGTTATCGACCACGCGGGTGCCGATGAGCCGCTCGTGGGCCGGCGCGAGCACCCGGTCGTGCAGCGATTTCTTCAGCGCAAAGGTCTTGGTGTCGTAGGCCGTGAACCGGTCCTTGCGATAGTAGATCGCCAGGCCCAGCCGGTTGCCCTTCGTAGCATCGGCGAGGTGAAGGTCGCCAATGCTCTCGGGCAGGTCCTCGGTGTCGCATTCCTGGAGGCAAAGCGCGTCAATATCGAAACTGCTGGCCAAAGCCTTCAGTTCGCCGCTGGCCTTGTGTTTGCGGAGGTTGTAGCTGATAACTCGGATCAGGGGGAGCACCTCTTCGCACGATAGTCGGGGTAAGCCTGCTCCCGAGTCTACCCAGTCCGGTGGATCGAGGGAGACCAAGGACGCGGAGAATACGTGGCCGACCGAGACGATAGGGTGGATTGGATTCTCTGATGGATGCTGCGAAAGGGTCGACGTTGACTGCTGAACTACCGGTGCTGGCCGAGGGCAATTTCTACTATGAGGTGCTGGGGGACGGGCGTTTCCGCTCCACAATCCACGCCCAGGGCGCCTGGAACGCGCACGAGCAGCATATGGCGCCTGCGTCCGGCATCCTGGCCGACTGCCTGGCCCGGCACGAGCCGCGGGACGACATGCGGATGGCCCGGATCAGCTACGAGATCCTCGGCCTCATCCCGGGCGGCGAATTTGAGGTCACCACCACCACGCTGCGCCCCGGGCGGACCATCGAGCTGCTGCAGGCCGAACTGGTTGCCGGCGGCCGCGTGGCGATCCGGGCGACGGCTTGGCGGATGATCACCTCCGACACCTCCGCCGTCGCGGCGGTCGAGGACCCCCGGATCCCTGCGCCGGAAGACTGTGAGCCCTACGACGCCGCAACGGTCTGGCCCGGCGGGTACATTGCCTCGTTGAAGATGCGCATTGCCGAGGGCCACCGGGCCGGCTCCGGCACCGTCTGGCTGCACACCGACCACCCGCTCACCGACCGGGCTGACAGCAGCGACCTGGCCCGGCTGGTCGGCCTGGTGGATACCGCCAACGGGATCGCCGCGCGGGTTCCGCCGGGCAAGGGCAGCTACGCCTTCCCCAACCTGGACCTGCAGATCCACATGTACCGCCGCCCCGAGGGCGAGTGGTTAGGCCTGGACAACGAGGTGTCCTTCGGCACCGACGGCATCGGCCTTACCTCCACGGTGCTGCATGACCTGCAGGGCCCCTTTGGGCGCGCCGAACAGATCCTGACGCTGCGGAAAAGCTGACCGGGGGGCCGGCCGCCCCGCTGATCCGGCTAGTGGAAGACGAGCCAGCCGACGACGGTGGCCAGGCCGGTCAGGAAAGCGCCCCACAGGATGTCCGCGACCACGATCGCCAGCGGCCAGCGCTTGAGAGTCGCGGCGTTGGTGAGGTCGTAGGTGGCGTAGGCGAACCCGCCCAGCGCTGCGCCGTAGCCCAGGGCGGTCAGCCAGCTGCCGCCGTCGAGCGCCGGACGCAGGGCGAAGAAGACAATTCCGGCGATGTACAGCACGTAGAACACGACGGCGTACCCTAGATGGGGCTTGTCAGCCATCAGGTGTCCCAGGTGCCGGCGGTAGAACTTGTTCATCGACTTGAGCCAGACGGCGTCAATGACGGCGAATGCGGCGGCTACCACCAGGAATTGCAGAATGACCATAAGGGAGCATAACAACATGCAGCAGGCGGCGGCCGGACCCCGGACCCTGACGGTGTTCCGGCAGGAGCACTCACTCGGCGCCGCGGAAGACCTGGACTTCGCCCTGGAGTTGCTGCAGCGGGTGAAGACGGGCGCGCTGGGGCCCATGCTGCGCCTTTACCGGCCCGCGCCGACCGTGGCTTTCGGACAGCGGGACACGCACCTGCCGGGCTACGACGCCGCGGCGCAGGCCTGCCGCGAGCTCGGGTTCGAGCCGCTGGTCCGGAAGGCCGGCGGGCGGGCCGCCGCCTACCACGAGGGCACCCTGGTGATCGACCACCTGGAGCCGGACGCCGATGCGATCGCCGGGGCCAAGGGGCGGTTCTCCTTTTTCGGCGAGCTGCTGGCGCAGGCATTGCGCGACGCCGGGGTCCAGGCGGGCGTCGGGGAGATCCCCGGCGAGTACTGCCCGGGGGAGTTCAGCGTCCACGGCACCGACGCCGCCGACGCGTCGCACCAGCTCAAGCTCATCGGCACCGCCCAGCGCGTGGTCGCCGGCGGCTGGCTGTTCAGTTCGGTGATCATCGTGGAGAATTCCGCGCCGATCCGGGCAGTGCTCGAGGCCAGCTACGCGGCCCTTGGGCTGGAGTGGGATCCCGCGACAGCGGGTGCGGTCAACGATCTGGTCCCGCACCTGGACGTGGACGCCATCGAGACGGCCGTGCTGGGCGCCTACGGCCGCTATGCCTCTCTCAACGACGGCGACTTCGGCAGCCTCCGGGCCTAGCGCCTGGCCGGCGGGCTCAGCGGGTGGTGCGTGCCGCGAGGAGTTGCTCGCGCAGAATGTCGGCGTGCCCGCAGTGCTGGGCGAGTTCGCGCAGCATGTGCAGGTAGACCCAGCGCAACGGCAGCGGTCCGCGGCGGTTCCCGGTGACAAGATCGTCCAGCCCGAGGTGTTCGGTCCGGCTGCGGGACTCCGCGCACGCCCGCCGGTAGGCGGCCTGGACGCCGGCGATGGTGTCGCCGTCGGCCAGGATGAAGGATTCGTCCGGCGTCGTCGGAATGCCGATCTCCTGTCGGCTCCGGCGGGTGAGGGCTTCGTCGAACCAGACCTTCTCCACGAACGTAGCGTGCTTGACCAGGCCCAGCAGCGTCGTTCGGGAGGGGACCAGGGAAGCCCGCGCCTCCGGCTCGCTTAGCCCGTCAAGGCAGTCGTGCAGGGCGGCCCGGTGCTCGTCGAGGAAGGCGTCGAACTGCGCCTTCGGGTCCGCCGTGAAGATGCCTGGGTCCATGCTGGGAGACGTGCTCATGGGCCGACAGCCTAGTACGCGGGAGCGGGACGGCGTCAGTGGCCGCGCGCGATCCAGTCCGCAAGCTGGGGGGCCTCGGCGCCGATCGTCGTGGTGTCCCCGTGCCCGGTGCGCACCACCGTGTCCGCGGGCAGTGTGAGCAGCCGGGCCTTGATCGACTCGATGATGGTGGGGAAGTCGCTGAAGGAACGTCCGGTGGCGCCGGGGCCGCCCTGGAACAGCGTGTCGCCGGTGAAGACCGTGCCTTCGCTTTCCAGCTGGAAGCTGACCGAGCCGGGGGAATGCCCCGGCGTGTGCAGCGCCACCAGGCGGGCGCCGGCGACGTCGAACGTGTCGCCGTCTTCGATCGCGCGGTCCGGCTCGGTCCCGGGGAAGACCCGGTCCCAGAGCATCCAGTCGTCCCGGTGCAGGTAGACCGGAGCGTTGACCAGGCCGCGGAATGCGCCCACCGCGGCGATATGGTCGTCGTGGCCGTGGGTGAGCAGGATGGCCTTGACGGTCCGGCCGGAGACGGCGGCCGCGATGGCACCGGCGTCGTGGGCCGGGTCGATCACGACGCATTCCTGATCGTTGCCGACGATCCAGACGTTGTTGTCGACGTCCCAGGTGCCGCCGTCGAGCGAGAACGTCCCTGAGGTGACCAGTTGCTCGATCCGGAGCCCGTCCACCGAGGTGCCGCTCACAGCTCAACCACCGAGCGCAGCACCGAGCCGGAGTGCATTTTCTCGAAGGCTTCCTCGATCTGGTCGATCGTGATGCGCTCGGTGACGAACGCGTCCAGATCCAGCCGGCCCTGCCGGTAGAGGTCGATCAGCATGGGGAAGTCGCGGGACGGAAGGCAGTCGCCGTACCAGGAGGACTTCAGTGAGCCGCCGCGGCCGAACACGTCCAGCAGCGGCAGTTCCAGGGTCATCTCCGGGCTGGGGACGCCCACCAGCACGACCGTGCCGGCGAGGTCGCGGGCGTAGAAGGCCTGCTTGTACGTCTCGGGCCGTCCCACGGCGTCGATCACGACGTCGGCGCCGAAGCCGCCGGTCAGTTCGCGGATCGCCTCGACCGGGTCGACGGCGGAGGAGTCCACCGTGTGGGTGGCGCCGAGTTCCTTGGCGCGTTCGAGCTTCTTGGCGTCGATGTCCACCGCGATCACGGTGGTGGCGCCGGCGAGCGCGGCACCGGCGACGGCCGCCACGCCCACCCCGCCGCAACCGATCACGGCGACGGAATCGCCGCGCTGGACGTTGCCGGTGTTGATGGCGGCGCCGAGGCCGGCCATCACGCCGCAGCCGAGCAGGCCGATGGCGGCGGGGTCGGCGGCGGGGTCCACCTTGGTGCACTGCCCGGCGGCGACGAGGGTCTTCTCGGCGAAGGCGCCGATGCCGAGGGCGGCGGTGAGTTCGGTGCCGTCCTCAAGGGTCATCTTCTGCGCGGCGTTGTGCGTGTTGAAGCAGTACTGCGGTTCGCCGCGGCGGCAGGCGCGGCACTCGCCGCAGACGGCGCGCCAGTTCAGCACCACCCGGTCACCGGGGGCCACCTCGGTGACGCCGGGGCCGACGGCGCTGACCACACCGGTGGCCTCATGGCCGAGCAGGAACGGGAAGTCGTCGTTGATGGCTCCCTGCTTGTAGTGCAGGTCGGTGTGGCAGACGCCGCAGGTGAGGATGTCCACCAGCGCCTCTCCGGGTCCGGGATCCGGGACCAGGATGGTCTCGAGGGTGACGGGGGCGTTCTTGGAACGGACGACGGCGCCCTTGACTTTGTGGACCATGGGGTGGCTCCTTTCATCACCGCTTCCGTCGGGGGAAACGGCGCAGCGCGGGCTCCTGGGGTTAGCCGGGAGTCCGCGCCGCACGTGGTGTGGTGGTGTGTCCTGAGAAGCTTAGGCCGCGAGGCGGGTCTTGACCTCGGCCGCGGAGGGGTTGGTGGCCGCGGTGCCGTCCGGGAAGAGCACCGTGGGCACGGTGCGGTTGCCGCCGTTGAGCTTCTCCACGAGTTCGGCGGTGCCTTCGACTTCCTCGATGTTGATCTCGGTGTACCCGATGCCCTGGGCATCAAGCTGCTTCTTCAACCGGTTGCAGTAGCCGCACCAGGTGGTCGAAAACATGGTGATGGTGCCGGAATCGGGGGTGAAGTCCACGAAATTCTCCTCAAAGCTGGTTGACGGCGCTGGCTGACGGTGATGAGTGACAGCGCCCGTTGCCGACAAAAGTCGTACGTCATCTGCCATAACCGTAACCCGGGAGCCGCTATTCCCGCAGGGCGCGACCCGGCGACGGGCGGATGACAAGGAATTGGGCCGGTGGCATGCTGGTGCCATGTGTGGACGCTACGTGATGGCCCGGGCCGTCGGGGACCTGCTGGCCGAATTCGACGCCGAACTCGAGGAGGAGGTGGTCATCCCCCCGTCGTGGAACGTCGCCCCTACCGCGGACGTACCGATCCTCCTCGAGCGGCTGGTGGACGGCGAGTCGTCCGCCCGGCGGGTGCGGCAGCTGCACCTTGCGCGCTGGGGACTGGTGCCGTCCTGGGCCAAGGACCCCGGCATCGGCTCGAAGATGATCAACGCGCGCAGTGAGAGCGTGCTGGAGAAACCCGCGTTCCGCAAGGCCACCCGCACCCGGCGCTGCGCCGTACCGGCGGACGGCTACTACGAGTGGAAGGGCGAAGGCCGCGGCAAGCAGCCGTACTACGTGCACCCGAAGGACGGCAGCCCGGTGGTCTTTGCGGGCCTTTATGAATGGTGGAAGGACCCGTCCAAAGCCGAGGGGGATCCGGAGCGCTGGTTGCTCTCGACGTCGATCCTGACCACCGACTCCCCGCCGGAGGGCTACGCCGGCGGCATGCTCGCCGAGCTGACGGCCCTGCATGACCGGGTTCCGCTGCCCATGGACCGGGAGACGATGGCGATGTGGCTGGATCCGCGGGCCGATGACGCCGCCGGCCTCGTGGGGCTGGTGCGGGCCGGCGCGCACGATGTCGCGGAGGGCTGGACGATCGACGCCGTCGGTACCGCCGTCGGAAACGTGAAGAAAGATTCCCCGGAACTGATCCAGCCCGTGGGGAGCCTGTTCTAGGGGATGCCCTAGACCGTGACCCTGCCGGCGGCGTCGACGGTCCAGGTGGGGTTGAAAGCGACCTCCCAGCGGAAACCGTCCGGGTCGGCGAAGTAGCCGGTGTAGCCGCCCCATGGCTGGGTCTTGGGCGCCGCAACAATGACGGCGCCCGCGGCCTCCGCCTGGCGCATCGCCTGGTCCACCTCCTCGGCGCTGCCCACGTTGTGGCTCAGGGTGATGCAGGGGACACCGGCCGGGGCGTCGGTCCCCGCCTCGGCCTGCATCTGTCCGGCGTCCCAGAGTGAAAGGATGAGCCCGTGGTTGGCCTGCAGGAAGACCACCTCGCCCGGCACCTCTCGGTGCACCGGCCAGCCGAGGCCCTCGGCATAGAAACGGCGTGAGGCGTCAACACTGCGGACGCCCAATGAGATGAAGTCGACTCGTGGTTGCATCGTTCGATACTGTCATGCACATGTCCACAAATCACGGAGACGACAAAGACGCCCAGGCCGACAAGGAACAGCTCGCCGCCGTGCGGGTGGCTGTCGACGAAGTGGACGAGCAGATCGTCGCACTGATCGGCCGGCGCGAACGGCTGATCCGGATTGCCGGGACGCTCAAGGCAGACAGCGCCGAAGTCCGCGCCCCGGGCCGCGTGGAGCGGGTCCTCGAACACGTCAAGGCCACGGCGGAGCAGAAAGACATTGACCCGGAGATCGTCGAACAGACCTACCGGGCGATGATCGACGCCTTCATCCGGCTGGAACTGGACGTCTACAAAGCCTCCAGCTAGGGCTGGCCGACCCGGCTAGAGCGACTCCTCGACGGGCACATTGGCCTGGTACTCCCTGCCCTCGCAATCGCTGTACGCCGTCATCAGGTGGCCCTTGGTCAGCCCCATCACCGTGCTGATGGGGAAGTTCCCGGTGATGGTATTGCCGGAGTGCTCCACGCCCTTGAGGTCAAAGTTCTCCTCCGTGCCGTCATGGCTGAAGCAGAAAAAGGACACGGCCTCGCCGTTCATGAACTCGATTTCCATCCGGCGCTGGTGCGAATGGTCAGGAGTGGCGGCCACGAGCCCGACCACGTAGGCACCGGAACTAGGAATGTTCCCGTCTATATCGAACTTCGCCACCAAGGTTGAATCCTTGGCGGCGATGCTTACGTGCTTCAGGAGTGCGCTGTGGGAGCTCATGGCTCAATCCTGCTACCTGCGCCTGCGTCCGTCCACCCCCGATCTATGTTTTGTCCCCGGCCCGGCGTAGACTGGAAGTGTTCGAAGATATATTCGAATAAAGGCTTGTTTACCTACGCTTGTTTACCTACGTGGGTTCTCGCCTGGGGTCAGCACTTTCCGGGAGGCGTTATGGGGATGTTCAGCGAGTCCGTGGACGTCGCCTGCACCCCGGAGGGCCAGCCAGAGTCCCTTGTCTGGGCAGGGCAACACTTCGAGGTCTGCGCCGAACCGGTCCGCTGGTTCGAGCGGCGCCAGTGGTGGGCAGAGGAACAGCGGGCGCCGCTGGGAGGCGGACCGGGGCTGGTTGACCACGAAATCTGGCGCGTCCAAGTCCGGGACGCAGAAAGTCCGGCGCGGACCCTCACCCTTGACCTGAGCCGGCACGTAGGCAGCGGGCGCTGGCGGCTGCTGCGGATCCACGATGCCCTGCCCCATCTCCGGAAACCCGAATCGGCATGAGCTTCACCCATCTACACGTCTCCACCGCATTCAGCGCCCACTACGGGGTGTCCTGGCCGGAAGAACTGGCCGCTGCCGCTGCCGCGGACGGTGCCACGGCGCTCGCCTGCACGGACCGCGACGGGCTCTACGGCACGGTCAAGCACCTGAAAGCCTGCATGGCGGCGGGCCTGGACCCGGTGGTCGGGGTGGACCTTGCGGTCTACGACGACGACGGCGACCTCCGCACCCAGGTCGGGGGACGCGTCGTCGTGCTGGCGCACGGGCAGAACAACGGCGCAGGGTACCGGGCGCTGTGCCGGCTGGTCTCCGACGCCCACGCACGCACCACCGGCAAGGCCGGGGGAGCGGTGCCCGTGGCCGTGACCCGGGCGGAGCTGGCCTCGCGCACCATGGATCCGCAGACCCTCAAGCCGGTCCTGACTGTCCTGCTCGGCCCGGACTCCGACGTCGGGCGTTCCATGGGCGGGCGGCGCTACCTTCGCCCCCGCACCCTGTTCAAACGCTGGCTGGAGGCCATGCCGGCCGGAACCCTCGCCGCCGAGGTCGTCTCGCAGCTCAGCCCGCCCGGCGAACCGCTGAGCACGGCCCACGCCGTGCGGATGCTCAAACTCGCAGCGGAACACGCTGTTCCCGCGGTGCTGACCAACGCCGTACGGTACTGTGCCGAGGACGGCGCCGCGACGGCGGACGTGCTGGACTCCGCCCGGGCGCTGAAGTCCCTGCCGGAGCTCTCCGCCGCACCGCAGCTGCAACCCAACGGACAGGGCTGGCTGAAATCCTCCGCCCAGATGCTGCAGCTGGGCAAGGAAATCATGCACACCGCCGGGTACGGCGCCGCGGACCTGAAAAGCCTGTTGGCGCACACCGAGGCGCTCGCGGACCGGTGCCGGATGGATCCGGTCACCGACATGGGCTGGAAGCAGCCCGTGGTTCCGGAAGCCTCAGTGATCGGGATTGCGGGGGACCCGCTCGTGGAGCTCACGCAGCGCTGCGAGGCGGGGATCAGCCGTCGCTTCCCCGGAATCACCGGGAAACCGGCGGAAGAGATGCGCGCCCGGCTGGAGCATGAGCTGCGGATCATCGACAGCCTGGGCTTCGCCTCCTATTTCCTCACCGTCGCCGAGGTCTCCCGGATGATCCTTGAGATGGGGGTCCGGGCGGCAGCCCGCGGCTCCGGCGCGTCCAGCCTGGTCAACTACCTGATCGACGTCAGCCAGGTGAACCCGCTGCAGCACGACCTGATCTTCGAACGCTTCCTGTCCCGGGACCGCGCCACCCTGCCGGATATCGACATCGACGTCGAAAGCGCCGAACGGCACAACGTCTACCGCAAGATCTTCGAGCGCTTCGGCTCCGAACGCGTCACGCTGATGAGCATGCAGAACGGCTACCGCGCCCGCGGGGCCGTCCGCGACGCCGGCCTGGCCCTGGGCATGGACGGCGGCGACATCGACGAGATCGCCAAGCAGCTGTGGCGGTTTTCGGCCCGGAACTTCCGCGAGGCCCTCGTGGAGAAACCGGAGCTGAAGGAATTCGCCGGCCGGGTGGAGCAGCGGGACTTCACCGAAAACCAGCAGCTGGACCTCCTGGTGGACCTCACGGAGCGGCTGGACCGGCTGCCGCGCCACATTTCGATGCACCCGTGCGGGGTGATCCTGGGCGATGCCACCCTGCTGGACCGCACCCCCGTGCAGCCCAGCGGCCTGGGACTCCCGATGAGCCAGTTCGACAAGCACGACATGGACCCGATGGGCATGCTCAAACTCGACGTCCTGGGTGTCCGCATGCAGAGCGCCATGGCCTTCGCGGTCCGTGAGGTGATCCGGCTGCACCCCTCCAAGGCCGAGGTGGTGGCTGCCGGCCGCCACCAAACCGGGCCGGGCGGCACCGGCCCGGATTACATCGCCGCGGACGGGACGATCGACCTCAACGCCGTCCCGCTCGACGACGAACCCACTTATGAGCTGATCCGCAGCACCCACACCCTGGGCTGTTTCCAGATCGAATCCCCGGGCCAGCGGGAACTGATCGGAAAGCTGGCGCCCCGGGAATTCAACGACCTCATCATCGACATCTCCCTGTTCCGGCCCGGTCCGATGAAGTCGGACATGGTCCGGCCCTTCCTGGAGCACCGGCACGGCTTCGCGCCTGAGGTCTACCCGCACCCGGACCTCAAACCGGTGCTCAAGGAGACCCACGGCGTGACCGTCTTCCACGAGCAGATCCTCAAGACCTTCGACGTCATGACCGGCTGCGGGCTGGCCCGGGCCGACGAATTCCGGCGTGCGCTCGGCAACGAGGTGCTCGAAGCGAAGGTGGAGGAATTCTTCCGCCGCGAAGCCCGGACCCGGAACTACACGCCCGAGGTGGTGGACAAGGTCTGGGGGACCCTGAAGGCTTTCGGCAGCTTCGGTTTCTGCAAGGCCCACGGCGCCGCCTTCGCCGTGCCCACCTACCAGTCTGCCTGGCTCAAGACCCACCACCCCGAGGCCTTCCTGGCCGGGCTCTGGGAACATGACCCCGGCATGTACCCCAAACGCCTGCTGGTGGCAGAGGCCCGACGGCTGGGAATTCCCATCCTGCCGCTGGACATCAACCGCAGCCAGGCCGAATACCGGGTGGAGCGGGTGGAAACCGGACCGGACCGGGGCAAGCTCGGCATCCGGCTGAGCATCAACGGCATCTTCGGGCTCTCCGGCGCCGAGCTGAAGCGGATCGTGGCCGGCCAGCCCTACGACTCCCTCGCGGACCTGCGCGCCCGCTCCCGGATCAGCAAACCGAGCATCCAGCGCCTGGCCCAGCTGGGGGCCTTCGACTCGCTGCACCGTTCGTCCGGCGGAACGGCCAACCGGGCAGACCTGGTCCAGCACCTGCAGCAGCTGCAGGGCAGGCCGCAGCGCAAGGGCGCCGAGGTCATCGAGGGGCAGCTGGCCTTGCCGCTGGGCGACGTCGAGCTCAGGAACCTCAAGGGCGGCCTGCCGGCCCCCACGCTGGTGGAGACCGTCCGGGCGGAACTGGACCTGATGGCCCTGGATGTCAGCGGACACCTAATGGCCAGCCACCGGCCGCTGCTGGACCGGCTGGGCGTCACGACGGCGGATAAGCTACTGGGTCTGCGCAACGGCACGGAAGTGCTGGTGGCCGGGGTGCGGGTGGCCACCCAGACCCCGCCGATGCGTGGCGGCCGCCGCGTGGTGTTCATCAGCATCGACGACGGCACCGGGTGCGTGGATTCGGTCTTCTTCCACGAGGCGCAGGAGCAGTCCGGTCCGCTGCTCTTCGGTACCCGGCTGCTGCTGATCCGCGGAACCACCCGCCGGACCGGGCCGCGCGGGATCAGCATCAGTGCCTCGATGGCCTGGGATCTCAGCCGCCCCGAGACGCTGCCGTTCCCTGCCCCGGCGGCGGGGGCAACCGGCGCCGCCGAGCCCTCGGAGACCCCGGCGCCAGGCCCGCTGGACGGGATCGGCCGGAACCTGGCCATCACCGGGATGGGCGGCTGACCGGGGGCCGACCGCCCGCGGGCCGCGTTGGTTGGCCCATCCGGAACCCGATAGCATGGACGAGGCTGGCTGTGGTCCCCGTACGCCACAAGCTACGAAGCCTTAACTTTGAATAGGAGACACCCGTGTCAGATGCCCAGCAGATCACCCTCATCGTCGACGGCGAAGAGACCAAGGTGACTACCGGGACCACCGGCGCGGAACTCTTTTTTGAGCGCCGCGACGTCGTTGTGGCCCGCGTCAACGGCGAGCTCAAGGACCTGGACCAGCCGCTGCCCGAGGGCGCCACGATCGAGGGCGTCACCATCGAGTCGCCGGACGGCCTCAACGTGCTGCGCCACTCCACCGCCCACGTGATGGCCCAGGCCGTGCAGCAACTGCGCCCCGACGCGAAACTCGGCATCGGCCCGTACATCACCGACGGCTTCTACTTCGACTTCGACGTCGAGGAACCGTTTACCCCGGACGACCTGAAGACCCTGGAAAAGATGATGCAGAAGATCATCAACCAGAACCAGAAGTTCGTCCGCCGGGTCGTTTCCGAGGACGAGGCGCGCGAGGTGATGAAGGACGAGCCGTACAAGCTCGAACTGATCGGCCTCAAGGGTGCCGGCTCCGACGCGGACGGCTCCTCCGTGGAGGTCGGCGCCGGCGAACTGAGCATCTACGACAACGTGGAGCGCAAGGACGGCACCACTCTCTGGTGCGACCTGTGCCGCGGCCCGCACCTTCCCAACACCAAGCTGATCTCCAACGCCTTCGCCCTGACACGCTCCTCCGCGGCCTACTGGCGCGGCAGCGAGAAGAACAAGCAGCTGCAGCGCATCTACGGCACCGCGTGGCCCACCAAGGAGGCCCTGAAGGCGTACCAGGAGCGGATCGCCGAGGCCGAGCGCCGCGACCACCGCAAACTCGGCGCCGAGCTGGACCTGTTCTCCTTCCCGGACGAGCTGGGCTCCGGCCTGCCGGTGTTCCATCCCAAGGGCGGCATCATCCGCAAGGCCATGGAGGACTACTCCCGGCAGCGCCACGTCGACGCCGGCTACGAGTTCGTCTACACCCCGCACATCACCAAGGGCCACCTCTACGAAGTCTCCGGCCACCTGGACTGGTACCGCGAGGGCATGTTCCCCCCGATGCACATCGACGCGGAACTCAATGAGGACGGAACGGTCCGCAAGCCCGGCCAGGACTACTACCTGAAGCCGATGAACTGCCCCATGCACAACCTGATTTTCCGCTCCCGCGGCCGCTCCTACCGCGAACTGCCGCTCCGGCTCTTCGAATTCGGCTCGGTGTACCGCTACGAGAAGTCCGGCGTCGTGCACGGCCTCACCCGCGTCCGGGGCATGACCCAGGACGACGCCCACATCTACTGCACCCGTGAGCAGATGAAGGACGAGCTCACCAAGACGCTCAACTTCGTCCTCGGCCTGCTCAAGGACTACGGCCTGGAAGACTTCTACCTGGAACTCTCCACCAAGGACCCGGAGAAGTTCGTGGGCTCGGACGAGGCCTGGGAGGAGGCCACCCAGACCCTTGCGGAGGTCGCGCAGGAGTCCGGCCTGGAGCTCGTCCCGGATCCGGGCGGAGCCGCGTTCTACGGTCCCAAGATCTCGGTGCAGGCCCGTGACGCCATCGGCCGGACCTGGCAGATGTCCACCATCCAGCTCGACTTCAACCTGCCGGAGCGCTTCGAACTCGAGTTCCAGGCCGCCGACGGCACCCGCCAGCGCCCCGTCATGATCCACCGCGCCCTCTTCGGCTCGATCGAACGGTTTATGGGTGTCCTGACCGAACACTACGCGGGGGCGTTTCCGGCGTGGCTGGCCCCGGTCCAGGTGGTCGGCATCCCCGTGGCCGAGGCCTTCAACGACTACATGTTCGACGTCGTCGACCAGCTCAAGGCCGCCGGCATCCGTGCCGAGGTGGACATCTCCTCGGACCGTTTCCCGAAGAAGATCCGCACCGCCAGCAAGGACAAAATCCCGTTCGTGCTGATCGCCGGGGGAGACGACGCCGAGGCCGGTGCCGTGTCCTTCCGGTTCCGTGATGGCAGCCAAGACAACGGCGTGCCCGTGGCCGAGGCCGTCCGCCGGATCGTCGACGCCGTCCGCAACCGGACCAGCTAGCGGGGAGCGGCACGTGCAGGAGACCACAGGCGCTGTCCCGGGCTATCCGGGCGACGAAAGCATCACCGACGACTTTGACCTGGCCGGCGTGCCGGACGCGTTCCAGCGCCTGTGGACTCCGCACCGCATGGCGTACATCAAGGGCGGCCAGCACCAGTTCAAGAATCCGGACGACTGCCCCTTCTGCGTCGCGCCCGAGCGCGAGGACGATGATTCCCTGATCGTCTACCGCGGCCGGACCAGCTACGTCGTGCTCAACCTCTTCCCCTACAACCCCGGCCACCTGCTGGTCTGCCCCTACCGGCACATCCCCGACTACACGGACCTGACCGTGGAGGAAACCGCCGAATTCGCGGAGCTGACCCAGACGGCCATGCGCGTGCTGCGCAAGGTCGCCAACCCCACCGGCTTCAACCTCGGCATGAACCAGGGCGTGACGGGCGGCGCCGGCGTCGCAGGCCACCTGCACCAGCACGTGGTACCGCGCTGGGGCGGGGACGGCAACTTCTTCCCGATCATCGCGCAAACCAAGGCCATCACGCAGACGCTCGGCGAGGTCCGCCAGCAGGTCGCCGAGGCCTGGCCGGAGCCGAGCGGGACCGAGCCCGGGGCGACGGATGCTGAATAAGCACGCCCGCGGCTTCTTCACCGCGCTCTTCTCCCCGCTGGCCCGCTGGCTGCTGCGGATCGGGGTGTCCCCGGACGCCGTCACGATCGTGGGCACCGCCGGCGTCGTGGTCGGCGCCCTCGTGTTCTACCCGCTCGGCCAGCTCTGGTGGGGGACGCTGTTCATCACCGCGTTCATCTTTTCCGACGTCATCGACGGCATCATGGCCCGGATGCAGGAACGCGGCGGACGTTGGGGCAACTTCCTGGACTCCACCCTGGACCGCGTGGCCGACGGGGCGCTGTTCGCCGGCGTCGCCATCTGGTTCTTCACCGGCGGCGCCGACACCCCCATCGCGATCGCCGCCGTCGTCTGCCTCGTGCTGGGCATGGTGGTCTCCTACGCCCGGGCCAAGGCCGAGGCGCTCGGCTACCACGCGAACGTGGGCGTCGCGGAGCGCGCCGAACGGCTGGTGTCCGTGCTGGTCGTCACCGGCCTCACCGGCGTCGGGCTTCCCACCGTGGTCCTCTTCGCCACCCTCTGCCTGCTTGGCCTCGCCAGTTTCGTGACCGTGGTGCAGCGCATCGCCGCCGTGCACCGGCAGTCGCTGGAGGAGAACCAGGACACCGCCACCGAACAGGCCGCCTGAGCCTGTAACCGAAATTCAAGCGGACCGCGGCAGGGGACTAGTATTAGCCTTACCGGCCAATGGTTCCCGGTAATCCGGTGTGTGCGAGCCGTGCGAGATTGTCATCTGCGTGCCGTCCGCGCCCCGGTGAGGTCATCTATCTACCCATAGGGGTTTTTGTGTCTACACCTGATGTAAGCAGCGAAGCCGGCGCGTCCGCGAAGAACGTTACGGGCAGCAGCCGCGTCAAGCGCGGCATGGCGGAGATGCTCAAGGGCGGCGTCATCATGGACGTCGTCAACGTCGAGCAGGCCCGCATCGCCGAGGACGCCGGTGCCGTGGCCGTGATGGCGCTGGAACGCGTCCCCGCCGACATCCGCGCCCAGGGCGGCGTGTCCCGCATGAGCGACCCGGACATGATCGACAAGATCATCGACGCCGTCTCCGTGCCGGTCATGGCCAAGGCCCGCATCGGCCACTTCGTCGAAGCCCAGGTCCTGCAGTCCCTCGGCGTCGACTACATCGACGAGTCCGAGGTTCTCACCCCGGCCGACTACACCAACCACATCGACAAGTGGAAGTTCACCGTTCCCTTCGTCTGTGGCGCCACGAACCTCGGCGAAGCGCTCCGCCGCATCAACGAGGGCGCGGCCATGATCCGTTCCAAGGGTGAGGCCGGCACCGGGGATGTCTCCAACGCCACCACCCACATGCGCCAGATCCGCGCCGAAATCCTGAAGCTGGCAGCCCTGCCCGAGGACGAGCTCTACGTCGCCGCCAAGGAACTGCAGGCCCCGTACGAACTGGTCAAGGAAGTTGCCACCACCGGCAAGCTCCCCGTGGTGCTGTTCACCGCCGGCGGCATCGCCACCCCGGCCGACGCGGCCATGATGATGCAGCTCGGCGCCGACGGAGTCTTCGTCGGCTCCGGCATCTTCAAGTCCGGCAACCCGGCCCAGCGTGCCGCCGCCGTCGTGAAGGCCACCACCTTCTTCGACGACCCGGAAGAAATCGCCAAGGCCTCGCGCGGCCTGGGCGAGGCAATGGTTGGCATCAACGTCGACGAGATCCCGCAGCCGCACCGCCTCGCCGAGCGCGGCTGGTAATTCGCGTATTTGTGGGCGCGTGACGGCGCGATCCTCTGCCGTTCGACTGCTTCTCCACAGACTCGGCGCCAAGGCGCCTCGTCCATGGAGCCTCTGCAGTCTCTCTTATTAAGCCAAGAGAGTTAGGCGCGGTTCGCACCGGGCACTAACGACGACGCCGGCCCGTCACCTCTCCAGGTGGCGGGCCGGCGTCGTTTGCGTTCTGGGGGTCAGTCGAGGCCGCGGCGCTTCAGGAGCGGTTCGAGCTGGGCATCGCGGCCGCGGAAGGCGCGGAAGGATTCCAGCGGGTCGCGGCTATTGCCCCGGGAGAGCAGTTCGGCCCGGAAGAAGTCGCCGTTCGCGCGGTTGAGGCCGCCGTTCTCCTTGAACCATTCGACCGTTTCGGCATCGAGCACCTCGCTCCAGATGTAGGAGTAGTACCCGGCCGCGTACCAGCCGCCGGCGAAGATGTGCTGGAAGTAACCGGTGCGGTAGCGCGGCGGGATGAGGCTGTGCGCCACCCCGGCCGCGGCCAGGGCCTTGGCCTCGAACTCTAGCGCGTCCTCCGGGATGTCCGTGCCGTCGAGCACGTGCCAGGCGAGGTCCAGGAGGGCCGCGCCGAGGTATTCGGTGGTGCCGAAGCCCTCGCCCCACAGGGCCGCCGCGTTGAGCTTGTCCACGGCGTCCTGCGGCAGCGGCTCCCCGGTGGTGTGGTGCCGGGCGTAGTTGGCCAGCACCTCGGGCCACATGATCCACATCTCGTTGACCTGCGAGGGGTACTCGACGAAGTCGCGCGGCACGGAAGTTCCGGCGAACCGCGGGTAGGTGACCGAGGAGAACAGCCCGTGCAGGGCGTGGCCGAATTCGTGGAAGGTGGTCCGCAGCTCGTCCAGGGTCAGCAGCGTGGGTTCGCCGGCCGGCGGCTTGGAGATGTTGAGGTTGTTGATCACCACGGGACGGGTGTTCAGCAGTCCGGACTGCTCTACGAGCGAGTTCATCCAGGCTCCGCCGCGCTTGGAATCCCGCGTGTAGTAGTCGCCCAGGAACAGGCCGAGGTCGGTGCCGTCGGAGTTCTTCACTTCCCAGACCCGGACGTCCGGGTGGTAGCCCGCCAGGTCGGTGCGTTCGTGGAAGGTGATGCCGTAGAGGGCGTTGGCGGCGAAGAACACGCCGTCGTTCAGGACGCGGTCCAGCTCAAAGTACGGCCGCAGGGCCTGTTCGTCCACGGAATACCGTTCACGCTTGACCCGGGCCGAGTAGAAGGCCCAGTCCCAGGCCTCAAGCGGGTGTCCGGCAACCTCGGCCAGGGCTTCCGCCTCGGCGTCGGCGTTCCGGACGGCCGCCGGGGCCAGCCGGTTCATCATGGCCTGCACGGCTTCGAAGTCGGGGGCGGTCTGCTGGTCCACGCTGAGCTCGGCAAAATTGGCGAAGCCGAGCAGCCGGGCTTTTTCGGCGCGGAGCCGCACCATGTCCTTCACCAGGTCCAGCACATCGAGGCTGCCGCCGCCGCTGCCGCGTCCGATCGACGCTTCATAGAGCCGACGCCGCACCTCCCGGTTCTCCAGGGCCGCCAGGGCCGGCTGGTTGCTGGGCTGGATCAGGGTGAGCAGGAACTTGCCCTCATGCCCGGCGGTGCGCGCGGCTTCGGCGGCGCTGGCGACGTCGTCCGCGGGGAGGCCTGCGAGCTCCGCGGCGTCGTCCAGGAGCAGCGAGGCGGACTTCATGCCTTCCTTGACCCGCTGGCCGAACTCGGTCCCCAGGGTGGACAGCTCGGCGTTGATGGCTTTGAGTCGTTCCTGGCCCGGATCGTCGAGCTGGATGCCTGACTGGCGGAACTCCTTGAGGTACTCGTCCACCAGCCGGCTTGATTCGGCGTCGAGCCGGTCGGTGTTGATGGCGGCGAAACGCTCGAACAGGCCCCGGTTCAGGTACACAGCGTCCTGGTGGGCCGAGAAGCGCGGGGAGAGGCGGGTCTCCAGCTCGCGGATTTCGTCCGAGGCGTCCGCAGAGACCAGCGTGAAGAAGGACGCGGCGGCCCGCTGCAGCAGCTGCCCGGAGCGTTCCATGGCCATCGCCGTGTTCTCGAAGGTCGCCGGTTCAGGGTCCTCCACGATCGACTGGATCTCGGCGAGGTGTTCGGCCAGGCCGGCTTCGACCGCTTCGGCGTAGTGCCGGACCTCGATGTCCGCGAAGGGCGGCAGTCCGTAGGGCAGGGGGCTGGGGCTCAGGAGGGGATTGGTCATGAAATGACTCTTTCATGTAAGGCCGGAGTTCTCAATGAATCCCTGAGCGTGTTGTGATCCGGACCACCGTAGGATTGCCGTCATGGGGACTCTTTGCTCGCTGTTGCACCGATGGCTGCGCGGACCACTTTCCGGCCAGCGGATCGGGCGTATCCGTCGGTACCCGGGGATCCGGCGGTTCGGCGCGGCGGCGGCCGCACTGGCGCTCGTCGCGTCCGTGGCCTCGTGCGGAGTCTGGGCAGAGAGTTCGGCCGGAAGCCAGGGGCAAGCCGGGGGATCCGGGCCGGCCCCGGCGGCCTCCGCGGGAAGTTCCGCGCCGGGGTCCACGCCCGGGACGGCGCCCGGCACGGCTGTCCCGACGTCGACGTCGACGCCGACGCCGACGCCGACGCCGGGGAAAGGCCCGGCCTGCGCCGCTGTCCGCTGCACCTCCGTCCTGATGACCGGCGACATGCTGGTCCACGCCCAGCTCTGGGACCAGGGCCGGGCCGACGCCCTCGCCACCGGTGCCAAGGGCCTTGACTTCGCTCCGCTCCTGGCGGGCCAGCGCCGGTACATCGAGAAGAGCGACCTGGCAATCTGCCACCAGGAAACCCCGGTGGCCACCCCCGCCGGGCCCTTCTCGGCATATCCCTCGTTCAACGTCCCCCCGCAGATCGCCGCCGCCGTCCGGCAGACGGGTTACCAGGCCTGCACCACCGCGAGCAACCACACGATTGACCGCGGCACCGCGGGGCTGGTCCGCACGCTGGATGCCCTCGATGCTGCCGGGCTGCAGCACACCGGCTCCTACCGCAGCGCGGCCGACGCCCAGGGGGTCATGATCCTGCAGACCGCGGCGGCAAAGGTTGCCGTGATCGAGGGCACCTACGGCTTGAACGGACAGGTCCCGGAGGCTGCGTGGCAGGTGGACATGCTCGACCCCGGCGCCATGATCGCGAAGGCCCGCAAGGCGAGGTCCCTCGGTGCCGACATCGTGCTGGGTGCGATGCACGCCGGGGACGAGTATGCGAGCGTGCCCAACGCCGAACAACAGCGCGTCGCGCACGCCCTCGCGGACAGCGGCCAGTTCACCATGGTCTACGGCCACCACACCCACTCGGTGCTGCCGATTGAACGCTACAAGGGGACCTGGATTGTCTACGGCCTCGGCAACGGGATCACCGAGCTCTCGCCGAGCTACGTGGTGAACAACGAGGGACTGCTGGTCCGGGCCCAGTTCAGCCAGGATGCCGCCGGCACCTGGACCGCGTCCGACCTGGCCTGGGCGCCGTCGGTGATTGTCCGCGGACCCTACCGCTGGTGTTCGGTCGCCGCCGACGCCCCGCAGGGACTCTGCGCCGGGGCCGCCGCGGACGCGGCCACCAGGCTGCGGACCAAGACCGTGGTCGAAGCGATGGGAGCGGCCGCGGCGGGCGCCCACGAACTGCTGATCACGAAGGAGCGGTAGCCATGGACACCTTGATGGAACGACGGCGGAGCGTCGCGGCGCGCGGGGCCGAGCTGGCCGTGTTCGAATACGGCCGGCAGCCGGGCCCGGACGTGCCGACCCTGGTGTTCGTCCACGGCTATCCGGACGACCACCGGGTGTTCCTGCCGGCCATCCGGGAGCTCGTGCCGACGCACCACGTGGTCGCCTATGACACGCGCAACGCCGGCGCGTCCGCCGTCGTGGGCAGCCCGGGTGACTTCACGCTGGCAGCGCTGGTGGACGACCTGTTCGCCGTCCTCGCGGACGCCGGCGCCGGCCCGGTCCACCTGGTGGGTCATGACTGGGGGTCGATCCAGTGCTGGGCAGCGGTGCAGGACCCTCGAGCCGCCGCCCTGATCCGCCGGTATACGAGCATCTCCGGCCCGGACCTGCGTCACTTCTCGCGCTGGGTGCGCGCACGGATCCGTAACCCGCGTGCCTGGCGTCAACTGGCCGGGCAGCTGATGCGCAGCTGGTACATCGGCGCCTTCCTGGCACCGGTGCTGCCCGAGGCCGCCTGGCGGCTGTACCTCACCCGCCGTTACGAGCAACTGGCCAAACGCGACGTCGGGAACGACCCGGTCCGCGGACTGGCGCTCTACCGGGCCAACTTCGGTGCCGGCCGGAACCGGGCCGCCAAGCCGGCCGCACCTGCCAGGGTCACCATGCCGGTGCAGGTGGTGGTGCCGGCCAGGGACCCGTTCCTCTCCCCGGATCTGGTGGAGGGCCTGGAAGACTGGGTGGAGGACCTGACCGTAGTGACGGTGGACAACGGCCACTGGTGGCCGGCAACCCGTCCCGCGGAGTTGGCCAGGCTGCTCCGGAACAGCGACGCCGGCGCCTGAGGCCTGCGGCGCTGCCGTCAGCCGGGCAGGCTGTCCGGCAGGCTGCGGGCCATGAACACGCTGTTGGGATCCGGCTGGTAGCCGGCAAACGGCGGGCACGGGACAAATCCGTGCCGTGCGTAGAGCCTCCGCGCCGGGTCGAAGAACTGCTGCGACCCGGTCTCAAGGAGCAAGCGGCGGTAACCGCGCTGTCCGGCCTCGTCCAGGATCCGGCCCAGGAGCAGGGCGGCAACGCCGCGACCGCGCGCGGGCCGCGCTGTCCGCATCGACTTGATCTCGCCTTCGCCCGCTCCGAGGTCCCTCAGCGCCCCGCAGCCGAGCAGCACCCCGCCGTCGCCGCGGGCCGTCCAGAAGGTGATGTCCGGGCCGGCCAGTGCCCCGTGGTCGAGGGCGTGCACACTTTCGGCCGGCGACGTCGCGAACATGTCCGCCAGGTGCTCATCCAGGAGGCGCCGGACGTCGGGGCGTGCGGGGCTGTCGCGGGCGATCAGGGTCATGCGCCGTGCCTTAGCGGGGGCGGCGGGCCGCGTGCTCCCGCGCCAGTGCGGCGTAGGAGTCGTCCGGGGTGCCGGGCACGAAGGTGCCGTATTTGCGCTCCACGGCCGTCTTGATCAGGAAGTCAGCCAGCGCCGGGTTCTTGGGCAGCAGCGAGCCGTGCAAGTAGCTGGCCACGATGTTGCGGTAGCGTGCGCCCTCCTGGCCGTCGCTGCTGTTGTTGCCGGTGCCCTTGGCGGTGGTGCCCAGGGGCTCGACGCCTGGGCCCAGCGTGGTCTGGCCGCTGTGGTTCTCGTAGCCCAGCACGGTGCCGAACTCGGCTGAGGCCACCGAGACGTTGCCGATCAACCGTTCGTCCGTGCCGTGCGTCTCCACATCCAGGATGCCAATGCCCGGGATGACCGAGCCGGTCCTGGTCTTGAAGAACTTCCCGAACAGCTGGTAAAGCCCGCAGATCACGAGCATCGGCGTGCCGTCCTCGGCCAGCTCCTTGAGGACCGTCTCCCGCGAGAGCAGGTCGTCCTGGATGACCAGCTGGCCGCTGTCCTGTCCGCCGCCGCCCACGATCAGGTCGACGTCCGCCGGGAAGTCGTCGCCGACGTTGTACTCGAGCAGTTCGGGGGTGTAGCCGTGCCAGCGCAGCCGCTGGGCGAGGACCAGCGCATTGCCCCAGTCGCCGTAGATGTTCATGTCCCGCGGATAGAGCTGCAGCACCCGGATGGTTCCCTTGCTGGGCGCTGCGGTTTCTTCGGGCGGCAGAACATGGCCGAAGGAGAGCTCGTGCGGGGTTTCGGGGGACGCGGGGGTCATGAGACCACCTCCACTGTGGTGATTTTGGACAGCTCGCGGCGGATGGCCAGCATGGCCGTGTAAGTGCAGAAAATCCGCTTGGGCTTGTCTTTCGCTCCGCGGATGAACGCGGCCAGGGCGGGTGCGATGTCCGTGTCGACGGCACCGATCGCGACGTCGTCGTACTGCAGCCGCAACGCCATGTCGTACGCGCGGGAGCCGGTGAGCTGGTCCACGCCGCCGTCGCGGAGGGTGTCGAATTCCACGTCCCAGAGCCAGGACATGTCCCGGCCGTCCGCGTAGTTGTCGTTGATCGCGATCATCGTGGCGTAGCCGGCGGCCGGGAAGGACTTCAGGCCGAGCCGGAAGCCGCTGGGGTTCTTGACCAGGACAAGTTCCAGCGGCAGGCCATCGACCACAAGGCTCTCCCCTCGGCCGAAGGCAGGCGCGACGTTGGCGAGGGCCGCCAGCAGGCCGGCGTGGTCGGTACCGGTGCCGCGGGCGCCCGTGATGGCCCGGGCCAGGGTCAGCGCGGCCGCGGCGTTGAAGATGTTGTAGACGCCGCGCAGCTTCATCCCGGTGCTGACCGTTGCGCCGTCGTACTCAAAGTCGGCGTCGTCCGCGCCCACCCGGCGGAGGACGACGTCGGCACCCGGCTTGGCGGGGGCCGGCGGCACCGGGCTGCCCGGGGCGGCGCGCATTTCGTCGTCATTGGGGAAGGTGCTGAGCAGCGAATCGTCGAGGCCGAAATAGCGGACCTCGGGGCCGTTGACCGTGGCTGTATCGAGGGTGGCCGCGATTCGGGCCACTCGCGGGTCCTCGCGGTTCAGCACGACGGTGCCGGTGGTCTTGGCCGCGATGTGCTGGAGGAGTTCGGCGGTCTTGTCGATCTCGCCAAAGCGGTCCAGCTGGTCGCGGAGGACATTGAGCAGCAGGCAGTAGCGCGGCGGGACCTTGTTGACGAAGTGCACGGCGTGGGCCTCGTCCAGTTCAAGGACGGCGACGTCGGCGTCGAGCCGGCCGCGCCAGTCCACCTCGCCCAGCAGCGCCGCGGCCACGCCGCGGGTGAAGTTGCTGCCGGTGCGGTTGGTGAAGACCTTCAGGCCCTGGCTTTCCAGCAGCTCCACGACCATCTTGGTGGTGGTGGTCTTGCCGTTCGTGCCGCTGACGACGGCGACACCCAGGGGCAGCGTGGACAGCGTCCGTTGCATGAAGCCGGGGTCGATTTTTTCGACCACCAGGCCGGGGAGAGCGGAGCCTCCGCCTCGGAGCCGGGAGACCCGGCGGACGAGTTTGCCGAGCGGAACGCTGAAGTAGAGCATGCTTTGTAATATATCCCAGCGGCGGCATGGAAGCCGGTCCCGGGGCACGCCCCGGTGCGCCTCCGCGGACCCCGGCGCACTATGCTGGCAGCATGACCACCCCCCTTACTTCGCCCGCTTCCCGCGTGGGATCGGGCCTGCGGATCGGCGTCCTGGCGCTCCAGGGCGACTTCCGTGAACACCTGCACGCCGTGGAATCCGCCGGCGCCGCCGGCATTGGTGTCCGCCGCCCCGCCGAGCTGGACGGACTTGATGGCCTCATCATTCCCGGCGGGGAATCGACGACCATCGACAAGCTCGCCCGGGTCTTTGACCTCCGGGATCCGTTGCGGGAACGCATCCGGGCAGGGCTTCCTGTCTACGGCTCCTGCGCCGGGATGATCCTGCTGGCCGAAGAGATCGCCGACCCCGCGACCGACCTCGCCGGAAACCCGCAGCAGACCTTCGGCGGCCTGGACATCACGGTGCGCCGCAACGCGTTCGGCCGCCAGCGCGAGTCGTTCGAGACAGACCTGGATTTCAAGGGGCTGGAGTTCAGCTCGGACGGTGGCGCAGTGGCCCCGGTGCACGCGGTGTTTATCCGCGGACCCTGGGTGGAACGCGTCGGAGCCGGCGTCGAAGTGCTGGCCCAGGTGGAACCGTCCAAGGCCGGCCACCCGGAATCCCTCGACGGGACGGCTAGAATTGTTGCAGTGCGTTCCGGCAAGCTGCTGGCCACCTCCTTCCACCCGGAAGTCACGGGGGAGAAGCGCGTGCATGAACTGTTTATTCGAATGATCAGAGGAGAAGCGTAAAGCATGTCAGGCCACTCCAAATGGGCGACGACCAAGCACAAGAAGGCCATCCTGGACAGCCGCCGGGCCAAGTCGTTCGCCAAGCTGATCAAGAACATCGAAGTTGCCGCGCGCATGGGCGGACCCGACCTCGCCGGCAACCCCAGCCTCGAACTTGCCGTCACCAAGGCCAAAAAGACCTCGGTCCCCGCTGACAACATTGACCGCGCCATCAAGCGCGGCGCCGGCCTCACCGGCGAGGTCGTGGACTACACCGAGATCATGTACGAATGCCGCGGCCCGCAGGGCTCGGCCCTGCTGATCGAGTGCCTCACGGACAACAAGAACCGTGCAGCCTCCGAGGTCCGGCTCGCCATCTCCCGCAACGGCGGCACCATCGCCGACCCCGGCTCCGTCAGCTACCTCTTCTCCCGCAAGGGTGTCGTCTCGCTGCCCAAGAACGGCCTGACCGAGGACGACGTGCTGATGGCCGTCCTCGACGCCGGCGCGGAAGAAGTCAAGGACAACGGCGACAGCTTCGAGATCCACTCCGAGCCGACCGACCTGCAGGCCATCCGCGACGCGCTCAAGGAAGCCGGGATCGACTACGACACCGACGAAGCCGAATTCGTGCCCTCCATGCAGGTGCCGCTGGACCTCGACGCCGCCAAGAAGTTCATGAAGCTCGTGGACGCCCTCGAAGAGCTCGACGACGTGCAGAACGTGTACAGCAACGCCGACCTCAGCGACGAAGTGCAGGCCGCACTGGAAGCCGAGTGACCCTTCGCGTCCTCGGCGTCGATCCGGGCCTCACCCGCTGCGGGATCGGCGTCGTGGACGTCGAGAAGAACCGCCGGGCCACCATGGTGGCCTTCGGCGTCGTCGGCACTTCCCCGGAGGAGAGCCTGGACCAGCGCCTGCTGGTCATTGCCACCTCGATCGATGAGTGGCTGGACCAATATGAGCCGCAGGTCCTCGCCGTCGAACGTGTCTTCTCCCAGCTCAACGTCAGCACAGTGATGGGCGTTGCCCAGGCCTCCGGCGTGGTGATTGCCGCCGCCGCACGCCGGGGAATCCCCGTGGCGCTGCACACCCCCTCGGAGGTCAAAGCCGCCGTGACCGGCAGCGGGACCTCCAACAAGGACGCCGTCACCAAGCTGGTCACCAAGATCCTCCGGCTCGACGCCCCGCCGCGTCCGGCGGACGCCGCCGACGCCCTGGCGCTGGCCATCACGCATGCGTGGCGGGCTGGAAGCGGTGCGGCTGTGGCCACCACGGGACCGGGCAGCCAGTCCCTGACGCCCGCGCAGCGCGCCTGGGCCGACGCGGAGGCCAAAGCGCGCCGTGCGCGCTGAATGTCCCGTTAAATGTCCGGGTGCTTGCTAGGGTATTCGTAGATATGTTCGGATAGCCGGCGTTTGGAGATTGAAACCCCGCCGGCTTGACTCAGCTGGTCCAGGACCAGCTGTGAGACCAGGAGCCAGGCCTTGATCAGTTTTCTCCGCGGAACCGTAGCGCACGTCGGCCTGTCCTCGGCGGTGATCGACCTCAACGGTGCCGGCATGAGCGTCAACGCCACGCCACAGACCCTCAGCAGGCTCCGCGTCGGGGATGAAGGCAAACTGTTTACCTCCCTGATCGTGCGGGAGGACTCCCTGACGCTATTTGGCTTCTCAAGCGACGACGAACGCGAGGTCTTCGACGTGCTGCTGAGTGTCAGCGGCGTGGGGCCGCGCCTGGCGCTGGCCGTCCTGGCCGTCCACGAACCCGAAGCGATCCGTGTCGCCGCGCACTCCGGTGACGGCAAGGCGTTCACCAAGGTCCCCGGCATCGGACCCAAGGTCGCCGGCCGGATCGTGCTCGAACTGGCCGGGAAGCTGGTGCCGCACGGCACGCCGGGCAACGCGGACGGCGGCGCCCCCGCTGTGTCCGCCGAAGCCGTGTGGAAGCCGCAGGTGGTCGCTGCCATGACGAGCCTTGGCTGGTCCGAAAAGGACGCCACCGCCAGTATCGACAAGTCGCTGGCCGACTCCCCGGAACTCGCCGCGAAGGGCAATGTGGCGGAGATCCTCCGCGCCACGCTGCGCTGGCTGGGCCAGGACGGCGCGCGCGCCGGGAACCGCGTAGGCGCCCGTGGCTGAGCCGTCCCTCGTCGGCGGGGGAGAGGAACCCGAGGAGCGGGCCATCGAGGCCGCCCTCCGGCCCAAGAACCTGCACGATTTCGTCGGCCAGCACCGGGTCCGCAAGCAACTCTCCCTCGTCCTGGAGGCCTCCCGGATGCGCGGCCGCAGCGCCGACCACGTGCTGCTGTCCGGCCCGCCCGGCCTGGGCAAGACCACTCTGTCCATGATCATCGCCGCCGAGATGAACGCCCCGCTTCGGATCAGCAGCGGACCGGCGATCCAGCACGCCGGGGACCTGGCCGCCATCTTGTCCTCGCTCTCCGAGGGGGAGGTTCTCTTCCTCGATGAGATCCACCGGATGTCCCGCCCGGCCGAGGAAATGCTCTACATGGCGATGGAGGATTTCCGCGTCGACATCGTGGTCGGCAAGGGTGCCGGAGCCACCGCGATTCCGCTGGAACTGCCGCCCTTCACCCTGGTGGGCGCCACCACCCGCGCCGGGCTGCTGCCCGGGCCGCTGCGGGACCGGTTTGGTTTCACCGGGCACCTGGAGTTCTATTCCGTCGAGGAGCTTGAGCTGGTGCTGCGCCGCTCGGCGGGCCTGCTGGACCTGAAGGTGAACTCGGCCGGCTTCAGTGAGATCGCCGGCCGGTCCCGGGGCACCCCCCGGATTGCCAACCGCCTGCTGCGGCGCGTCCGGGACTGGGCTCTGGTCCACGGGGTGGAGCAGATCGACGCGCGGGCAGCCTCCGCCGCCCTCGATATGTACGAAGTGGACAAGCGCGGCCTGGACCGCCTGGACCGCGCCGTCCTCGAGGCGTTGATCACGAAGTTCGGCGGCGGGCCGGTGGGCCTCTCCACCCTCGCTATCGCCGTCGGCGAGGAAACCGAAACCGTGGAAACCGTCGCCGAGCCCTACCTGGTCCGCGAGGGCCTGCTCGGCAGGACCCCACGCGGACGGATCGCGCTGGCGCCGGCGTGGACGCACCTGGGCTTCGCGGTGCCGCCGGGCGCGTTCGGCCAGGATCCGCTAGACCTCTTCCGGGCCGGCGACGCCGACGGCGGTCCGGCCGGGTTCGCGGCTGATGCTGAGGGCGAAGTCGATCCGGAATGGATCCGTAATAGTCAATAGCACTCGCTAGTGACCTTTTCCCTTTAGACTGGTATGACGCTCGGCACGTTCGGGCCTTTGTTTCCGTGTGCGGCTCCCGCTAGCCGCCATTGGCAGGGCAGGGTTTTTGCCCCGTACCCGCCAGGATTCCTGCCAGGTTCCACGCCAGGTTGCCCCGGAACGAAGCGGACGTTGCTGTGAAACCAGCTCGCAAGTACAGAACGGAACTTTCCCCTTGGATCCAATGACAATTCTCCTGTTCGTTATGCTCGGCGTTTTCGTCTTCATGATGTTCCGCCGCAACAAGAAGACGCAGCAGCAGCAGGCGGACCTCCAGTCGAAGTTCGGCCCAGGCGTTGAGGTGATGACCAGCTTCGGCCTCTTCGGCCGCATCGTCGACATCGACGAGGCCGAGAACAAGGTTGTCCTCGAGCTGTCCCCGGGCAACACCGCCACCGTGCACCGCCAGGCCGTCACCAAGATCGTGGAACCGGTCGTCGCCGCCGAGGAGCCCACGGTCGTTCCCGACGACGCGTCTTCGCTGACCCTCGGTAAGTCCGACGCGGTGGACACCGCCGGCGAGGGCACCGCCGTCGCCGGTGACGCGTCCCGCAACGAAACGCCGGACGAAACCCTGCGCCGCCTGAACGACGACGGCAAAAAAGACAGCTAGTCTGCCTCCTGAGCTATCCCGCGGAGCTTCAGTGCGCGGGCATCCGCCGGTGCGGGCCCGACGAGGGCGCACCGGCGGTTCCTCCGTAAACAATAGAAAGATCGACAATGGCACGAACTGGCCCCAAAAACTCAGCCCGCAGGGTGCTGGTCTGGCTTGGCGTAATGCTCGCCGTCCTGACGGCCGTCCTGGCCGGCGGCACCATGGCCGGGCAAGCGAGCTGGGCTCCCAAGCTGGCCCTGGACCTTGAAGGCGGCACCCAGATGATCCTGGCGCCCAAGGTGGAGGGCGGTTCGGGCATCAACGAAGAACAGCTCAACCAGGCCGTGGCGATCATCCGCCAGCGCGTGGACGGCTCGGGTGTCGCGGAAGCGGAAATCAGCACCCAGTCCGGCCGCAACGTCGTCGTCAGCCTTCCCGGCACTCCGTCCAAGGAGACCCGTGCGCTGATCCAGGCGTCCGCGGACATGAACTTCCGCCCGGTCATCCAGGCCGGTGACGGTGCGGCCGTCCCCGTCGAGGCGCGCACCCCGGAGGACAAGCTGCCCAAGCCGACCGCCGCCCCTGCGAACAGCAGCGACGAGAACTGGGTCACCGCGGATGTCTACAAGAAGTTTGAGGCGCTCGACTGCGTCAACCCTGCCCAGGACAAGCAGGAGCGCTCGGATCCGGCCAAGCCGCTGGTGACCTGCGAACCGGCCTCCGACGGCCGGCCCGCGATCAAGTACATCCTTGGCCCGGTCGAGGTCAAGGGTTCGAACATCAAGACCTCCTCCTTCCAGCTGCAGCGCGGCGCCCAGGGTGCCGTCACCAATGAGTGGGCCGTCGATATCCAGTTCGACGACGAGGGCACGGCCAAGTTCAAGACCATCACCGAGCGGCTGAACAAGTTCTATGTTGCCGCCGGCGGCCAGAGCGGCTCGGATCCAAAGTCGCAGTTCGCGATTGTCCTTGACGACCAGGTCATTTCCGCGCCGCGGTCCCAGGCCGTCATCACCGATGGCCGCCCGCAGATCACCGGCGGCTTCACCGAGAAGTCCGCCAAGGCACTCTCCGACCAGCTCCGCTTTGGCGCCCTGCCCATCAGTTTCGAGATCCAGAGTGACCAGCAGATCTCGGCCACCCTTGGCGGGGAGCAGCTCCGGATGGGTATGCTCGCTGGCCTGATCGGCCTGCTGCTGGTTGTGGTCTACTCCCTGTTCCAGTACCGGGCCCTGGGCTTCGTCACCGTCGCCTCGCTCGTGGTCGCCGGTGCGCTGACCTACCTGGCCATCGCCATCCTCGGCTGGACCGAGAACTACCGCCTCTCGCTGGCCGGCGTCGCCGGCATCATCGTGGCGATCGGCCAGACGGCGGACTCGTTCATCGTCTACTTCGAGCGCATCCGTGACGAACTCCGCGAAGGCCGAGGCCTGATCTCGGCGGTGGAGAACGGCTGGAAGCGCGCCAAGCGGACCGTCCTTGCGTCCAAGGCCGTCAACTTGCTGGCAGCCCTCGTGCTGTACTTCGTGGCGGTAGGCAACGTCCGCGGCTTCGCCTTCACCCTGGGCCTGACCGCGATCGCCGACCTGATCGTCGTCTTTATGTTCACCCACCCGACCCTGCAGGTGCTGGCCCGGACCAAGTTCTTCGGTGAGGGGCACAAGTTCTCGGGCCTCGACCCGAAGCGGCTCGGCGCCGTGCCGCTGTACCGGGGTGCCGGACGGATCCGCACACCGGAAGACAAGCCCGTTCCGGCGCCGCGCGCCAAGAACACCGGTGCTGCGGCCGAGGCCGAACGCCGGATGACCATTGCAGAACGACGCCTCGCGGAAAAGCAGGAGCAGCTTGCTGGCTCCTCCAAGAGCGCGTCCAAGGAAGGCAAGTAAATGGCCAGCTTCGCCACTTTCGGTAACGACCTCTACACGGGCAAGCGCTCCTACGACTTCGTCGGTTCCAAGAAAATCTGGTTCCTGATCGCCGCCGTCGCCGTCGCGCTGTCCATCCTGCTGCCGGTCGCCAAAGGCGGGTTCAACCTCGGCATCGAGTTCCGCGGCGGCTCCGAGTTCACGGTGTCCAACGTCAAGGACCGCGACGCCGGCCTCGGCGAGAAGGCCGTCCAGGACGTCGTCTCCGGCAGCCTGCCGCGCGTCGCGAATGTCGCTGGCAACACCATGCGGATCCAGACGGACAAGCTCAACGACGAAGAGGTACTCAAGGTCAAGGAGGGCCTCACCAAGGCCTACGGCGTGACCGACAACGAGGTGACCTCGACGTTCGTCGGTCCGACCTGGGGCGCGGACGTGACCAAGCAGGCCCTGCTGGGCCTTGCGATCTTCGTCGGCCTTGCCGCGGTGTTGATGGCGCTGTACTTCCGGACCTGGAAGATGTCGCTGTCCGCCCTTGCCGGCATGGCCGCGACGATGTTCGTCACCGCCGGGGTGTATTCGCTCAGTGACTTCGAGGTAACGCCGTCGGCCATCATCGGCTTCCTCACCGTGCTCAGCTACTCGCTGTATGACACCGTGGTGGTCTTCGACAAGATCCGCGAAAACACCTCGGAGCTGCAGTCGTCCACCCGGCGCACCTTTGCCGAGGAGGTCAACCTCGCCGTCAACCAGACCTTGGTGCGGTCCATCAACACCATGATGGTCGCCATCCTGCCAGTCGGCGCCATCCTCTTCATCGGCGCCGGACTGCTGGGCGCGGGTACGCTGCGGGACCTCTCGCTGGCGCTGTTCGTGGGTATCCTGATCGGCACGGCGGCGACCATCTTCGTCGCCGCCCCGCTGTACGCCTGGCTGCGCCAGGGCGAGCCTGACCTGGTCAAGCAGGCCAAGCGCGTCGAGCAGCGGCGGGCCGAAAACGCCGCCAAGACGGCCCCGGCCACTGCCTAGCCGCCACGTCCTGCCCTACCCGCCCGACGGGCCGGAGAACGTCCCCGACGTTCCCCGGCCCGTCGGTCGTTGGGCGCCGGTTACAAAAGTATCCTGCCGCGGGAATAGACTTGAATTATTAACGGGTCGTGAGAGGTGCTTCATTGGAAGAACGTTCGACGCCGGTGCCTGTAGCTCCGGCGGATAAGGCTGACGGCCAGGGGTCACAAACTGGCTTGGCGGCTCCCGGACGCCCTGATGCGGCCGTGCCCGTGGACAACTCCGGAACCCGCCCCACCTTCCCGGGGCGCCGGGAACGCACCCGCTCCAGGCTCGCGCGCCTGACCGGCCGCGGAACGCCCTCTTATTCGCCCATCCTGGAGCCGCTGCTGCGCACCGTGCGCGCCAACAACCCCAAGGACGACTTCGAGCTCATCCAGCGCGCGTTTGTGGTGGCGGAACGCTGCCACCGCGGACAAAAGCGCAAGAGCGGCGATCCCTACATCACGCACCCGGTAGCTGTCGCCACCATCCTGGCCGAGCTGGGCCTGAGCGGAACGACGCTGGCCGCGGCGCTGCTGCACGACACCGTGGAGGACACCTCCTACACGCTGGAGGACCTGAAGGGCGAGTTCGGCCCCGAAGTCGCCATGCTGGTGGACGGCGTCACGAAGCTGGACAAGGTCAGTTTCGGCGAGGCGGCCCAGTCCGAGACCGTCCGCAAGATGGTCGTGGCCATGGCCAAGGACATCCGGGTCCTCATGATCAAGCTCGCCGACCGGCTGCACAATGCGCGCACCTGGCGCTTCGTCTCTGCCGAATCCTCGGCCCGCAAGGCGCGGGAAACCCTCGAGATCTTCGCCCCGCTCGCCCACCGGCTGGGCATGAACACGATCAAGTGGGAACTGGAAGACCTCTCCTTCGCCGCGCTGTACCCCAAGGTGTACGAGGAAATCGTGCGGATGGTGGGGGACCGGACGCCGGAGCGGGAAAAGAACCTCGCCGTCATCCGCAACCAGATCACCGAAGACCTGCGGGCGGCCAAGATCAAGGCCACCATCACCGGCCGGCCCAAGCACTATTACTCGATCTACCAGAAGATGATCGTCCGCGATAAGGACTTCGACGACATCAACGACCTGATGGGCGTGCGCGTGCTCGTCGACTCGGTGCGGGACTGCTACGCCGCATTGGGCGCCATGCACTCACGCTGGAACCCGCTTCCGGGCCGGTTCAAGGACTACATCGCGATGCCGAAGTTCAACATGTACCAGTCGCTGCACACCACGGTGATCGGCCCGGGCGGCAAGCCGGTGGAGATCCAGATCCGGACCCACGAGATGCACCGCCGCGCCGAGTACGGCGTCGCGGCGCACTGGAAGTACAAGGACCAGCCCAACCGGACCGCAGCCGGGCCGGGAAGCCCGCGCGACGGCGATATGGGCTGGCTGCGGTCGCTGGTGGACTGGCAGCAGGAAACCTCGGACCCGGGCGAGTTCCTCGATTCGCTGCGCTTCGAGATCAACGCGCGGGAGGTCTTTGTCTTCACCCCCAAGGGCGAGGTGATGGCCCTTCCTGCCGGATCGACGCCGGTGGACTTCGCCTATGCGGTCCACACCGAGGTGGGCCACCGGACCATCGGTGCACGCGTCAACGGCAAGCTCGTTCCGCTCAACAGCGAACTGAACCACGGCGACTGGGTGGAGATCTTCACTTCGAAGGCCGAGGGCGCCGGTCCCAGCCAGGACTGGCAGCACTTCGTCAAGAGCGCCCGGGCACGCAACAAGATCCGGCAGTGGTTCAGCAAGGAACGCCGCGAAGAGGCAATCGACCGCGGCAAGGAACTGCTGACCAAGGCGATGCGCAAGCAGAACCTTCCGCTGCAGCGCCTGATGACCCACGACGCCCTCGCCGCCATTGCTGAAGACTTCAAGTACACGGACATCTCCGGGCTCTATGCAGGGGTGGGCGACGGGCACACCTCGGCCCAGTCCGTGATGGAACGGCTGGTCGAGAGCCTCGGCGGCAATGACACGCCCGAGGACGACCTGACCGAGGTCTCGATCCCCACCCAGGTCACCAAGACCAGATACTCCGACTCTGGTGTTGTGGTCCGCGGCGTCGACGACGTCTGGGTGAAACTGGCACGCTGCTGCACCCCGGTGCCGCCGGACCCGATCCTGGGCTTCGTGACCCGCGGCTCCGGAGTCTCGGTGCACCGGACCGACTGCACCAACGTCTCCGGCCTGATGGACCAGCCGGACCGGATCGTCGAGGTCGAGTGGGCGCCGACGCAGTCCAGCGTGTTCCTGGTGGAAATCCAGGTCGAGGCGCTGGACCGCAAGTCGCTGCTCTCCGACGTCACCCGCGTCTTGTCGGAAAACCACGTGAACATCCTGGCCGCGAGCGTACACACCTCCACGGACCGGGTGGCGATCTCCAAGTTCGCCTTCGAGATGGGTGATCCGAAGTACCTCAGCCACGTGCTCAGCGCCGTGCGGCGCATTGACGGCGTCTTCGACGTCTACCGCACCACCGGCAACCGCCGCCGCAGCTAGCCGCGCCCCGCGTTGTTGCGGCCCTGCCCGGAGGGGAGGGCCGCAAGCTTGGCCAGCGCCTCCTTCTTGAACGGCAACCGCGGGCTCGCTTGGACAGCCCGGACGAGCAGCCGCAGCGGCACGTCGAGCTCCGGGGCGGCGAGGAGGGCTCCCAGGGCGGGCAGGGCACGCTCGGAATCCACATGCAGGGCAATGTCCACCGCCGTCCGCAGCGGACTGGACACCATAAGGCCGCCGAGGCTGACGACGTCGAACGGTCCCAGCCTCACTTCGTGGAAGCTGCAGCCTCGGGTGGCCCTGAGGCTGGAGACCCGCCGGCAGGCGTCCACGAGCAAAGCGATCCGGTCCGGCTCCGGGGCACACCCGTAGATCCAGGCTGCCGTCATCCGTCCTGCGACAACCCGTTGCCTGATGGGCGGCGGGATGGTGCAGGCCGCGGCCCGGGCCCGCAGTTGAGGGGTGGACGCGGCGCCGGGCGGGAGATAGCCGCGCTGCGAGAGCCGCGTCAGCACGCCGTCGGCAGCCATGGCCTGGAGTTCGGCCCAGGAGAACAGCGACCCGGGGGAGTAGAGCACCTCCGGCGGCGCTCCGGTGGGCTCGTGCGAAGCCTGGCGGGCAGCGGGTCCGGACACAGCGGGACCGGAAGCGGGGAGACCGGAAGCGGGTAGACCGGAAGCAGGGAAGCCGGGCAGGGGGGCCATCCAGCCATCGTGCCGCTTTGTCCGGAATGCGGAACAGGCCCCGCGCCGGTCATGTGGATAACCGGGGCGGGGCCTGTTCCGGCCGGCCGTGAAGGCCGGCGGCAGATGCTCTGCGGCTGGGGCTAGGAGAGCTCGCTGGCGGAGCGCTCGAGCTGCTCCAGCCAGGCCTGGCGTGCCTCGAGGGCCTCCTTGGCCGCCTTGATCTTGCGTTCGTCGCCGGCCTTCTCCGCCTTGGCCAGGTCTTCCTTCAACCCGGTGATGGCCGACTCCAGCTGCGAGAGGGCACTGTTGGTGCGTGCCTTCGTTTCCGGGTTGGAACGCTTCCAGTTCTCATCCTCGGCGTGGCGGACCGCGTCCTCCACCTTCCGCAGGCCGGCCTCAATCCGGCCCATGTCCGCGCGCGGAACCTTGCCGGCTTCCTCCCAGCGGTCGCGGATGGACTGCAACGCCTTCTTGGCGGCGGCGAGGTCCTTGATGGGGAGCAGCTCGTTGGCTTCCACCAGCAGGGCTTCCTTCACCACGAGGTTCGCACCGTACTCCTGGTCGATCTCCTCGTTGGCTGCCTGCCGGTTCGTGAAGAAGACGTCCTGCGCGGCCCGGAACCGGGCCCAGAGCGCGTCGTCGTCCTTGCGGCTAGCGCGGGGGGAAGCCTTCCACTGGTCCATCAGGCGGCGGTACTCGCCGGCGGCGTAGCCCCAGTCGGTCGAGGACGACAGGGCCTCGGCCTCGGTGATCAGCTTCTCCTTGGCGGCCTTGGCAGCGGAGTTGTTGCTGTCCAGCTGGGAGAAGTAGGCGCGGCGGTGGCGGTCAAAGACGGTGCGGGCGGCGCGGAACCGCTTCCACAGCGCGTCCTCGTTGCTGCGGCCGAGCCGGACACCGCTCTTCTGCGCGGTTTTCCAGCTCTCGAAGAGCTCGTTCATCCGGGCGCTGGAGGTCTTCCACTGGATCTGCGCCGGGTCGTGCCCGGCGATCTCCTCGGCCTCGGCGACGATCGCCTCGCGGGCGGCCAGTTCGGCGGCCCGCACGGCGTCGTGCTCGGCCTTTTCGGCCTTTTCCAGTTCGGTGATCTGGCCGGACAGCGTGTCCAGGCGGCCCTCGGCGGCACGGAGGTCGCCCACCATGTTCCGTTCGGCCAGCTGCTCGCGCAGGTGTGTCACGGTCTTCTGCATGTCCGCGGCGGGGGCCTTGGAGGCCACGCGCTGCTCGAGCAGGACGATCTGCGCCAGGACGTCGTCGTACTTGCGGGCGAAGTAGCCCAGCGCCTCGTCATCACTGACGCCCGGGTACCGGCCGACGGCGTGTTCCTCGCCGTCAATGGTCAGGAACACCTGGCCGTCGCCCTCCACCCGGCCCCAACGTGCAGCCTCCGCAAGCGACGCCGCGCTGGAGGCGGGCGTGGCGGCCGGCGCGGCGACGGACGGTGATGCCTTCGGCCGGGCCGCAAAAGCAGCGGGCGACGGCGCCGGACGCGGCGCAGGTGCCGGTGCGGGCGCAGGTGCCGGTGCGACGGCGGGCTCCGCGGCAGGAGCGGACGGCGCCTCGACCTCGGCCGTAGCCTCCGGCTCAGCCTCAGCCGGGGCGGACGCCGGGTCCTGCACGGCTGCGGGCTCGGCTGCGGGCTCCGCCGCCGGGATCGCCTCGTTGGCCGCTTCGGTCACCGCAACCTCGGCTTCGGTCTCGTTGGCAGCTGCTGCCACTGTTTCGTCGGATTTCTGACTGTCTGTCACCGCTAGAAGTCTTTCGCTTGGAGGGAAATACCGGCACCGCGGCCACGAGGGCCCCGGCAGGTTACTTCAGAGAGAACGAGTCTATCGTGACTGGTTCCACAGGTGCGCCGTCGGTGGCGCTGGCACCCGGTTTAACGCCGGCCGCCGCGATCTTGCCCACCACGTCCAGCCCGGACGTGACCTTGCCGACCACCGTGTAGCCGCCGGCGGCATCCGCCGGGATCACAGTGTCCTTGTAGACGATGAAGAACTGGGTTCCGTTGCCGTAGGCGTTGCCGCCGGTCCGTGCGACGGCGATGGTGCCGGCCGGGTACTTGTTATCGACCGGGGTGTTCTCCAGCGGACCCCAGGTGAACGCGGGATCACTGTTGCCGTCCCCGGACTTGGAGCCGCACTGCAGCACACCGAACGAGTCGGCGGTCGTGAGCCGGTGGCAGTTGACGCCGTTGAAGAAGTTCTGGTCTGCGAGCGATTTGAACACCGCGGCCGCCTGCGGGGCCTTGGTTCCGTCAAGCTCGACGCCGACGGTGCCCCGGTTGAGCGCAAGCTCTCCGGTGAAGGTCTTTCCCGCCGCGGTTTCCGGTTTCGGAATGTTCGGGCCGTTGCTGGCGCTGGCGGAGGGCGTGGCGGACGCCGACGGGCTCTTCAGCCCGGCCTCCGCGGCCTTGAACTCGTCCTCGGTCGGGTTGCCGGAAAACACTGTCAGCTGCAGCACGATCGCCAGGACCAGGGCGGCGGCGCCGCCGGCGGTAGCGAGGACATTGTCGCGCTTCCGGCGTTTGTCCTGCTCCCGGCGCAGCTCACGCTTTGCCTCCATCTGCTGGACGCGCCGCTTGGCTTCGCGGGCGCTCCTTGAACTGGCCGCCAAAGGTCCTCCTGGGTATAGGGCCGCACCCGGGCGCGCGCCGTGGGCGCCGTCCGCTGTGCAGCGCGCAAGCTGCCGACAGCCCCGCCGGCAGCAGCCGCTTCAAAGGTGCGCATTAGAGATGCGCGCGGCAAAAAGCATAAACTGACTGCCGCACACAGTTTATGCACGACTGGCCGGTCTGCGCGCGACGCCGCGGCCGTTGTATCCGCCGTCGTAATCAGAGGAGAAAATTCCACCATGGCACGCACCGCCTCCCTGTCCGGATTCCCCGAGTGGCTTCCCGAGGAGCGGCTGGTGGAGCTGCATGTGCTGGACACCCTGCGGCGGACCTTTGAACTGCACGGCTTTTCCTCGATTGAGACACGCGCCGTGGAGACAGTCGGGCAGTTGCTTCGCAAAGGCGAAATCGACAAAGAGGTCTATGGACTAAGCCGGCTGCAGGACGACGAGGGCGCAGAGTCCCCGTCGCACAAAACAGACCCGCACGCCCTTGCCCTGCACTTCGACCTCACCGTGCCGTTCGCCCGCTACGTGGTGGAGAACGCCGGCTACCTGGCCTTTCCGTTCCGCCGCTACCAGATCCAGAAGGTCTGGCGCGGCGAGCGTCCGCAGGAGGGCCGCGCCCGCGAGTTCACCCAGGCGGACATCGACATCGTCGGCGACGGCGAGCTGCCGTTCCGCTACGACGTCGAAATCGCGCTGGTGATCGCCGAGGCCCTCAGCGCCCTGCCGATCCCGGACTTCCTGCTCCGGATCAACAACCGCAAGCTGGCCGAGGGCTTCTACAACGGCATCGGCCTGGGCGACACCGCCGGGGTGCTGCGCAGCATCGACAAGCTCGAAAAGATCGGCCCCGCCAAGGTGGCGGAACTGCTCAAGACCGAGCTCGGAGCCACCGAGGAACAGGCGCAGGCCGCGCTCAAGCTAGCCGCGATCCGCACCGGGGACACCTCGTTCGTGCAGCAGGTCCGTGCCCTCGGCGTGAGCAACGAGTTGCTGGAGGAAGGCCTGAACGAGCTGGAGCAAGTCATTGCCGCCGCCGTCCAGCGCGCCCCGGGCAAGGTGGTCGCCGACCTCAGCATCGCCCGCGGCCTGGACTACTACACCGGCACCGTGGTGGAAACCGTGCTCGTGGGCCACGAACAGCTCGGCTCGATCTGCTCCGGCGGCCGCTACGACGCGCTGGCCAGCAAGGGCAGCCGCAAGTTCCCCGGCGTCGGACTGTCGATCGGCGTGACCAGGCTGGTCTCCCGCATCCTCAGCCAGGAGCTGGCCAAGGCGTCCCGCACGGTGCCCACCGCCGTGCTGGTGGCCCTTAACAGCGATGACAGCTGGGGCGCAGCGCAGGATGTCGCCGCGCAGCTGCGCGCCCGCGGCATCTCCACCGAGGTCGCGGCGAAGGCCGAGAAATTCGGCAAGCAGATCAAGTTCGCGGACCGCCGCGGCATCCCCTTCGTCTGGTTCACCGACGACGACGGCAAGCACCAGGTCAAGGACATCCGCACCGGGGAGCAGGTCGACGCCGACCCGGCAACCTGGGCACCGGCCGAGGAAGACCTGCACGTCCGGGTCCTGAAGGCGTAGCCGCCGGCTCTCCTACCCCGCCGAGGCCCTCCTGCGCCGCAGCACAAGGAACCGGGCCGCGATCCCTGCCGCGAGCACGGCGGCCATGCCCAGCGCCGAGGCCGGCGGCAGGGTCACCGCCAGCAGCAGGCAACCGAGGAACCCCAGCACATTGAGCCAGCGCGGGGCATGCCACGGGCGCGAGCTCAGGGTGAAAGCGGCGGCATTCGTCACCGCGTAATAGACCAGGACGCCGAAACTGGAGAAGCCCACCACGGTCAGGACGTTGGTGGTCAGCAGCAGCACGATGACCGAGGCCGCGACGGTCAGTTCGGCCGTGATCGGAACGGTGTGCGCCCCGCCCACCCGGGCCAGCGGAGCGGGCAGGTCCCGTTCCCGGGCCATCGCCATCGCCGTCCGGCCCACGCCCGTAATCAGGGCCAGCAGGGCTCCGAGGCACGCTGCCGCCGCCCCGGCCTGGACCAGCGGAGCGCCGGCGCTGAGCCGTGAGCTGCTGACGGCGTCGAGCAGCGGCGCCGTCGAGCCGGCCAGTTGGGCCGCGGGAAGGTGCCACTGCAAGAGCACTGCGAGTCCCAGGTAGATCACGAAGGCCCCGCCGAGGGCGGCGAGGATGGCCCGGGGGATGGTGCGGCCGGGATCCTTGACCTCTTCGCCCAGCGTGGCGATCCGGGCGTACCCCGCAAAGGCGAAGAAGATCAGCCCGGCGGCCGGCAGCACGCCCCACACATTCTGGCCGTCGGCGGTCCCGGCCGCCGCCGCGTCGGCCGCCGGGTGAGGGCCAGTCAGCGCTGCCGCCGCCACGAACGCGATCGTGGCGAGCACCATGGCGAGCAGGACCTTGGTCAACAGCGCCGTGCGGGTAATGCCAAGCAGGTTCACTCCGGTCAGCACGACGACGGCGGCAACCGCCACCGGGGTGGCAAAGCCGGGCGCGAGGTAATGCCCGAAAGTGAGCGCCATCGCCGCGCAGGAAGCGGTCTTGCCCGTGACGAATCCCCAGCCGGCGATGAAGCCCGGCCATTCACCCAGCTGCCTGCGGCCATAGACGTAGGTCCCGCCGCTGGAGGGGTACTTGGCGGCCAACTGTGCCGACGCGACGGCGTTGCAGTAAGCCACCACGCCGGCCACGGCCACCGCGAGAGTCAGCAGCGGACCGGCCAGGGCCGCGGCCGGGGAGAACACCACGAACACTCCCGCGCCCAGCATCGAGCCCAGCCCGATCGCGGTGGAATCGACCACGCCAAGGCGGCGCTGCAGCTGTCCGGGCGGGGGCGGAGGCGTTGCCATGGCGGGTGGGGCCTTTCAAACGGGTAAACTCGAACGGGACCGTTCCCGTAGCGGTCCCATTTAACATCACCCTGTTTTCCTTCTGAAAGGCGAGCTGTGCTGCGCACCCACGACCTCGGATCCCTTCGCTCCGAGCACATTGGACAAACCGTAACCCTCGCCGGCTGGGTCGGCCGGCGTCGTGACCACGGTGGTGTCGCATTCGTGGACCTGCGCGACGCTTCGGGCGTCGCCCAGGTGGTCGTCCGCGAGGAGGAGGTCTTCCACGGCCTCCGTAACGAATTCGTGCTGCAGGTCATCGGCACCGTCGCCAAGCGCCCCGAAGGCAACGAGAACCCGGCGCTGGCCACAGGCGAGATCGAGGTCATGGCGGAGAAGGTCACCATCCTCAACACCTCCGATCCGCTGCCGTTCCAGATCGACGAGCACGTTGAAGTGGGCGAGGAAGCCCGTCTCAAGCACCGTTACCTGGACCTGCGCCGCCCGGGCCCGGCCCGCAACCTGCGCCTGCGCTCCGAGGCCAACCGGGTGGCCCGCGAACTGCTGCACCAGGACGGTTACGTTGAGATCGAGACGCCCACGCTGACGCGTTCGACGCCGGAAGGTGCCCGCGACTTCGTTGTCCCCGCCCGCCTGGCGCCGGGATCCTGGTACGCGCTCCCGCAGTCCCCGCAGCTGTTCAAGCAGCTCCTGCAGGTGGGCGGGTTCGAAAAGTACTACCAGATTGCCCGCTGCTACCGCGACGAGGACTTCCGCGCCGACCGCCAGCCGGAGTTCACCCAGCTCGACATCGAAGCCAGCTTCGTCGAGCAGGATGACATCATCACGCTCGGCGAAAGCATCGTGAAGGCGCTGTGGAAGCTGATCGACGTCGAGATCCCCACCCCGATCCAGCGCATTACCTACAACGACGCGATGGCCCGCTACGGCTCCGACAAGCCTGACCTGCGCTTCGGCCTGGAGCTCACCGAGCTGACCGAGTTCTTCAAGGACACCAACTTCGGCGTCTTCAAGGCGCCCTACGTCGGCGCCGTCGTTATGCCCGGCGGCGCCTCGCAGGCCCGCCGCGCGCTCGACGCCTGGCAGGAATGGGCCAAGCAGCGCGGCGCCAAGGGCCTGGCGTACGTCCTGTTCAAGGAAGACGGCGAACTTGCCGGCCCGGTGGCCAAGAACCTGACCGAGACCGAGCGGGCAGGCCTGGCCGACGCCGTCGGCGCCAAGCCCGGCGACTGCATCTTCTTTGCCGCCGGCGAGAAGACCCCGTCCCGAGCACTGCTTGGTGCGGCCCGCGTCGAGATCGGCCACCGCACCGGCCTGATCAACCCGAGCGACTGGGCCTTCTGCTGGGTCGTCGACGCACCGATGTTCGAACCGGCGGCAGCCGCCGTCGCGTCCGGCGACGTCGCCGTCGGCGGCGGCAAGTGGACGGCAGTGCACCACGCCTTCACCTCGCCCAAGCCCGAATTCATGGACAGCTTCGACACCGATCCGGAATCCGCGCTGGCGTACGCCTATGACATCGTGTGCAACGGCAACGAAATCGGCGGCGGCTCCATCCGTATCCACCAGGGTGACATCCAGGAGCGCGTCTTCAAGGTCATGGGCCTCTCACATGAGGACGCCCAGGAAAAGTTCGGCTTCCTGCTCGAGGGCTTCAAGTTCGGCGCGCCCCCGCACGGCGGCATCGCGTTCGGCTGGGACCGCGTGGTTTCGCTGCTCGCCGGCGTCGACTCGATCCGCGACGTCATCGCGTTCCCGAAGTCCGGCGGCGGCTATGACCCGCTGACCCAGGCGCCCGCGCCGATCACGGCCCAGCAGCGCAAGGAAGCCGGCGTCGACTTCAAGCCACAGGACAAGAAGGACGACGGCACCAAGTAGCCGGACGTGCTCCGCAGCAAAGGCTCTCCGGCATTCCGGGGGGCCTTTGCTGTCGGCTGGAAACTCACGATCAGTGGCAGGAAGGGACACCCAGTTGGAACCGCCATCCGGACCCGCGTTGGAGGCGCTAATGGACGCGGCGTGGCCCGCCGCCGACCGGGAGGAGACCGGCGGCTGGTTGCTCCGCGCCGCTTCGGGCGTGACACAGCGAGCCAACTCGGTGTGGCCCCGCAAACCGGGAGCCGGCGCCCACGCACAGCTAGCTGCGCTCCGGGCTGCCCGGCTCTGGTACCGGGCGCGCCGCCTGCCGCTGATCTTCCAGGTTTTCGACCACCCGCGCTACGCGCCGCTCAACGCCGTACTCGACGCCGAGGGGTTCACCCGCCAGTCCGAAACCCTGGTCCTGGTCCGGGACGGCGTTGCCCCTGCCGCGCGGGCCGACCGGGGTGTCGAGATTTCAACGGAGCCCTCGGGCGAATGGCTGCGGCTCTGGTGGAGCGTTGATGGCCGCGGCGACGACGCCGCCCTGGAGGTGGCCAGCGGCATCCTCACGGACTGCCCCTCGGTGTACGCCCTCGTGCGGGACGACGACGGGAACCCGGCCGCCGTCGGACGGCTTGCCCTGCCCGTCGCGGAACCTGGCAGCCCACGGTGGGGTGGTCTCTACTGCATGGCGACCCGTCCCGACGCGCGCCGGCGGGGCTACGGCACCCGGGTGCTGAACGCATTGCTGGGCGAGGGGACACGCCTGGGCCTGGCCGGCTACTGGCTGCTCGTGACGGCGGCCAACACCGGGGCTCAGGAACTCTACGACCGGGCCGGCTTCGAGGAAGCGGGCCGGTACCTGTACCGGCAGGAACGGCCCAAGCGGCACCTGACCGGCTGCTGACTGCGGATCCCTCGGGCCGTTTCGACGGTTCCCTGCGCCCTAGACGTTCACCCGCATCGACCGGGCACGGAACCGTCTAAATGGCGCGAGCGAGGGGGCCGGATCCTATGCCGGGGGATCGGTGACAACGATCCGCACCGCACAGGCGTCGGCGGCGGCCTTTTTCAAAACCGACGCCCGCGGGTCCGGGACGTCCAGGAACGGAAGCCGCACCAGAGCCGTGTAGCCCTTCAGCACGGGTTCGGCGAGGACCTGTTCGGCCAGGGTGCGGTCACCGCCGGGCACGAGGTATTCGACGCCGAGGTCGGCAAAGATCCGGGCGGCGTGTCCGGCCACGGCCTCCACCAGGGCGTCCGCCTGGTTGGCGCGACGCCGGGCGAAGCGCTGCTGGGACCAGCCGCCGGCCGCCGTGCGGGACTGCACGTGCCGCGTTCCGGTCTTGGCCGCGAGGACCCGGCCCTCGGCCACCACCGCGACCGAGTACCCGCCGCGGCGCACCAGGACCAGGCCGAGCCGCCGCGGCTGGGCGGCCAGGGACGCCAGCCGGGCTACGGAGTCCTCGCCGCGGCCAGGACGCCCGCCGTCCGGCCAGGGCGGCAGCAGCAGGGCAGTGGCGCCGTCGGCCGCCAGCAGCCGCAGGCCGCCGACGTCCGGCACCTCGTGCAGTTCCCCGTGGCTGGCGCCGAACCGTTCCACCCAGCCCGGCAGGCGGTCGCAGGAGACAAACGCCACACGGGTGTCGGGGCTGGCCATGGCGCGGATCTCCGTTGTGAGGCGTTGGGGGATTGCCGCCGTGTCAGGGCGGCCGGGAACTAGAAGTAGCCTATCTATGTGGATGATCTCTTTGGCGCAGGGCAGGACAACGCGTCCGCAAACGACGACGGCGACGCCGAAGAGCCGGGCGTCGGCAGCTCTCCGGGCGGCACCGCGGCACGTTCCGCGCCGCGCAGTCCGCTCGCCGTCCGGATGCGGCCGCGCAGCCTGGACGACGTCGTGGGCCAGCAGCACCTCCTCGGCCAGGGTTCGCCGCTGCGGCAGCTCGCGGCCGGCAGCGATGCCACCGGGCCGGCCGGGCCGAGCTCCCTGATTCTCTGGGGACCTCCCGGCACCGGCAAGACCACCCTCGCGCATGTCATCGCCAAGGGCCCGGGCCGCAAGTTCGTCGAGCTCTCCGCCATCACCGCCGGGGTGAAAGACGTCCGGCGTGTGATGGACGAGGCCCTCACCGCACGCGACCTGTACAAGACCACGACCGTGCTGTTCCTGGACGAGATCCACCGCTTCAACAAGGCCCAGCAGGACGCGCTGCTGCCCGGCGTCGAGAACCGATGGGTGGTCCTGGTCGCGGCCACCACGGAAAACCCCTCCTTCTCGGTCGTCTCCCCGCTGCTGTCCCGCTCGCTGCTGCTGACGCTGAAGCCGCTGACCGACGCCGACGTCGAAGGGCTGCTGCGGCGGGCCGCGACGGATCCGCGCGGCCTGGGCGGCAAGGTGGAGCTGGGCGACGAGGCCCTGGCCCACCTGGTCCGGCTCTCCGGCGGAGACGCGCGCCGTGCCCTGACGGCACTGGAGGCCGCGGCCGGCGTCGCGTTCGGGGACGCGGACGACGGGCCCGCCGGGGAAACTCCCGTCACGATCGAACTCAAGCACACCGAACGCGCCCTCGACGTCGCCTCGGTGCGCTACGACCGCGCCGGGGACCAGCACTACGACGTCGCCAGCGCGTTCATCAAATCCATCCGCGGATCCGACGTCGACGCCGCGCTGCACTATCTGGCCCGGATGTTGGAGGCGGGGGAGGACCCCCGGTTCGTGGCCCGCCGGATCGTGATCTCCGCGGCGGAGGACGTCGGCATGGCCGACCCCACGGCACTGCAGACCGCGGTCGCCGCGGCCCAGGCCGTGCAGCTGATCGGCATGCCGGAGGGGCGCATCATCCTGGCCGAGGCCGTCGTCCACCTTGCCACCGCACCCAAGTCCAACGCCGCGTACATGGGGATAAACCAGGCGATCGCCGACGTCCGCGCCGGCCTCGGCAACGGTATCCCGGCGCACCTGCGCGACGCCCACTATCCCGGGTCCAAGCAGTTGGGGCACGGCAAGGGCTACAAGTACGCGCACGACGCGCCCCACTCCGTGGCCACCCAGCAGTACCCGCCGGACGACCTCGTGGGCCGCAACTACTACGAACCCACCGGCAACGGCGCCGAACGCGATATCTCGACCCGGCTGGAACGGCTGCGGAAGATCATCCGGGGCAAGTGATCCTCTGGTAGGATGGATCGTTGTCTGGCAAGGCACGGACGCACAATCCACCAGTTTTCGGCAGTTCCTGCTGATGTGAGGGGTTTGCCCTGTGCCCAGTAGCAAAAGGCAGCGGTTGGCCGATGCTCTCCATCGTGGAGGCCAGTAACACTGACACACCGCAGATATTGGAAGGACACAAGTGGCTAACAACACTCGTGCTCGCCGTACCGCACGCCTCTCGCGTGCACTCGGCATCGCTCTGACCCCCAAGGCCGCCAAGTACATGGAGCGCCGCCCGTACGGCCCCGGTGAGCATGGCCGTGCCCGCAAGAAGCAGGACTCCGACTACGCCGTACGTCTGCGCGAAAAGCAGCGTCTGCGCGCCCAGTACGGCATCCGCGAAGCCCAGATGACCCGTGCCTTCGAAGAAGCACGCCGCACCAAGGGCCTGACCGGTGAAAACCTGATCGAACTGCTCGAAATGCGTCTCGACGCCCTCGTGCTGCGTGCCGGCTTCGCCCGCACCATCGCCCAGGCCCGCCAGCTGGTTGTGCACCGCCACATCCTCGTTGACGGCATCCGCGTTGACCGCCCGTCTTTCCGCGTCAGTGAGGGCCAGCTGGTCCACGTCCACAGCCGCAGCGAGACCATGCCTCCGTTCCAGGTGGCAGCAGCCGGTGCGCACCGCGACGTCCTGCCGATGGTTCCGGCCTACCTGGACGTCAAGCTCGACGCCCTGCAGGCACGCCTGGTCCGTCGCCCCAAGCGCTCCGAAATCCCCGTGACCTGCGAAGAGCAGCTCGTCGTGGAATTCTACGCACGCTAGATCCAGCGCGACACCTTACAAAGAAGCCCGTGGCAAGCGCCGCGGGCTTCTTTGTATGTAAGGTACTTGGGGGAGTTCTCCGTGTGCCGCGCCCGGCGGCCGGAGGACCATGCAGGAATCCACGTAGTTTCAAGGAGATGAACGTCTATGTCTGGTGGCGATATTGCCGGCCTGATCGCGGCCGGTGTGTTTGCACTGCTGGTCCTGCTGCTCGCCGTGCCCATCCTCAAGCTCGGCGGAGTGTTCGACGAGGTGCGCAGCAGCATCCGCTCGATCAGCGACGGCGCCACCCCGCTCATGGATGAAGTCACCGCCACCGTCTCCACCACCAACCAGCAGCTGAAGAAGGTCGACGGGATCGCGTCCAACGTCTCCGACGCTTCGGCCAACATCTCGGCGCTCTCCTCGCTCGTCGCCGCGACTGTCGGCTCCCCGCTGATCAAGGTCGCCGCGTTCAGCTACGGTGTGCGGTCCGCCTTCTCCGCCCGCAAAAAGCCCGCCACCGGCCGCCGCAGCCGCTGAGCACCCTGACAGGAACTGACATGAACAGAATCATCTGGATGGGCATCGGCGTCGCGATCGGCGTTATCGCATTCCGCAAGCTCACCGAAGCGCAGTCCACGCTCGGCCCCGAAGGCCTGAACCGGGCCGTCGGCCGGCTCGCCGACGGCGTCTACGACTTCGCCGACGCCGTCCGCGTCGGCATGCGGGAGCGGGAGACTGAACTCCGCTCCGCCCTCGGCATCGACACTGACGTCGAGACGGGCGTCGCCGGCCGGGATGTCGTCCGGCGCTAGCCGGGGGACAATTGAGGAGAAGGCGGTGCCCATGACGGCCCGCCCACGGCCGCAGGCCGGAACCAGACCGTTCCGCGGAGACGCGCGAGTGAACATAAGCACCGTGAACATCAACACAGTGGATATTGAAGGGTAAGAAACCAGGTTATGAAGTCGCAGGAGATCACCAAGCGCTGGATCGACTTTTTCGTCAGCAAGGGCCACACGGCGGTTCCCTCCGCCTCCCTGGTCTCCAGCGACCCGTCCCTGCTGTTCACCGTGGCCGGCATGGTGCCCTTCATCCCGTACCTGACCGCGCGTGAGGAGGCCCCGTACACCAGGGCCACCAGCGTGCAGAAGTGCATCCGCACCGGCGACATCGAGGAAGTCGGCAAGACCGCCCGGCACGGCACGTTCTTCCAGATGTGCGGCAACTTCTCCTTTGGCGATTACTTCAAGGAAGACGCCATCAAGTTTGCCTGGGAACTGCTCACCACCAGCGTCGACGACGGCGGCTACGGCCTGCCGCCCGAGCGGCTCTGGGTCACCGTCTACGAAGAGGACGACGAGGCCAAAGAACTCTGGCTGAAGAACACCGGCGTCCCGGCCGAGCGGATCCAGCGGATGGGCAAGGCGGACAACTACTGGTCCACCGGCCAGCCGGGTCCCGCCGGACCCTGCTCCGAGATCTACTACGACCGCGGGCCCGCGTACGGCATTGAGGGCGGCCCGCTGGCCGACGAGACCCGGTACATCGAAATCTGGAACCTCGTGTTCATGCAGTACCAGATCGACAACGTCCGCTCCAAGGTGGATTTCGACATCACCGGGGAACTGCCGAAGAAGAACATCGACACCGGCCTCGGCATGGAACGCCTCGCGATGATCCTGCAGGGCGTCGAGAACATGTACGAGACTGACCAGGTCCGCCCCGTGATCGACAAGGCCGCCGCGCTCACCGGCAAGGAGTACACCTCCGCCGAGACGCCCGAGGACCCGCACCACACGGACGACGTGCGCATGCGCGTCGTGGCCGACCACATCCGCTCGGCCCTGATGCTGATCGCCGACGGCGTCACCCCCTCCAACGAGGGCCGCGGCTACGTGCTGCGCCGCCTGATCCGCCGTGCCGTGCGCTCCATGCGCCTGCTCGGCGTCGAGAAGGCCTGCCTGCCCGAGCTGCTGCCTGCCTCCCGTGACGCCATGAAGGGCGTCTACCCGGTGGTGGAGACCGATTTCGACCGGATCAGCCGGATTGCCTACGCCGAAGAGAAGGCGTTCCTGCGCACCATCGCCTCCGGCACCGCCCGCCTCGAGGACGCCGTCAAGGAATCAAAGGCCGCCGGGCAGCCGCTTTCCGGCGCCGATGCCTTCGCCCTGCATGACACCTACGGCTTCCCGATCGACCTCACGCTGGAAATGGCCGAGGAGGCCGGGCTCAAGGTCGACGAGCCCGAGTTCCGCAAACTCATGCTGGAACAGCGCCAGCGCGCGCAGGCCGATGCCAAGGGCAAGAAGGGCGCACACGCGGACCTCAGTGCCTTCCAGGAGCTGCTGGCCGCGGGTGAGACGGTCTTCACCGGCTACACCGAGCTCGCCGGCGAGTCCAAGGTCCGCGGCATCCTGGCCGGCGGCCGGAAGGTCTCCCAGGCGTCCACCGGCGAGGAAATCGAACTCGTCCTCGCCGAGACCCCGTTCTACGCCGAGGCCGGCGGCCAGGCGGCAGACACTGGCCTGATCACCGGTGACGGCTTCGTCGTCGAGGTCCTGGACGTCCAGCGCCCCATCAAGGGACTGAGCGTGCACAAGGCCATCGTCCGCGAAGGCGAAATCGGCGCGGACTCGCTGGTTTTGGCGGCCGTGGACCGGGAACGCCGGCACGCCGCCGAGCAGGCGCACACCGGCACGCACATCGTGCACGCCGCCCTGCACCAGATCCTCGGCCCGGAAGCCCTGCAGCGCGGTTCCTTCAACAAGGCCGGCTACCTCCGCTTCGACTTCGCCTGGGGCGAGGGCCTCAGCGCCGCGACCCGCTCCGAAATCGAAGAAGTCTCCAACATCGCCATCCGGAATAACTTCCAGGTGGAGACCAAGGTGATGGGCCTCGCCGAAGCCAAGGCCCTCGGCGCCATGGCACTGTTCGGCGAGAACTACGGCAACGAGGTCCGCGTCGTCGAGATCGACGGCGCGTGGTCGCGCGAACTCTGCGGCGGCACGCACGTGTCCAACACCTCACTGATCGGCAGCCTGTCCCTGCTCGGCGAGCAGTCCGTCGGGTCGGGAAACCGCCGCGTCGAGGCCTTCGTCGGCATGGACGCGTTCCGCCACCTCGCCGCCGAGCGGGCCCTCGTGACCGAACTCACCGAGATGCTCAAGGTTCCCTCCGGCCTGCTCACCGAGCGGATCGCCGGCACCCTGGCGAAGCTCAAGGCGACCGAGAAGGAGCTTGAGCGGCTGCGCAAGGAACAGCTCACCGCCGCAGCCGCCCAGCTGGTGGGCACGGCCAAGGACGCTGCCGGCGTCAAGGTCATCGCCCACGACGCCGGTGCGGTCAGTGGCGCCGATGACCTCCGCGGCCTCGCCCTGGACCTGCGGACCCGGCTCGGCTCGGAGGCCGCCGCCGTGGCGGTGGCCGGCGTCAGCAATGACCGTCCCGTCATCCTGATCGCCACCAACGAGGCCGCCCGCGCCGCGGGGGTTAAGGCCGGCGCCCTGGTCCGCCTCGCAGCTGGCATCCTCGGCGGCGGCGGCGGCGGCAAGGACGACGTCGCCCAGGGCGGCGGCACGGACGCCTCCAAGGTCGGCGCGGCCCTCGCGGCTGTCGTGGACGCCATCACCAAGCGCTAGCCCACGAATGACTGACTCTGCCGTTCCCGGCGCCTACCCCCAGGGTGTGAAACTTGGGGTAGACGTCGGCACCGTGCGGGTGGGCGTCGCGGTCTGTGACCGGGACGGCATCCTCGCCACACCGCTGCGGACGCTGGACCGCAACGCGAAGAAAAACACCGATGTGGCGATCCTCGCGAAGCTGGCCGTCGAGCTGGGCGCAGTGGAGATTTTTGTCGGCCTGCCGCGCACGATGAAAGGCGAGGAGCACGCTTCCGCACGAATGGCCACCGAGTATGCCAAGCTACTGATCGGTAAACTATTCGAGGCCGGATCCGAGGTGCCAGTGAGGTTGGTTGACGAGCGGCTGAGCTCCGTGACAGCCCACCGCAACCTGCACCAAGCTGGCATGAGCAGCAGGGACCACCGTAAAGTAGTGGATCAGGTTGCGGCAGCAGGTATCCTGCAGCATGCGATCGATATGCAAAAGGCCAGGGGAACGGATGTAGGTAGCCGCGTCAGCGCGGACCTCCCTCCGGGGCCGACCGGAAGCGGCGACCGAGCCGCCCCGGCAGTAAACACGCATTCTGCACAACGCATTCTGCACAAAACGGAAGGCTACAGTGAGCCCGGTCAACAATGACAACTCCTCTGGTGTTGCCAACAGCGGAGCCGGCCGTCCGCTGACGCGCAAGGAAATCAGGGCGCAGGAAAAGTCCCTGGCCACTCAGGGCCACGACGTCATCCCGCCCCAGGCTTTCGAGACCGGCCGCGAAGCGCCCGAGGCGCAGGCTTCCCCGGCTCACGACGGGGCCCGCGAAACCGCCGCCGGCCCTGAACTGCCGGAGGCCGCGCCGACGGTCCACGAACCGGTGCACGAGGAACCCCTCCACGAAGAGCCCGTTCGCCAGCCGGTTTACCAGGAACCCGTGCCCGTGCCCGTGCCCGCCCACGAGGAGCCGGCCCACCAGGCCGCCGAGGAGCCTGTCCACGAGGAGCCTGTCCACCACGAGCCCGCGCACGAGGAGCTCGTCCATGAGTATTCCGGCGGCATGTCCCGCGAAGAAACTCTGCGCCGCGCCGACGAACTGCAGTACGGCTACGATTCCCACCACCCGGCGGACTACGCCCCGGCCTACGCTGCGCACCCCGACGACGAGGGCCACCACGCGTACGACGACGACGACGCCGACCACACACTGCTGGCCGGAGCCGCGTCCATCCCCACCGCCAAGGGTCCGTCCAAGAAGGTCCGCCGGCGCCGCCGCTTCCTCGCCCTGGTCCTGACCCTGACCATCTTTGTGGTCGCGATCGTCGTCGGTGCCCAGTTCATCAAGCCCCTGCTCGGCGGCGACACCGTTGCCGACTACCCGGGCCCGGGCACCGGCGAAGTGACCATCACTATTCCGGCGGGTGCCGGCCCCAAGTCCGTCGCCGCCGACCTGCAGTCCAAGAAGGTCATTGCCAACTCGGATTCCTTCATCAAGCAGTTCGCCGCCTCCGGCGGGGCGCTAAGCCCCGGCACGTTCACGATGCGCAAGGAAATGAGCAACGCGGACGCCGTGGCCGCCCTGCTGAACAAGGACCAGGGCAAGGTCATGTACTTCGCGCTGAGCGCCGGCATGCGCATCGGCGAATCACTGCAGGCAATTTCGGAAGGCACCGGGGTTTCGGTGTCGGAACTGAAGGCGCTCAGCGATTCGCCGGCCCAGTTCGGCGTTCCCGCCAAGGCCAAGAACCTCGAAGGCTTCCTGTTCCCCGGTGAGTACCGTTTCCCGGTCGGGACCACCGCCAAGGACGTGCTGACGAAGCTCGTTGGAAGCACGCTCGACGAGCTCAAGTCCCAGGGGGTCACCGATCCCGCCAAGCAGTACGACGTCGTCACGGTGGCCAGCATCGTTCAGGCCGAGGGCGGCCAGGCCGAATACGGGGACGTGGCCGGTGCCATCTACAACCGGCTCAAGCCCAACAACACCGAGACGAACGGCCTGATCCAGTCCGACGCCACGGTGACCTACGGGCTGGGAATCCGGAGCTTCCACATTGACGAGAAGCAAAAGGCGGACAAGTCCAACCCGTACAACACCTACGCCAACGTCGGCTTGCCGGCGGGCCCCATCGGCTCGCCGGGCAAGACGGCCATCGACGCTGCCGCCAAGCCCAAGACCAACGACTACCTCTACTGGGTGACCATCAACCTGGACACCAAGGAGACGAAGTTCGCGAAGACCCTGGCGGAGCACAACGTCAATGTGGCAAAGTACAACGCCTGGTGCGACGCCAACCCCAACCGCTGCGTATGACCCTGCGGGCTGCCGTCCTCGGCCATCCCATCAGCCACTCGAAGTCCCCGGCCCTGCACCGTGCCGCCTATGCCGTGCTCGGCGCCGATCTGGCGTATGAGGCCATCGACGTGACCGTCGACGCGCTCCCCGACTTTATGGCCGGGGTGCGCGGGGATGGGCGCTGGCGCGGGCTGTCCGTGACCATGCCGCTCAAGAGTGCGATGGCCGCCGAGGTGGATGAGATCCGCGGCGTGGCCCGCCAACTGGGCGTCATCAACACCGTGGCCTTCGAAGCCGGCCCGGCCACCGCCCGGCTGATCGGCTACAACACCGACGTCGCCGGGATCGTAAACGCCCTCCGCTACGCCGGAGTGCCTGCGGAGCCGTCCGCTGCGATCCTCGGCGGCGGCGGAACGGCGGCGGCCGCCGTGGCCGCCCTGAAGGAACTCGGCGCCCCGTCCGCGGCGGTTTTCGTCCGGGACGTCGGCCGCGCCGCCGAAGCGCGGGCAGCGGCCGCCGCCGTCGGACTGGCCGTGGAGGTGTTGCCGCTGGCCGCTGCCGGGCCGGTGCTGGCGGCCGCCGACGTCGTGGTCAGTACCTTCCCGCCCCGTGCCGCGGACCCGCTGGCAGCGGAGCTCGCCGTAACACTCGTCCCTAAAAGCGGCACGGCCGGCAGGGTGCTCCTGGATGTCGCCTACGATCCGTGGCCCAGCCGGATCGCGGCGGCCTGGACGGAAGCGGGCGGCAGAGTGGTGCCGGGCCTCGAGATGCTGCTCTACCAGGCGGTCGAGCAGGTGCGCCTCTTCACCGGCTTCGCAGGCCCCCTCCCGGCCGAAGTCATAGATGTGATGTGTGACGCAGTCGGGGCGCCCCGACGGGTGTTCTAAGTGCCATGCATGGCAGGATGGATCGTATGTTGCGTTGGTTGACTGCCGGAGAATCCCATGGCCCGGCCCTGGTCGGAATTATCGAAGGCGTCCCCGCCGGTGTTGAGCTCACCAGCACCCGGATCGTCGAGGCGCTGGCCCGCCGGCGGCTCGGCTACGGCCGCGGTGCCCGGATGAAGTTCGAACAAGACGTTGTCACGGTGCTCGGCGGCGTCCGCCACGGGCTGACCCAGGGCGGTCCCGTCGCCATCCAGGTCGGAAACACCGAATGGCCCAAGTGGGAGCAGATCATGTCTGCCGACCCGGTGGCCCCCGAGGTCCTCGCCGACCAGGCCCGCAACGCTCCGCTCACCCGGCCGCGCCCGGGCCACGCCGACTTCACCGGCATGCAGAAGTACGGCTTCGACGAGGCCAGGCCGGTGCTGGAGCGCGCCAGCGCCCGCGAAACCGCAACCCGCGTCGCCCTCGGGGCCGTCGCCGCCGCCTTCCTCGAGCAGCTCGGCATCAAACTGGTCTCCCACACGGTCTCCATCGCCAGCGTGTCCGTCCCGGAAGGCCGGCCGTTGCCGGTACCGGACAACGTGCTGGCCCTCGACGCCGACCCGCTGCGCTGCTTCGACCGCGAAACCTCCGACGCCATGGTCGCCGAGGTGGACGTGGCCCACAAGGAAGGCGAAACCCTCGGCGGGGTCGTCGAAGTCCTCGCCTACGGGCTGCCCCCGGGACTGGGCAGCTACGTCCACTGGGACCGGCGCCTCGACTCGCGCCTGGCCGCAGCCCTGATGGGCATCCAGGCGATCAAGGGCGTCGAAGTCGGGGACGGCTTCCTCACCGCCGCGCGCCGCGGCTCCGCCGCCCACGACGAAATCGTCAAGGACGCGGACGGCCGGATCATCCGCACGTCCAACCGCGCCGGCGGGATCGAGGGCGGCATGAGCATCGGCGACGTGCTCCGCGTCCGCGCTGCCATGAAGCCCATCGCGACGGTGCCGCGTGCCCTCAAGACCGTTGACGTCAGCACCGGGGAGGCCGCCAAGGCCCACCACCAGCGCTCGGATGTCTGTGCGGTACCGGCCGCCGGCGTCGTGGCCGAGGCCATGGTGGCCCTGGTCCTCGCCGAGGCCGTCACGGAAAAGTTCGGCGGCGACTCCGTGCAGGAGACCGCCCGCAATATCAAGGGTTACCTGGACAACATTCCGGCTTCCCTGGACTCGATCGGGCACTAGTGCCACCGCACAAAAACATCCGTAAGCCACAGAACCGTCCGGTCGTGCTGATCGGCCCGATGGCGGTCGGCAAGTCCGCGATCGGGCAGCAACTGGCCCAGCACCTCGGCGCCCGCTTCGTGGACACCGACGCCGACGTCGTGGCCCAGCACGGGACCATCGCGGAGATTTTCGCCGGCCGGGGGGAGTGTGCCTTCCGCGAGCTGGAGGCCCGCGCCGTTGCGCACGCCATCGAGGAGGCGGTCGGCAGCAACGCCGCAGGCACCAACGCCGCAGGCACCCACGCCGCAGGCACCCACGCCGCAGGCACCAACACCGTCATCTCCCTTGGCGGCGGTGCGGTGCTGGATTCGGGAACCCAGCAGCTGCTCGCCGGCTGCACCGTGGTCTACCTCGAATGCGATGCCGACACCGTCTCCGAACGGATCGCCCGGAACTCCGGGCGCCCGCTCCTGGCCGGGGATGCGATGGAGCGCTGGCGCGCGCTGTTCGCCACCCGCCAGCCGATCTACGAACGGCTCGCCGACCTGGTACTCGACGTCCGGAGCGGTTCCGTCCCGGACCTCGCGCACCGGCTTGAAGATGCGCTGGAGCAGCTCGCTGCCGCACACGCCGCACCCGCTCCCGCCCCAGCAGCGACAAAGGAAGTTGAAAAGTGAACAACGAATCAACCGTCATCAAAGTCACCGGGCAGACCCCGGGGGAGAACTACGACGTCGTCGTCGGCCGCGGGCTGCTGGCCGGGCTTCCCGGGCTGCTGGGCGAGCGCGTCAAGCGCGTCCTGGTCATCCACCCGCGCGCGCTGCGGCTCACCGGCGACGCGGTCCGGGAAGAACTGTCCACCGCCGGCTTCACGGCACTGACGGCCGAAATCCCCGACGCCGAAGAGGGCAAGCACATCGAGGTGGCCTCGTTCTGCTGGCAGGTGCTGGGCCAGAACGATTTCACCCGCTCCGACGCGATCGTCGCCGTCGGCGGGGGAGCGGTGACCGACCTCGCCGGCTTCGTCGCCGCGACCTGGCTGCGCGGCGTCAAGGTCATCCACATGCCCACGAGCCTGCTCGGCATGGTGGACGCCGCCGTCGGCGGCAAGACCGGCATCAACACCGCCGAGGGCAAAAACCTCGTGGGCGTCTTCCACCCGCCGGCCGGCGTCCTCGCGGACCTGGACACACTGGACACGCTGCCGAAGAACGAAATGATCTCCGGCATGGCCGAGGTCATCAAATGCGGTTTCATCGCGGACCCGGCCATCCTCGAGCTCATCGAGAAGGACCCCGCCGCCGTGTCCGATCCCCGCTCGGACACCCTGCGGGAATTGATCGAACGCGCCATCGCGGTCAAGGCCCGGGTGGTCTCCGAGGACCTGAAGGAAACCGGGCAGCGGGAGATCCTCAACTACGGCCACACCCTGGGCCACGCGATCGAACTCGCCGAACGCTACTCCTGGCGCCACGGCGCCGCCGTCTCGGTGGGCATGATGTTCGCCGCCGAACTGGCCCGCAGCGTGGGCCGGCTCAGCGACGCCGACGCCGACCGGCACCGGGACATCCTGGAAAGCCTCGGCCTGCCCATCAGCTACCGCCGCGACCGCTGGCAGGCCCTGCTGGACGGCATGCGGCGGGACAAGAAGTCCCGCGGCGACCTGCTGCGCTTCGTGGTCCTCGACGGCGTCGGGCGCCCGGGCATCCTGGACGTCCCGGACACCTCGCTATTGTTCGCGGCCTACCAGGAGATCGCGTCCTGATGGTCAGCGACAGCGCCGGCACCAGCGAGTGGCCCGACGGCGGGTTCCCCGGCATCCGGATCAACCCGAAGACCCTCATGCCGCAACTCGTCAATGAGGAGGCCTGCGCCGCCGCGCTGGCCGCCTCCACCGACCCCACCGACCGGATCTTCGTGCGCCTCGTGGAGGGGCACCCGGGGGAGGCCGCCGAACTGCTGGCCGAGGCCCGGTACAAGGACCCCGACTCTTTCCGGCTGCGGATGTTCGAGGCCGAGGTCCTGCGCGTATCGCACCGCTTCGACCGCGCCGTCGAACTCTACCGCCAGCTCCTCGCCGAGGCGCAGGGCACTCCGGAGGAGGCAACCGTCCGGCAGCACCTGGGCCGCTCGCACTTCGCCGCCGGCAACATTGCCGCCGCCGTCGAATCCTTCGCCAAGGCGCTGGACCTGCGCGTGGCGGGCGCCGCGGACGCGTCGCTGATCTACTCGTCGACGGTGGCGCTGCAGCGCGCCCGGGACGTGCTGGACCTGGCCTGCTAGCGGCCCGTACGGCAGCGGTCCGGCAAAACCGGTAGAATAGGTCTTGGATTTTTGATAAATACGCGCTGGCAGGCCCGATCGGCAAGCCTGCCTGGCATAAGCGGCTGGCAGCTAGAACCAGTCCACGAGGAAACCTGAGGATACTGTGGCAACGACTAACGACATCAAGAACGGAACCGTGCTGAAGCTTGAGGGCCAGCTCTGGAACATCATCGAGTTCCAGCACGTCAAGCCCGGCAAGGGTGGCGCGTTCGTGCGGACCAAGATGCGCAACGTGATGTCCGGCAAGGTCGTCGACAAGACCTTCAACGCCGGACTCAAGATCGAGACCGCCACTGTTGACCGCCGCGACTACCAGTACCTGTACCAGGACGGCGCCGACTACGTGTTCATGGACACTTCGGACTTCGACCAGCTCACCGTGCCCGCCGCCACCGTCGGCGACGCCACCAACTTCATGCTCGAGAACCAGATGGTGAACATCGCCATCCACGAGGGCAACCCGCTCTACATCGAACTGCCGCCGAGCGTCGTGCTGGAAATCACCTACACCGAACCGGGCCTGCAGGGCGACCGCTCCTCGGCCGGAACCAAGCCCGCCACGCTCGAGACCGGCTACGAGATCCAGGTGCCGCTGTTCGTCGAGAACAACACCAAGGTCAAGGTCGACACCCGCGACGGCAGCTACCTTGGCCGGGTCAACGACTAGTGAGCGCACGCGGTAAGGCCCGTAACCGGGCCCTGGATGTTCTCTTCGAAGCGGAGCAGCGATCCACTTCGGCATTCGATGTGCTGCGTTCCCGTCGCGAACAGACGGACCAGATCATCAACCCGTACACCCTGGAAATCGTCGAGGGAGTCGTGTCCCACCAGACGGCCATCGACGAGTTCCTGGAAACCTACTCGCAGGGCTGGTCGCTCGAGCGGATGCCGTCGGTGGACCGCATCATCCTGCGGATCGGCACCTGGGAACTGCTCTACAACGACGACGTCCCGGACGGCGTGGCGGTGAGCGAGGCCGTAGCACTGGCCAAGACGCTCTCGACGGACGAGTCGCCGCAGTTCATCAACGGCCTGCTGGGCCGCCTGCAGCAGCTCAAGCCGTCGCTGCTGGCCTGACAACCGGCTGGCTGCACAAACCACAGCCAAGGGCCGGTGCCCGCCTCACGGCGGACACCGGCCCTTTGCGTTTCCGCCCTCACATTCCGTCCGGCGCGGCCGCGCGAAGGTCCTCAGCGCAGCACAGCGTCGCGCAGGGCGCGGATCTCCGCGAGCTGCTGCTGCTCATCGAGTTGGTGCGCCGGAACGTCCCGGCCGCTGAGGATCCGCTGGCGGATGAAGGCCAGCCGGGTGGCGGCGTGCAGGAACGCCTTCATCTGCTGGGCCCGGCCTATCGACCTGGCCCAGCGCCGTGCCGAGCGGCGCCCCGCAGGGGTTGCCAGCATGGTCACCTCCGGTCCGGTGAACCAGCCGGCCGCGGCGTACTCCTGGAGCCGTTGACGGGTCAGCCGGCGCTCTGCGACGCGCAACAGGACTACCACCAGCACCGCGAGCAGGAAGATCGGCACCTGGACCAGGAGGTACTGCGCGAAGAAATCCTGACCCATGGAGTTCCAGCCGCTGTGCAGGAGCATGGCCGGGACCAGCCCCACCGGAAACGCGACGAGGGTCAGCCCGAAGTGCCAGCGGCGAGCGGCCAGGCCCAGGATGAGGCCGGTGCTCCCGGTGAAGATGGCGTGCGCGAAGGGCGACATCACACCGCGGAGGAAAAAGACGACGGCCAGATCGGTGCCCGGGGTGCTGGACCCCGCGATGGCCCGGCCGAAATACAGGATGTTCTCTGTGAAGGCGAAACCGCCGGCAATGGTAAATGCGAAAACGACGCCGTCAACCGGCCCGTCGAACTGCTTGCGGGCGAAGACCAGCAGCAGTAACAGCCCGAGCGATTTCGCGAACTCCTCGACCACCGGCGCCTGGACGGTGACGGCGAAAGTCCGGTAATCCAGTCCGGACGCCGGGCCCGCGGCGAGCGAGAAGACCGGCTGGATCAGCATCGTCACGGCAACCGAGACGAGCGCGCCCCAGGCGAAGGCGAAGAGCAGCAGCCGTTTCGGCTCGGGTTCCCAGCGGTCGATGTAGCGGACGGCCAGCAGGACCGAGCCGAGCGGCAGCAGCGAGGCGACGAACCCCACCACGAAGCCGCCGGGCCCGGTGTTCTCCAGCAGATAGGGCAGCACCAGGAACAGGCTCACGAAGGCGAGCAGGCCGCCCCCCAGCACCAACGCCGCCACCCCGGCCGAGGCGCGTGCCCGCGGCGCGGTGGCCGCCGGCGGCAGCACCGGCTGCGCCCGCGTGAAACCGTCCGGCCGGTTGCCCGGGGGCAGCTGCAACGGTGCGTGGCCGGGGCCGGGCGCCGGCCGATAGTGCTGCGGCTGGACCTGGCCGAGCCAGCTGGGGTTTGCCTGCTGCGGGGACCGGACGTCCGGGTCCCGCCGGCCCGGCGGGGGTTCGAAGCTCGTCATGGCACGAGCCTATGGGCCCCGCGCCGGCCGGCCCAAGACGCGGGGCCGCGGATGTGACGCACGCCGCCCCGTCCGAGGCCGGACGGCGGCTGCCCGTGTGGTAATTTGAAAGAGCAAATGATCCTTTTTTAATTCCGTCCCGTGAGGCGGGGAAAGGGGAGACGAGCGTTGACTTCTGTTCCAGAAGCACCGGTTCCGGCCAAGGTCCAGCTCAGCAGGGTTGTCCTCAACCAGGCTGACATCGACCGTGCACTCACTCGTATCGCCCATGAGATTCTTGAGTCCAACAAGGGCTCCCAGGACCTGGTCCTGCTGGGCATCCCGCGCCGGGGTTACCCGCTCGCCGTGCGTCTGGCCGCCAAGATCGCCGCCGCAGATCCCAGCGTGGACCCGGCCGCCATCGTGGGCCAGCTGGATGTCACCATGTTCCGCGACGACCTCTCGCACCAGCCCACCAGGCCGCCGTACCCCACCCAGTTGCCCCGCACCGGAATCGACAACAAAGTCGTGGTGCTGATCGACGACGTCCTGTACTCCGGCCGCACCATCCGCGCCGCGCTGGACGCGATCATCGACCTTGGACGGCCTCGCATCGTCCGGCTCGCCGTCCTGATCGACCGCGGCCACCGGGAGCTGCCGATCCGCGCAGACCACGTCGGCAAGAACCTCCCCACCTCCTCCGCGGAGAAGGTACGGGTCCGGCTCGAGGAAACCGATTCCGCGGCCGGGGCCGACGGGGCCGCCGTGGACGAGGTCGTCATCGAGGCCACCGCATGAGGCACCTGCTCTCCACCGAGGACCTCAGCCGCGCCAACGCCATCCGCATCCTCGACACCGCCGAAGAGATGGCTGCCGTGGGGGAGCGCGAGGTCAAGAAGCTCCCGGCACTGCGCGGCCGGACCGTGGTGAACCTGTTTTTCGAGGACTCCACCCGCACCCGCATCTCCTTCGAGGCGGCCGCCAAGCGGCTCTCGGCGGACGTCATCAACTTCGCCGCCAAGGGATCCTCCGTCTCGAAGGGCGAATCGCTCAAGGACACGGCCCAGACGCTCGCCGCGATGGGTGCCGACGCCGTCGTCATCCGGCACTGGGCCTCCGGCGCCCCGCACCGGCTGGCGGCCACCGACTGGATCGACGCCGCCGTGATCAACGCCGGCGACGGCACCCACGAGCACCCCACCCAGGCCCTGCTGGACGCGTTCACCATGCGGCGGCACTGGTCCAAACTCGCCGGCACCCCGTCTGCCGGGGCGGACCTGACGGGCATGCGCGTCGCGATCGCCGGGGACGTCTTGCACTCCCGCGTGGCCCGCTCCAACGTCTGGCTGCTCCGGACCCTGGGCGCGGAAGTGACCCTCGTGGCACCGCCCACCCTGCTGCCCGTCGGCGTCGAACAGTGGCCCTGCACCGTCAGCTACGACCTGGACGAGACCCTCGCCGGCGGCGTGGACGCGATGATGATGCTCCGCGTGCAGGGCGAGCGGATGAACGCCTCGTTCTTCCCGACCACCCGCGAGTACTCGCGGCGCTGGGGCTTCGACGACAACCGGCTCCGGGCCCTCGACAGCCTGGGGCTCAAGGACACCATCATCATGCACCCCGGCCCGATGAACCGCGGGCTGGAAATTTCCTCGGCCGCCGCCGACTCGCCCCGCTCCACCGTGCTGGCCCAGGTGCGCAACGGCGTGTCCGTCCGGATGGCCGCCCTTTACCTGCTGCTCTCCGGTGACACCCGCGAACCAGCAACCTCCACCGCCGCCTACTCCAAGGAGAGCCACTGATGGCATCACAGCAACAGGACCAAGGCAGCACCGGCGCCTACCTCATCCGGGGCGCCGCCATCCTCGGCGGAGCACCCGAGGACCTGCTGATCCGCGACGGCGTCATCGCGGCCCGCGGGCAGGACCTCGACGCGGACGGGGCCACCGTCATTGAGGCCGCCGGCCTCGTGGCCCTGCCGGGCATGGTGGACATCCACACCCACCTGCGCGAACCCGGCCGCGAAGACGCCGAGACGGTCGAGACCGGCACCCGCGCCGCGGCGCTGGGCGGCTACACCGCGGTGCACGCGATGGCCAACAGCACCCCGGTGGCGGACACCGCCGGCGTCGTCGAGCAGGTACTCACCCTCGGCCGCACGGCCGGCTGGGTGGACGTCCGCCCGGTGGGCGCCGTCACCGTCGGCCTGGCCGGCGAGCAGCTCGCCGAACTCGGCGCCATGGCCGACTCCCGCGCCCGGGTCCGGGTCTTCTCCGACGACGGCATCTGCGTCAGCGACCCCGTGCTGATGCGCCGTGCCCTCGAATACGTCAAGGCGTTCGACGGCGTCGTCGCCCAGCACGCGCAGGAACCCCGGCTCACCGCCGGCGCGCAAATGAACGAGGGCGTGGTCTCCGCCGTGCTCGGGCTCACCGGCTGGCCCGCCGTCGCCGAGGAAAGCATCATCGCCCGCGACGTCCTGCTGGCCCAGCACGTCGGATCCCGGCTGCACGTCTGCCATGTCTCCACCGCGGGCTCCGTGGAAATCGTGCGCTGGGCCAAGTCGCGAGGCATCAACGTCACTGCGGAGGTCACGCCGCACCACCTCTGGCTGACCGACGAACTGGTCCGCAGCTACGACCCGGTCTACAAAGTCAACCCGCCGCTGCGCACCGACGAGGACGTCCAGGCCCTGCGTGCCGCGCTGGCGGACGGCACCATCGACGTCGTCGGCACCGACCACGCCCCGCACCCCAGCGAGCACAAGGAATGCGAATGGGCGCAGGCGGCGATGGGCATGACCGGGCTGGAAACCGCGCTCTCCGTGGTGCAGCACACCATGATCGAGACCGGGCTGATGGGCTGGGCGGACTTCGCCCGCGTGACCTCCACCACGCCCGCCGCGATCGGCCGGCTGGAGGACCAGGGCAGGCCGCTGGAGGCCGGCGAGCCCGCCAACGTCACACTCGTGGACCCGGCTGCGCGCTGGACGGTGGACCCTTCTAAGATGGCAACCATGGGCCGTAACTCTCCGTTTGCCGGCCGGGAACTCCCGGGCAAGGTGGTGGCCACCTTCTTCAAGGGACATCCCACGGTCCTGAACGGCGAACTCAACACGCCGTACCGGTACCCGGCAGAGACCACCGACACCGTGGCAGCGGGCCGCCCCTGATGGTCAAGGAACTCTCCCTCCTGTTCACGCTGCTCCTGATCGGCGTCGCGCTGGTCCTGATCTGGCTCGGCTGGCGGAACCGGCTCCGGCGCCAGGCCGACGTCGAACCCTTGCCCGCGGTTCCCGCCGGGCTGGGCGAGGCGCTGGCCGCCGCCGACGGCCAGTACGTGGCCACCACCACCGCCGGCGACTGGCTGGACCGGATCGCCGTCCACCAGCTCGGCCTGCGCACCAACGCCGGGCTCAGCGTCCACCCCGAAGGCGTGCTCTTCGACCGTTCCGGGGCCGGCCCGGTCTTCATTCCCGCCGGCCGGCTCACCGGAGTCCGGCAGGAAAGCGGCATGGCCGGGAAGTTCGTCGAAAAAGACGGGCTCCTGGTGCTCAGCTGGATGCTCGGCGCCAAGGAGCTGGACACCGGCTTCCGGACCCGGCGAGCCGAGGACAAAGCCCTGCTCCTGGGCGCCCTCCAAGATTTGATCTCCGCAGCCCCTCAGGCAGAAGCCGATAGTGGAAAGTAACGACGTGACGGACCTCAACGAAGTGTCAGAAGAAACAGTGATTGAAAAAACAGTGACAGCAAACGCCTCCACCCCCGCCGCGCTCGTCCTCGAGGACGGCCGGATCTTCCGCGGACGCAGCTACGGCGCCACCGGCACCACGCTCGGCGAAGCGGTCTTCGCGACGGGCATGACCGGCTACCAGGAGACCATCACCGACCCCTCCTACGCCCGCCAGCTCGTGGTGCAGACCGCCCCGCACATCGGCAACACCGGTGTGAACAAGGACGACGCCGAGTCCCGGCGCATCTGGGTGGCCGGCTACATCGTCCGCGACGCGGCGCGCCGGCCGTCCAACTGGCGCTCGGAACGCAGCCTGGACGAAGAGCTCGTCGACCAGGGCATCGTGGGCATCCAGGGCGTTGACACCCGGGCCATCACCCGGCACCTGCGTGAACACAAGACGATGCGCGCCGGGATCTTCTCCGGCGACGCCGCAGCCGCCACCGACAAGGAACTGGTCGACGCCGTGCTGGCCAGCGCGCCGATGGAAGGCTCCCGGCTCGCCGAGGAAGTCAGCGTCGACACCGCCTACACCGTCGAACCCGCCGATTGGGGCTGGGAGGGCGAGCCGCGGTTCAGCATCGCCGCGATCGACCTTGGCATCAAGCGCATGACCCCGATCCGCTTTGCCGAACGCGGCGTCCGGGTCCACGTCCTGCCGGCCACCGCCACGCTCCAGGACGTCCAAGCCGTCAACCCGGACGGCGTCTTCATGTCCAACGGCCCCGGCGACCCGGCCACCGCCGACAGCCAGGTCAATCTGCTCCGCTCCGTGCTGGACGCCAAGCTGCCCTACTTCGGCATCTGCTTCGGCAACCAGATCCTGGGCCGCGCCCTGGGCTTCGGAACCTACAAGCTCCGCTACGGCCACCGCGGCATCAACCAGCCCGTGATGGACCGCCGCACCGGCAAGGTCGAAATCACCTCGCAGAACCACGGCTTCGCCGTCGACGCCCCGCTCGAGGGCGCCACGCAGGCCCCGGAGGAGCGCTTCGGCCGCGTCGAGGTCAGCCACGTGAGCCTCAACGACGACGTCGTCGAGGGCCTGTCCTGCCTCGACATCCCGGCCTTCTCGGTCCAGTACCACCCCGAGGCGGCCGCCGGCCCGCACGACGCCGCCTACCTCTTCGACCGCTTCATCGAGCTGATGGCGGACACCAAGACAGCGGACACCAAGACCTCCACCGACTCCAAGACTGAGGACAAGAAGTAATGCCCAAGAGAACTGACCTTAAGAGCGTCCTGGTCATCGGTTCCGGCCCGATCGTGATCGGCCAGGCGGCCGAATTCGACTACTCCGGCACGCAGGCACTGCGCGTCCTCAAGGAGGAAGGCCTGCGCGTCATCCTCGTCAACTCCAACCCGGCCACCATCATGACCGACCCGGAGTTCGCCGACGCCACCTACATCGAACCGATCACCCCCGAGGTGGTCGAGAAGATCATCGCCAAGGAACGCCCCGACGCGCTGCTGCCCACCCTGGGCGGCCAGACCGCGCTGAACACGGCGATCGCGCTGGACAAGAACGGTGTGCTGGAGAAGTACAACGTGGAGCTGATCGGCGCCAACATCGCCGCGATCGAACTCGGCGAGGACCGCGAGAAGTTCAAGGGCGTGGTGGAGCGCTGCGGCGCCGAATCGGCACGCAGCCACATCATCCACAGCATGGACGAGGCCCTCACCGCGGCCGAGGACCTTGGCTACCCGATGGTCGTGCGGCCCTCCTTCACGATGGGCGGCCTCGGCTCGGGCCTGGCCTACAACGAGGAGGACCTGCGCCGGATCGTCGGCCAGGGCCTGCAGTACAGCCCGACCTCCGAGGTGCTGCTCGAAGAGAGCATCCTCGGCTGGAAGGAATACGAGCTCGAGATGATGCGGGACAAGAACGACAACGTCGTGGTGGTCTGCTCGATCGAGAACTTCGACCCGGTGGGCGTCCACACCGGCGACTCCATCACGGTCGCCCCGGCGCTGACCCTGACGGACCGCGAGTACCAGCGGCTGCGCGACATCTCGATCGCCGTGATCCGCGAAGTCGGCGTCGACACCGGCGGCTGCAACATCCAGTTCGCCGTCGAGCCGGACACCGGCCGCGTCGTGGTGATTGAGATGAACCCCCGCGTCTCCCGCTCCTCGGCGCTGGCCTCCAAGGCCACCGGCTTCGCGATCGCCAAGATCGCCACCAAACTCTCGCTCGGCTACACCCTGGACGAGATCCCGAACGACATCACGCAGAAGACCCCGGCCTCCTTCGAGCCGACCCTCGACTACGTCGTCGTCAAGGTCCCGCGCTTCGCCTTCGAGAAGTTCCCGGCCGCTGACTCCACCCTGACCACCACCATGAAGTCGGTGGGCGAGGCCATGGCAATGGGCCGGAACTTCACCGAGGCCCTGCAGAAGGCGCTCCGGTCCCTGGAGCAGAAGGGCTCGCAGCTGGACTTCAGCCCGGTCCCGGAATGGGAAGTCCCGGAACTGATCGAGAAGGCCAAGCGCCCCAGCACCGAACGCCTGCACCAGGTCCAGCGCGCGCTGCTTGGCGGCGCCACCGTGGAGCAGCTCTTCGAGGCCAGCAAGATCGACCCCTGGTACCTGGACCAGCTCCAGCTGCTGAACGAGATCTCGCAGGAGATCCGCCACTCCACCGCCCTGACCCAGGAGATGCTCCAGCGCGCCAAGCGGCACGGCTTCTCCGACGCGCAGATCGGCTCCCTGACGCACAACTCCGAGGACGTCGTCCGCGGCGTCCGGCAGGCCCTGGGCATCCGCCCGGTCTACAAGACCGTGGACACCTGCGCCGCCGAGTTCGCCGCGTACACCCCGTACCACTACTCCTCGTACGACGAGGAGGACGAGGTGGCGCTGCACGCCAAACCGTCCATCATCATCCTCGGCTCCGGGCCGAACCGGATCGGCCAGGGCATCGAATTCGACTACTCCTGCGTGCACGCCTCGATGGCGCTGCGCAAGGCCGGCTACGAGACCGTGATGGTCAACTGCAACCCGGAAACCGTCTCCACGGACTACGACGTCTCCACCCGGCTCTACTTCGAACCGCTGACCCTGGAGGACGTCCTCGAGGTCATCGCGGCCGAAGAACGCACCGGCGGTGTGATGGGCGTGTTCGTCCAGCTCGGCGGCCAGACCCCGCTCAAGCTCGCCCAGCAGCTCGCCGACGCCGGCGTGCCGATCCTCGGCACGTCCCCGGAAGCCATCGACCTGGCCGAGCACCGCGGCGCTTTCTCCCGGGTGCTCGACGAGGCCGGACTGATCTCCCCGAAGAACGGCACCGCCGTCTCCTTCGAGGACGCCAAGAAGATCGCCGACGAGATCGGCTACCCGGTCCTGGTCCGGCCCTCCTACGTCCTGGGCGGCCGCGGCATGGAGATCGTCTACGACGAGCCCAACCTCTCCCGCTACATCGCCAACGCCACCGAAATCACCCCGGACCACCCGGTGCTGATCGACCGCTTCCTGGAGGACGCCGTCGAGATCGACGTCGACGCCCTCTACGACGGCAAGGACCTGTACCTCGGCGGCATCATGGAGCACATCGAGGAAGCGGGCATCCACTCCGGCGACTCCGCCTGCGTGCTGCCCCCGATCACCCTGGGCAACAACGTGATCGACCGCGTCCGGACCGCCACGCGGGCCATCGCGGAAGGCGTCGGTGTCCGCGGGCTGATCAACATCCAGTTCGCCCTGGCCTCCGACGTGCTGTACGTCCTCGAAGCGAACCCCCGCGCCTCCCGCACGGTGCCGTTCGTCTCCAAGGCCACCGGCGTCCAGATGGCCAAGGCGGCGGCACTGATCGGCACCGGCGTCACCATCAACCAGCTCCGCACCGCCTACAAGATGCTGCCGGAATCCGGGGACGGCTCGACCCTGCCGCTGGACGCCCCCGTGGCGGTCAAGGAGGCCGTGCTGCCGTTCAGCCGGTTCCGCACCCTTGAGGGCAAGGTCGTCGACTCCCTCCTCGGCCCGGAAATGCGCTCCACCGGCGAGGTCATGGGCATCGACAAGCACTTCGACACCGCCTTCGCCAAGAGCCAGGCCGCGGCGAACAACGCGCTGCCCACCGAGGGCAAGGTCTTCGTTTCCGTCGCGAACCGGGACAAGCGCGCCGTCATCATGGCAGTCAAGCGCCTCTCCGACCTCGGCTTCGAGATCGTCTCCACCGGCGGCACCGCTGACGTGCTGCGCCGCAACGGCCTGCAGGCCACCACGGTCCGCAAGGTCGCCGAGGGCTCCAGCGCCGAGGGCGAGGGCACCATCGCGGACCTGATCGTCGCCGGCGAGATCGACATGGTCTTCAACACCCCGTCCGGCGGCGAAGCCCGCGGCGACGGCTACGAAATCCGTGCCGCCGCCACGTCGATCGGCATCCCCTGCATCACGACGGTCGCCGAGTTCAACGCCGCCGTCCAGGCCATCGAGGCCATGCGGACCTACGAGTGGTCCGTCACGAGCCTGCAGGAGCACGCCGCGGCACTGTTCGCTTCGCAGGCACGGGTTGCGCAGGAAGCGAACGCCGGTGCCTGAGGCTGCCGCTGACACGGCCGGCCGGGAGTCCTTCGGCTCCCGGCTGGGCCGGGCCATGGCGGAGCGCGGCCCGCTCTGCGTGGGCATCGACCCGCACCCGGCGCTGCTGCAGCGCTGGGGCCTGGCCGACGACGCCGCCGGGCTGGAGCGCTTTTCGCTGACCGTCCTCGACGCCGTGGCCTCGCTCGCTGCCGCGGTGAAGCCGCAGGTGGCGCTCTATGAGCGGCACGGCTCGGCCGGCATGGCCGTGCTGGAACGGGTCCTGGCGGCGTCCGCGGAGGCCGGGGTGCTCAGCATCGCCGACGCCAAGCGCGGCGACATCGGCTCCACCATGGCCGCCTACGCGGACGCGTGGCTGCGGGACGGCTCGGCCCTGGCCGCGGACTCGGTGACGTTGAGCCCGTACCTGGGCTTCGAATCGCTCCGCCCGGCCCTGGACCTCGCGGCCGAGGCCGGAAGGGGCGTGTTCGTCCTGGCCCTGACCTCCAACCCCGAGGGCGCGTCCGTGCAGCACGTCGGCGGCGCGGACTCCGTGGCCCGGCGCATTGTCCGGGCCGCCGCCGTGGAGAACCAGCGGTACCTTGTTGACCAGGGCGCCGGGGACCTCGGTTACGTCGGACTCGTCGTTGGCGCGACCGTCGGGTCGGCGCTGGCCGACCTGGACCTGGACCTCGCGGCGGTCCGGGGCCCGATCCTGGCCCCGGGCCTGGGCGCCCAGGGCGCCACCGCCGCGGACCTGCGCCGGACCTTCGGCAGTGCCTACGGCCAGGTGCTTGGCACATCGAGCCGGGACATTCTCGGCGCGGGGCCGGGGCTCCGGGAGCTTCGGGACGCCGCCCAGCGCACCCTCGACGAACTCCGCGGAGCGTAGCCGCCCCTCGGTTCGGCTCTTGGGCCCTGTGGCGGGGTCCACCAGTTGACGCAGGTGGCCGCTATGGGCGCCGTCTTTCCGCCCATCTGCGGCAACCTGGCGCAGCCATCATCCATTGATTTCAGCCTGTGCCAGAAGGTAGGTTCAGGAGAAGTCCGTGGTCCGAGCCGGGGTGCTGTACGGTTCGCCCGGGCGGCGTTTTTTGTTTGGGCCGTCCGACTATGCAGGGAGGACCTCAGTGAGCTTGCGACCCCTTACGCCGCAGGAGCGTGCCGATGCCCTGCACAAGGCCGCCGCGGCCCGGGCGGTACGGGCGGCGGCGAAAGAACGGCTGAAGGCGGGGGAGCTGTCCATCGCCGAGCTGCTCGGCACGGGGGAGACAGACGAGGCGATCGCCCGGATGCGGGTCGTGGAGCTGTTGGAGGCACTGCCGGGCATCGGGCACGTGCGAGCCGCCGCGATCATGGACCGGCTCGGCATCGCGGCTTCCCGGCGGGTGCGGGGCCTGGGAATCCACCAGCGCCGGGCGCTGATAGATTTTATAGACGAGAAATAGCCCGGTCCGCCGAGCTTCCACCACCGCCCAAAGGAATACGTGAGCAAGAAACCCGGACTGACAGTCCTCGCCGGCCCCACGGCAGTTGGCAAAGGAACCGTGTCCACCTATATCCGGGACAACTATCCCGAAGTCTGGCTGTCAGTGTCGGCAACCACCCGCCCGCCGCGGCCGGGTGAGATCGACGGGGTGCATTACTACTTCAAGTCCAAGGAAGAGTTCGACGCCCTCGTGGCGGCAGGAGAACTGCTGGAATGGGCTGTGGTGCACGGACAAAACACGTACGGCACCCTCAAGAGCACGGTCGACGCGGCAATTGCCGAGGGCCGGTCGGTGCTGTTGGAGATTGACCTGCAGGGCGCACGCCAGGTGAAGAAGGCCGTTCCGGACGCGCAGTTCGTCTTCCTCGCCCCGCCCAGCTGGGAGGAATTGGTGCGCCGCCTGGTGGGGCGCGGCACTGAATCCGCCGAGGAACAGCAGCGGCGGCTGGAAACCGGTAAAGTAGAACTAGCCGCTGAACCGGAGTTCGATCACACGGTCATCAATGATGACGTGCGTCGGGCAGCGGATGAGCTTGTTTCACTCATGGGGCTAACGCCGCACCCGCACTAACCGCAGGGTCGGATTGGCCCGTTAGAATTTGGAGAATTCGTGTCCACGAACCTTGAAGGCATCATCAACCCGCCGATCGACGAGCTGCTGAAGGCCGCCGACTCGAAGTACGGACTGGTGATTTTCGGTGCCAAGCGCGCCCGGCAGATCAACGCGTACTACGCCCAGCTGCACGAGGGCCTGTTCGAGTACGTCGGCCCGCTCGTCGACACCAAGCTGAACGAGAAGTCGCTGTCCATCGCCCTGCGCGAAATCAACGAAGGCAAGCTCGTTTCCACGCCGATCGAAGCCGCAGCAGAGTAACTTCCCAGCTGCCTGACGGAGGTCACGTGCGCATAGTCCTCGGAGTCGGGGGAGGGATTGCCGCCTACAAGGTGGCGTCGCTCCTCCGGCTTTTTACCGAAGCCGGCCATGACGTCACCGTCATCCCCACGGAGGCCGCCACCCGATTCGTTGGCGTCGCCACCTGGGAGGCACTGTCCGGACACCCGGTCAGTAACAGCGTCTTCGACGAGGTACACACCGTCAACCATGTCCGGCTTGGACACGAGGCGGAACTGATCATCGTCGCCCCGGCAACCGCGGACCTGCTGGCCCGTGCCGCCACCGGCCAGGCCAACGACCTGCTCACCAACACGCTGCTGATGGCGGGCGGCCCGGTCCTGATGGCCCCGGCCATGCACACCGAAATGTGGCGCCACCCGGCAACCCAAGCCAACGTCGAAACCCTCCGCAGCCGGGGGATCACCGTCCTTGAGCCCGCCACCGGCCGGCTGACCGGTGCGGACTCCGGCCCCGGCCGCCTGCCCGAACCGGAGGCGATCTTCGCCGCCGCGCTGGCCCTGGCCGGCGCGCCCGCGGTCCCCAACGCACCGGAGCTGACGACGTCGGACGAACGCGCCTCGGGTGCAGTCCCCGCCGGCCGGCCGCTGGCCGGCCTCACCGTGACGATCAGCGCCGGCGGGACCCGGGAGCCCCTCGACCCGGTCCGTTTCCTGGGCAACCGATCCTCCGGCAAGCAGGGCGTCGCGCTGGCCGTCGCCGCCCGCGAGGCCGGTGCCCGCGTCCGGCTGCTGGCGGCCCACATGGACGTCCCGGCGCCCGACGGCGTTGAGGTGGTGCGGGTCGAAACCGCCCTGGAGCTGCGCAAGGCCGCCCTGCATGCCGCCGCGGACTCCGACGTCGTGGTCATGGCCGCTGCCGTCGCGGACTTCCGCCCCGCGGATGTCTCGGGAACTAAAATCAAGAAACGGGACGACAGCGCCGATCCCGTGATTTCCCTGGTCCGCAACCCGGACATTCTCCGCGAGCTCGTCGAGGTCCGCGACGCGGCCTCACGGAACCAGCTGATCGTGGGTTTCGCGGCCGAGACCGGCGACGCCGACGGGGATGTCCTGGAGTACGCCGCCGCCAAACTGAGCCGCAAGGCCTGCGACCTGCTGGTGGTCAACCACGTGGGGCAGGACAAGGTCTTCGGCGAGGACACGAACGAGGTAGTCATCCTTTCGCGGTCCGGCTCCGAACCCCAAGAGGCGTCGGGTTCCAAATCCGACGTCGCGGCCGCCGTGATTGACCGCATCAGCGCCGAGTTGAGCCGGGTTGTCCCGCCCGCTTGAGCGCTGGCGTAATCAAGGTCTCCTTAGCAGGGGGACACACGCCGCCGGACGTCCGTTTCCCAACCAGTAAGGTAGTTGAGTGACTTTACCGCTGCACCTCCCAGACTTCCACGGGTCCACGCCCGCCTCGCTCCGGCTCTTCACGTCCGAGTCGGTGACCGAGGGACACCCCGACAAGATCTGTGACCAGATCAGCGATGCGATCCTCGACGCCCTGCTGGCCAAAGACCCGGAGTCCCGCGTCGCCGTGGAAACCCTGGCGACCACCGGGCTGGTCCACGTCGCCGGCGAAGTCACCACGGACGCCTACGTTGAGATCCCGCAGATCGTCCGCGAGACCATCCTCGGGATCGGCTACGACTCCTCCGCGAACGGCTTCGACGGCGCCCGCTGCGGGGTCTCCGTCTCCATCGGCCAGCAGTCCAACGACATCGCCGGCGGCGTGTTCAACTCCCTCGAAGCTCGCGAGGGCCGCCAGGAGGACGATTACGACCTCCAAGGCGCCGGCGACCAGGGCCTGATGTTCGGCTACGCCAGCGACGAAACCCCCTCCTACATGCCGGTCCCGATCTGGCTCGCGCACCGGCTGAGCGAGCGCCTCACCGAGGTCCGCAAGTCCGGCCTGCTGGAGTACCTGCGCCCCGACGGCAAGACCCAGGTCACCGTGGGCTACGACGGGGACCGCCCGGTCTCCGTCGAGACCGTCGTGATCTCCAGCCAGCACGCCGAAGGAGCCAGCCTCGACCAGCTCCGGGCCGACCTCGCCGAGCACGTCGTCAACCCGGTCATGGCGCTGTCCAACCTGGACACCTCCCGGTCCCGCAACATCCTCAACCCTGCCGGCGCCTTCGTGATCGGCGGCCCGGTGGGCGACGCCGGCCTGACCGGCCGCAAGATCATCGTTGACACCTACGGCGGCATGGCACGGCACGGCGGCGGCGCCTTCTCCGGCAAGGACCCGTCGAAGGTGGACCGTTCGGCCGCCTACGCGATGCGCTGGGTCGCCAAGAACGTGGTGGCAGCCGGCCTCGCGAAGCGCGCCGAAATCCAGATCGCGTACGCGATCGGCCAGGCACGCCCCGTCGGCACGTACGTGGAGACCTTCGGTACCGAAACCGTCGACCCGGCCAGGATCAGCGCCGCGATCGCCGAGATCTTCGACCTGCGCCCGCGCGCCATCATCGACTCGCTCGACCTGAAGCGCCCGATCTACGCCAAGACGGCCGCCCACGGCCACTTCGGCCGCGACGAGCCCGACTTCACCTGGGAACGCCTCGACCGGGTCGACGAGCTGAAGGCATTCTTCAACGCCTGAGGCCCGGCCTCGCTGCTCCAAAGGCTTTGAACGCCAGCTGTTGAACGCCAGCTTTTGACTGTCAGCTTTTGAATGTCCCAGCCCTGTGATGTGCTGTAGCCAGGCCGCCGAACGGCGGCCTGGCTACGTGCTTAACGCTCTTGCTCAACACACTTGTCCATGACCAGCCGCTGAAGGGAGGCAGGCACCATGACGCCAGCCCGGGGCGGCGCAACAGCGCCGGACGAACCGCTGCAGCTCTCACTGCTGCACGGCTTCCCCGCCTCCGCGGCCGCGGCCGGACCGGCCCTGGCCGCCGAACTGCCGGTTGCCCGGGTGCTGCTGGAGTCATCCCTCCCGCACCTGGACTGGCCGTTCGATTACAGCGTGCCGGCCGAACTGGACGCAGCAGCCCGGCCAGGTGTCCGGGTCAGGGTTAAGTTCAGCGGCCAGGAGCTGGGCGGCTACCTCCTCGAACGAACAGCGGCCTCCGATGCCGGCCACCCCTTGGTGCCGCTATTCAAGGTCGTGTCCCCGGTACCGGTGCTCACACCCGCGGTAGCCGAACTGGCCGGACGGGTGGCGGCACGCTACGCCGGGACCGTCAGCGACGTGCTGCGTGTCGCCGTCCCGCCCCGGATGGCCAAACTGGAAAAGGAGTTCGCACCCGGCGGGCTGCTGGACCCCGCACTTTTCGCCGCAGGCTCCGCCCCCGGCGACGGCGCTCCCGCAGCTCCTGAGGCCCCCGTACCGTCCGGCTGGGCGGTGTACCACAACGGTCCGGCGTTCTTGCAGCACCTCCTAGCGGGGGAATCACCCCGTGCCGCGCTGGGTGCCCTCCAGGGGTTCGGCCCGGGCGGGTGGCCCCGAATGATTGCCGAAGCCGTTGCCGCCGTCCGCCGCTCCGGCCGGGGCGCCGTCGTGGTGGTGCCCGATTACCGCGACCTGGACCGGGTAGAGGCTGCCCTGCTGGAGCTGCTTCCGGCCGGCGACGTGGCCAGGCTCACCGCCGACGACGGACCAACCCCCCGGTACCGCAGCTTCCTGCGGGTGCTCAGCGGCGCGGCCGGGGTCGCGGTGGGGACACGCTCCGCCGCGTACGCCCCGGTCCACAAGCTGGGCCTGGTGGTCTGCTGGGACGACGGCGACGACCTGCACATCGAACAGCGGTCCCCGTATGCCCACGCCCGGGAAGTCCTCCTGCTCCGGTCGGCGCACGAAGGAGCCGCCTGCCTCCTCGCGGGCCATGCACGCAGCACCGAGACGCAACGGCTGGTGGAATCCGGCTGGGCCCGCCTGGTCGAGGCGGAGCGGACCGTGGCGCGACGCACCGTGCCGCGCGTCCTCAACACCGCCGACAGTTTCGAGCAGGAGCGTGACCCGCTGGCCCGGATCGCGCGGCTGCCCGGCGCCGCCTGGCGGGCCGCGAAGGAAGGCCTGGAGCGCGGCCCCGTCCTCGTCCAGGTTGCCAGGGCCGGCTACGCGCCCTCCCTGGCCTGTGAACGCTGCCGCGAGCCGGCACGGTGCACCGCCTGCAACGGCCCGCTGGCGATTGCCGGGCCCGGCGGCAACGCAGCCGTGCCCGTCTGCCGCTGGTGTTCCGCGGCCGCCCCGGAATGGCGTTGTGTGCACTGCAACGGGGTCCGGCTCCGCCGGGGAGCGACGGGCGCGTTGCGGACCGCGGAGGAACTGGGCCGGGCCTTTCCGGGCAAGCCCGTGGTCACTTCCTCCGGAGACCGTGTCCTGGCCACGGTCCCGGACTCCAAGGCCCTGGTGGTGGCCACGGTCGGGGCGGAGCCGGTGGCGGCCGGGGGCTATGCCGCTGCGCTGCTGCTGGACGGCGACTCGCTGCTGCGCCGCGAAAACCTCCGGGCGGGCGAGGATGCCGTCCGGCGCTGGTTCAACGCCGCAGCCCTGGTTCGGCCCGCGGCTGCGGGTGGCCTGGTGGTCATCACCGCCGAGGACACCGCCGGGGTGGGTGCGCTGCTGCGCTGGGACCCGGCAGGCTACGCCGGGCGGGAGCTAGCCCTGCGGCAGGAGCTCTCGCTGCCGCCCGCGGTCCGGATTGCGTCCGTCACCGGAGGCCGGACTGCCGTCGGACATTTCACCCACGCCATCGAGGCCGCCCTGGCCAAGCAGGGCATCATACTCAGATCGGCCGGACCCGCGCCGCTGCACGGCATCGGCGGTTCCGGGGCGGCAGCTTCTCCGCCGGGCGCAGAGCGGCACGGCGAGGAGGTCCGGACCCTACTGTTCATTCCCTATGCCCAGGCCGCCGAAGCCACCAGGGCGATGCGCGCGGTCAAGGCCGCGGCGGCCGCCAAACGCACCGACGATCCGGTGCAGCTGCGGCTCGACGGCGTCGACGTCCTCTAACGGCGCCGTTTCGACGCTTCCCTGCGCATTAGACGTCCGTGCGCGTCGAATCGGCGCGGAACCAGCGAAACGGCGGCCCTTAGCGGCGCTTGGCGGCCCTTAGCGGCGCTTGCGTGCGCGCAGGGCCACGGCCTCCTCGGCGGCGGCAAGCAGGCGCTGCGCGGAGGCGTCCCAGCTGAACTCGGCCGCGCGCTGCACCGCACGGCCCGAACGGTCCTTCCACCGGTCCGGCTCCTCAAGGGCGCGGACGGCCGCGGCAAAGGCTGACGGGGACTCCGGATCCACGTAGCTGACCGCGTCCCCGCCGACCTCGCGGAAGATCGGGATATCGCTGGCGATGACCGGAGTGCCGTGCGACATGGCCTCCACCAAGGGCAGGCCGTAGCCCTCCGCCTTGGAGAGGCTGACCAGGGCGGTGGTTCGGGCCAGCAACCCCTCGTACTCGGCATCCGTCACACCGTTGTGGAACACGATGTCGGCGCCGGCCGGGGCCAGGGCCTCCAGCTCCGCCCTGCGTTCGGGCGTGATCCGGCTCAGCAGGTGCAGGGTCATGTCCGGGAGCTCTGCCATGCCCCTGACCATGGTTTCCACGTTCTTGTAGGGCATAAAGGAGCCCATGTAGAGCAACGTCTTGTCGGCGCCGGCCCCGGGATCCCGAGGCGTGAGCCCCGGCTGCGGGGCGTTGCCGACGATCCGCACCGGCCGTTTCGTCAGGCGGTACTTGGCCATCAGGGCTTCGGTGGTGGAGCTGATGGTGGCGACGACGTCCGCCCGGTTCAACAGCACGCGCTGCGGCCAGAATGCTTTGTGGTACAGCCGCCACAGCACCCGGACCGGTGCGGGGAGGAACCCGGGAGGTGCCGGGTGTTCGTAGTAGATCAGGTCGTGCAGGGTCAGGACCAGGGCGTATTTCCGGCCCCAGCTGCCCATGGTCTGCATCGGGCATACCACCACGTCGGCCCCCAGCGGATTGACCTTGGCTGCGACGAAGAGCTCGGCCGGTGAGAGCGGGCTGTTGATCAGGGTGTAGGGGACGTCTGGCAGCAGCGCCAGCTGGCGCGTGTCGCTGATCAGCATGGAGACGTCCGCGATCTTGGCGGTCGCGGCAATGAGGCTGGCGCCGTAACGGCTGATGCCATCGTGGTGGTCGAGCCTGGTGAAGCGGGCGTCAATGAGGATTTTCACGCGGCGTGGTCCTTCAGGAAGCGTCGGATGAAGCCCGCGGCGGGCGCCGGGGTCTCGTAGTGGATCAGGTGCCCGACGCCGGGAATGACTTCGAGGGTTCCGTCCGGCAGCAGCGGCAACAGCTTGTGCTGGTCCGGGAGGGTGGCGATCTCGTCCTTCTCGCCGGCCACCAGGAGCACCGGCAGCGTGAGGCGCGGCGCCACCTCGGCGACATTGCTGCTGACGGAGGCCTTGAAGGCTTCGAGCAGGCTGTCGCGGTCGGCGAAGGCGGAAAAGTACGCGCTGTGCTGGTCGTGGACGAACTGCCGCACCACCGGGTCCTTGGTCTTGGCCATGGTCTCGCTCATCACCCGGACGATCAGCTGGTTGCGCAGCAGGGCGTTTCCGAGGCGGCGGGGGAGCCGGGCGGCGGCCTCGTAGTACAGCACCGCAGCCTTGGTCATGAGTCCCTTGGGCCCCTCGAGGGCGGGCGCGGCGATGGGGTTGATCAGGATCAGTTCGGCGACCGCGCCGGGGTTGTCGGCCACAAAGTGGCTGGTGACGATTGAACCAAAGGAGTGGCCCAGCAGTACGGTGTCCGGGCCGAGCCCCAGGGCTGCCATGAAGTCCTTGATGAACCGGCCGTAGCCCTCGACGCTGTGGCCGCCGGCGCGGAAGGCGCCGGAGGCGCCGAACCCCGGCAGGTCCGGCATGATCAGGCGCATGTCGGGCAGCTGGTCGACCACGCGGAGCAGTCCGTGGTGGTCGCCGCGGAATCCGTGGATCACCAGGATGGTCCGGGTCGCCTCGGTCTCGCGGACCGGCTCGTAGCTCCAGTAGGCGACCCTGGTGCCGTCGAGGTCCACGGCCGAGGCGCTGCTGCGCGACTCGAGTTCGGCGCTGAGCAGGGGAGGTGCGGGGGAGGATTCGGTGGCCACGTGTTCCATTCGATCGGATCCTAGTTGACGTCGTCGGGGTTCGAGCCGGTGCGGAAGCCCCGTTCCAGGCCGGCGAGGGCGTCCAAATCCGCGGTGCCGAGGCTGAAACCGAAGAGGTCGTGGTTCTCGCGGATCCGGGTGTAGGAGCTGGCCTTGGGAATGACGACGTTGCCCAGTTCCAGGTGCCAGCGCAGGATGATCTGCGCCGCCGTGCGCCGGTGCGCGGCGGCGAGCTCGACTACCACCGGGTCCTGCAGCACCTGGCCGCGGCCCAGCGGGCTCCACGCCTCGGTGGTGATGCCGAGCGAGGCGTGCAGGGCCCTCAGTTCGGCCTGCTGCAGCCACGGGTGGAGCTCGATCTGGTTGACGGCGGGCACCACTTCGGCGGTCTGAAGCAGGTACTCCAGGTGCGCGGGCTGGAAGTTGGACACCCCGATGGCGCGGACCCGGCCTTCGCGGTAAAGCGTTTCGAGGGCGCGGTAGCTCTCGGTGTAGAGCCCGCGCCGGGCGCAGGGCCAGTGGATCAGGTACAGGTCCACGTATTCCAGGCCGAGCTTGGCGATGGAGGTGTCGAAGGCCCGCAGCGTGGCGTCGTAGCCCTGGTCGTCATTCCAGAGTTTCGTGGTCACGAAGAGGTCTTCCCGGGCGAGCGGGGGGTGCAGCTCGCCGGAGCCACCGGCGGAGCCGTCGAAGGCTGACAAGGCGCCGATCGCCTTCCCGACGCCGGTCTCGTTCCCGTACATGGCAGCCGTGTCGAAGTGCCGGTAGCCGGCCTCCAGCGCCATGGTGACGAGCCCGGCGGCGTCAGCGGGTGGAACCTTGTAGAGCCCGAACCCGAGGCGGTCCATCAACACACCGTTGTTCAGCGTCAGCCGGGGGGAAATTCTCATAGCACCGACTCTACCCATTTCGGCGGCCCGGCCGGCGCCGGCCGGCCGTCAGCTTGGGCCTTCAGAACCGACCAGCCGCCGGGCTGTGGCCTCGTCGAGGATCAGGTCTGTGGCCAGCCCGGCGGCCAGCGCCCCGCGCAGCCCGTTGATCTTGGACGCCCCGGACACGACACAGATCCGTCGCCGGACTTGTCGGAGCTGGGCCAGGTCCGGCCCCGTGGAACGCTCGTTGAGGGTGATGCCGTCGGAGGAGCCGTCGGCGCGGAAGAAGACGGTGGCAACGTCCCCTACGACGTCGGAATTGGCCAGGACGTTCAGGTCGTCCTCGTCCAGGTAGCCGCCGGCGTAGACGTGGCTGGGGTAGTCGGCGTCGACCGATCCCACCCCGAAGATAGCGATGCTCATCCGGGACTGCAGCCGCAGGATGCGCTGAACACTGCGTTCATTCCACATGGCCTCCTTGGTGGCCGCGTGGTCAAAGAACGCCGGCACCGGGAACTGTTCCACCCGCGCACCGTAGGCGCTGCCGAAGCGCCGCATGATGTCCGAGGCGTAGGTGATGCCTGTTGTCTGCATGTTTCCGGCCCCGTTGAGCTGGACGATGATGCTGTCGTGGGTGATCTTCCGGGTCAGGTGCCGGCTGACGGCGCTCAACGTGGAGCCCCAGGCCACGCCGATGATGGCGTTCGAGTCCACCAGCGGGCCGATGGTGCGTGCAGCCTGCATCGCCACCCGGTCCAGCGTTTCCGCCTCGTTGAGCGTGTCCACCACCGGGACGACGTGCACATCGACCTTGTACTCGGCCCGGATCATGCTCTCGAGTTCGGGGCCGGTATCGAGCGGGCTGCGGATCTGGACCTGCACCAGGCCGGATTCACGGGCCGCGGAGAGCAACCGGGAAACGGTCGAACGGGAGGTGCGGAGCTCACGGGCGATCGCGTCCATGGTCAGGTCTTGGAGGTAATACAGCTGGGCGGCCCGGAGGGCGTCGGACTGGCGGGTGGGCGACATTCCATTTCCAATCTGCACGTTTGTGCATAGTGCTTGACTCCATTTTCCATTAGTCCAAAGAATAGTGTTGAACGCGACGTGCCAGACGGCGCGCCGCGCAGTAACAAGCCCCAAGGAGCAGTTTTGGGAAACAAGGTTTCATCCGGCCAATCGGCGACGAACAGCCAGCGCACGTCGGTGCAGCGGCTGCGGAACCGGCCGCACGCGCAGGTGCTGATCATCGGCGGCGGAATCAACGGAGTCGGGACCTTCCGTGACCTGGCCCTCCAGGGCGTAGACGTGGCCCTCGTCGAACGGGGGGACTTCTGCCAGGGCGCCAGCGGTGCCTCCTCGCACATGATCCACGGTGGCATCAGGTACCTCGAAAACGGCGAATTCCGCCTCGTCCAGGAGTCCGTCGTCGAACGCAACCGGCTCCTGCGCATCGCGCCGCACTACGTGAAGCCGCTGCAGACCACCATCCCGATCTTCAGCACCTTCTCCGGCATCCTCGCGGCGCCGCTGCGGTTCCTGACCCACAAGCAGCAGGGCGCACCCAAGGAGCGCGGCGCCTTCCTGATCAAGCTGGGACTGAGCATGTACGACTTCTTCTCCCGCGACGGCGGCACCGTCCCGCGCCACCAGTTCCGCGGCCGGAAGCGCGCCCTGGCCGAGCTGCCGCGGCTGCACCCTGGGATCAAATACGCTGCGACCTACTTCGACGCTTCCGTGCACAACCCGGAGCGGCTGACCCTGGACGTCCTCCAGGACGGCGAGAAGGCCGGCGAGGCCGGCGGCAACGGCGCCCGCGCCAGCAACTACCTTTCCCTCGTCTCCATGGACGCGGCGACGGAAGCCGGCGGCCGGTCCGGCGCGGTCCAGCTCCGTGACGAACTGACCGGCGAGGTCTTCGATTTCAGCGCCGACGTGGTGGTCAACACCACCGGTGCCTGGGTCGACCTCACCAACCAGGCCATGGGCGCCGCCTCGGCCTTTATGGGCGGCACCAAGGGCTCGCACATCGTGCTGGACCACCCCGAACTGCTTGAGGCGTGCCAGGGCCGGGAGATCTTCTTCGAGCACACGGACGGCAGGATCGTGCTGATCTACCCGATGGGTGACCGCGTCCTGGTCGGAACCACCGACGTCGACGCCGACATGGCGGAGGACGCGGTCTGCACCGAAGCCGAGATTGACTACTTCTTCGACCTGATCGGGCATGTCTTCCCGGACGTCGCGGTGGACCGGGAACAGATCGTCTACACCTTCTCCGGTGTCCGCCCGCTGCCCCGGCACGACGCCACGCAGCCCGGCTTCGTCAGCCGCGACTACCGGATCGAACGCCGCGGGCCGGCCAGAAACGGCCAGGGGAGTGGCAGCGGCCGGCAGCAGGCCGACGGCGGCGCCGTCGTTCTCAGCTTGGTGGGCGGGAAGTGGACCACCTTCCGGGCCTTGGCCGAGCACCTCAGCAACGACGTCCTGGCCGAGCTCGGCTTGGAGCGGAAAGTCTCCACCGCGAAACTCGCCATCGGTGGCGGTGCAGGCTTCCCCGCCACCGAGGACGGCGTCCAGCGCTGGATCAAGGCGCACATGGACGCCGGCCGTGATGCGGACCGGACGGCGGGCCTGCTGACCCGCTACGGCACGCGCGCGGTGGACGTGATGGCCTACCTCGACGCCGGGCCGGACCGGCTGCTGCACTCCACCCGCGAACTGAGTGTGCGGGAACTGGAGTACATGGCGGAGAACGAACAGATCGGCCACCTGATCGACGTGCTGGTCCGCCGCACCTCGCTCGCCTTCCGCGGGCTGGTGACCGGGGAGCTGCTGAACGAAGCCGCCGAGATCCTGTCCGGCCCGCTGGGCTGGGATACCTCGGCGCGGGCTGCAGAGATTATCCACGCCCAGGAGGTGCTCGAACGGTTCCACGGAGTCCAGGTCCACAGCCTGGTCGCCTAGTGCTTGCGTGCCCGGACGGGTTTGTCCGGGCGCAAAGACTGCAGGGCCCCTCGAGGGCCCGGCAGTGGCCGGCCGGCAGCGCGAAACCGCTGCCGGCCCAACGGCCCTTCAAACTCGCGAAGGGCTGACAACAGAAAATAGAGGAGTCAAAGATGTCTCTTGGAATAGTTTTCCTGTCCGAAGTATTCGGCACCGCAATGCTGACCCTGCTGGGTTGCGGCGTTGTGGCCAACGTCGCGCTCAAAGGCACCAAGGGCAACAACGGCGGGTTCCTGATGGTCACCTGGGGATGGGGCATTGCCGTCTTCTCCGGTGTCTACGTTGCCGCCAAGTCGGGCGCGCACCTGAACCCTGCCGTAACCTTCGGCTTGCTGCTCAACGGCAAGAAGGAGTACGCCCCCGGCGTCGCGGTCGACTTCGGCTCCACCTTGACCTACTTCGGCGGTGAACTGCTCGGTGCGTTCCTGGGCGCCGTCGTGATGTGGCTGGCGCACAAGCAGCACTTCGACGCCGAACCCGAGCCCGCCAGCAAGCTGGGCGTCTTCTCCACCGGACCGGCCATCCGCTCCACCCCGTGGAACCTGATCACGGAAATCATCGGCACCTTTGTCCTCGTCTTCGTCATCCTGACCTTCGGCGGGACCCCCTCCGGCCTGGGCCCGCTGGCCGTGGCCCTGTTGGTTGTCGGCATCGGTGTATCCCTCGGCGGCCCCACCGGATACGCCATCAACCCCGCCCGTGACCTTGGTCCCCGCATCGCCCACGCCCTGCTGCCCATCAAGGGCAAGGGCTCCTCGGACTGGAGCTACTCGTGGATCCCGGTGGTCGGACCGCTCGTCGGCGGCGGACTCGCCGGCATTGTCGCAGCAGTGGTGCCGATCATCGCCACCGCCGCCGCTTCCTAGAAATCCCAGCCGTACGCATCAAAATCAACCGCAGGCCCAACCGACAAGGACGTCAGCATGAACCAGTATGTAATCGCCATTGACCAGGGAACCACGAGCACCCGCGCCATCGTGTTCGACCACAGCGGCAACATCGTTTCCTCCGGCCAGATGGAACACGAGCAGATCTTCCCGCAGGCCGGGTGGGTGGAGCACGACCCCGCCGAGATCTGGAACAACACCCGCGAGGTCATCGCCTCCGCACTGTCCAAGGCCAACCTGACCCGCCACGACATTGCCGCCGTCGGCATCACCAACCAGCGTGAAACCGCGGTGGTCTGGGACAAGACCACCGGCAAGGCGGTCTACAACGCGATCGTCTGGCAGGACACCCGGACGCAGCCGATCGTCGACGAGCTCGCCAAGGATGGCGGCCCGGAACGCTTCAAGCAGAAGGTGGGCCTGCCGCTGGCGACCTATTTCTCCGGCACCAAGATCAAGTGGATCCTGGACAACGTCGAGGGCGCCCGCGCCAAGGCGGAAGCCGGGGACCTGGTCTTCGGCAACACCGACTGCTGGGTGCTTTGGAACCTCACCGGCGGGACCGACGGCGGCGTCCACGTCACGGACGTCACCAACGCCTCAAGGACCATGTTCATGGACCTCGAGACGCTGTCCTGGGACCAGGAAATCCTGGACGCCTTCGGTGTCCCGGCCTCCATGATGCCGGCCATCAAGTCCTCCTCCGAGGTCTACGGCACGGTCCACACGTCCCAGCTGCTGCGCGAGGTGCCGGTTGCCGGCATCCTTGGTGACCAGCAGGCGGCGACGTTCGGCCAGGCCGCCTTCGACGCCGGCGAGGCCAAGAACACCTACGGCACCGGCTGCTTCCTCATCTTCAACACCGGTGAGGAGATCGTCCACTCCAAGAACGGTCTGCTGACCACGGTCGGCTACAAGCTGGGCGACGCCAAGCCGCACTACGCCCTGGAAGGCTCCATCGCCGTCACCGGTTCGCTGGTGCAGTGGCTGCGCGACAACCTCGGCATGATCGGCAGCGCCCCGGAAGTGGAGACCCTGGCGGCTGCGGTCGAGGACAACGGCGGCGTCTACATCGTGCCGGCGTTCTCCGGCCTCTTCGCTCCGTACTGGCGTTCCGACGCCCGCGGCGCGATTGTCGGCCTGACCCGGTTCGTGAACAAGAACCACATTGCCCGCGCGGCGCTGGAGGCCACCGCCTTCCAGACCCGCGAGGTGCTCGACGCGGTCAACGCCGACTCCGGGGTGCCCCTGACGGAGCTCAAGGTCGACGGCGGCATGGTCGCCAACGATGCGCTGATGCAGTTCCAGGCCGACATCCTGGGTGTCCCGGTGATCCGGCCGAAGGTGGTGGAGACGACCTCGCTCGGCGCCGCCTACGCAGCCGGACTCGCCGTCGGCTTCTGGAAGGACCTGGGCGAATGCTCCGCCAACTGGTCCGAGGACAAGCGCTGGGAGCCGAAGATGGACCAGTCCGAACGCGAGCGCCAGATGCGTCTCTGGAAGAAGGCTGTCACCAAGTCCATGGACTGGGTCGACGAGGACGTGAAGTAGCCTTCACCCCGGGCGGTCAGCCGCACCACGGAAGAGCTCCGGTCAGCCAGGCTGACCGGAGCTCTTCCGTGTACCGGAGCTCTTCTGTGCAGGGGCGGGGCCGCCGTCCGGCGTCGGCGGCGGTCCCGCGCCCGTCAGGAGCCGGTACGCGGATACGCCACCACGGCGCACGGGGTCTTTGCGTAGACGTCCTTGCTGACGGTGTAGCCGCGCCGGTCCAGTTTGAGCGCCTCGGCGTTCACATGCTCCAATTCGGAACGGTTCAGCTTCTTGATCTTGGCGAGGTCCATGAACTCCTGGCTGTCGCCGCCGGAGGCTGTGACCTTCACCAGACCGGTGCCCGGCGAGTAGTACTTCCGCTGGTGGCCCGCGCTGGGCGGATCCAGCGGGTTGAACTCGTCGATCACCATCACATCGTTGTAGCAGCCCGTCGGAACGCAGACCCGCAGGTTCTTGTACAGCACGTCACCGCAGTCCAGGAAGTCCACCTTGGGTGCGTAGGCCTGCACGTAGGCGGGGGTGTTCCGGTGCGGTTCGCCCTGCATGGCAATTCCCGCCCGTGCCCTGTCGATGCCGCTGATGAAGGTGCTCGGCGCACCGATGAGCTTCCCGTTCTCGTATTCCTCCGGGTACTCGCCGAACAGCCAGACATCACCCTTGTCCGACTGGGCAAAGAAGGCGAGTTCGGACTCGGTGAGCACCCCGTCGGAGTAGTCCCGGTCCCACATCACGAGGGTTTTGACGCCGTCGATCACCTTGGTCAGGCCGGTGACGGTGTGGACCACCGAGTGGGCGTGCGTGCCGTCGGCGTCCGTGACCCTTCCGGTCGTTGTGAACTGCATGCCGGGCATCAACGGGAACCACTTGTTGTCGATCCGCGGTGACGACGGGTAGTCATCCCGGTCGAACCGGATCGCCGACCCTGGCCCGCAGAGCTCCTGGCTCGACGGCGCGGCGCCCGCCGCCGGTGCCGACGTCGCGGTGAACGTCGCCAGCACCAGCAGGGCCGCCGAGCCGTAGGCGGTGAACCGCCTTCGTCGCTGAAACATGAAACACGCCTCTCTCTGGGGTTGTTTGCCGCGGCTAGCCGGCGGTAGCCGGCTGGGCCGCATGGTGCCCGTGCTCGCGCTCCGCGCGGCCCTTTGCGAACCGGAGGTAGAGCGAGGGGACGATGAACAGGTTCACCAGCGTCGAGGTGACCAGGCCGCCGAGGATGACGACGGCCATGGGGTGCTCGATCTCATGCCCCGGGATGTTGCCCATGACCACCAGCGGCACGAGTGCCAGGGCGGTGGCCAGGGTGGTCATCAGGATCGGGGACAACCGCTCGGCCGCCCCGCGCAGGACCAGTCCGGGGCCGAACCGCACGCCTTCGAACTGTTCGAGGTGCTGGCAGTGGTTGATCAGCAGGATGCCGTTACGGGCGGCAATGCCCATCACCGTGAGGAAACCGACCAGCGAGCCCAGGGACAGGATCCCGCCGCTGAGGTGCGCGGCCAGGACACCGCCCACGAGCGCCGCCGGCAGGGTCAGGATTACGAGCGTCGCCAGCCGCCAACTGCGGAAAGCCGCCTGCAGCAGCAGGAAGATCACCGCGATGGCGCCTACCGAGAAGACCAGCAGGCGCTGTGAGGCAGCCTGCCGTTCCGCGTACTCGCCCAGGACGTCGGCATGGTAACCGGTGGGGAACTCCAGCGTCTCCAGGTTGCCCTTGAGTTCCTCCACGACCTTCACCAGGTCGCCTTCCTTGACATTGGCGCTCACGTCGAGCCGGCGGGAGCCTTCCGAGCGCTCAATCACGTTCGGGGTCGGCTTGACCGAGATCTTGGCCACGTCGGCCAGCTTGATGCGTTGCCCGCTCGGCGTGTCCATCTGCAGGTTTTGGATGCTGGTGACGCTGGTGCGCGTCTCCGGCGGGCTCCAGACCTGCACGTCGTAGGCCTTCCCGTCGCGGTACACGTCGCCGACCTCCTCGCCGGCAACCAGCGTGGCCGCGGCCCGCCGGACGTCGCCGGGCTTGAGGCCGTACTGGCTGGCCGCGGCCAGGTCCACTTCGACGTCGATCTGCGGCACGTCCACCTGCAGGGCAATCTTCGCGCCGACGGCGCCTTCGATGCCGCCGAGAATCTTCTTGACCTTGTCCGCCTCCTTCCGGAGGACCGCGAGGTCGTCGCCGTACACGCGGACAACGACGGCGTAGCCGGTGCCCGTGAGCACCTCCCGGACGCGTTCCTTGAGGTAGGTCTGGACGTCCCGGTGGATGCCCGGGTAGCCGTCGACCAGTTCCTGGACCGAGGCCAGGGTCTTGTCATGGTTCGCCGCGGGATCGATGCTGATCCAGTTTTCGCCGAAGTTGACGCCGACCACCTCGTCCGCCGCAAACGCCTGCCCGATGTGGGATCCGCAGTTGCGCACCCCGGGCACCGTCATCAGCTCCTTGCAGGCCAGCTGGCTGACCCGGACCTCCTCGGCATTGGATGTGCCCGGCTGGGTGACCCAGTGCATCAGGAAGTCGCGTTCCTTGAAGGACGGCAGCAACGACTGGCCCAGGAGGGGTGCGGCCACAATGCCCACCACACCCAGCGCAGCCAGCGACAGGTAGCCCGGGAGCGGGCGGCGGACTATCGGCCGCAGCCCGGCGCCGTACCAGCGCTTGAGGACCCGGACCAGGGGCGGGTCGCGGTCCTCGAGCTTCGCGTTGCGCAGGAAGATGTAGGCCATGGCCGGGGTAACGGTCAGGGCCACCAGCATGGAGGCAAACACTGCCAGGGTGTAGGAGATGGCCAGCGGCCGGAAGAAGGATCCGGTCAGGCCGTCCAGGAAGAAGATCGGCACGGTGGCGGCCACGATGATCAGGGTCGCGTAGACGATCGGGCCGCGGACCTCCAGGGAGGCGTTGACCACCACCCGCGCCACGCTGTCGGTGCCGCCGGCCGCCCGGTGCTGGCGGAGCCGGCGGACGATGTTTTCGACGTCGATAATGGCATCGTCCACCACCACCCCGACGGCGATCACCAATCCCGCAAGCACCATCGTGTTGACTGTTCCTCCCGTCCAGTAGAGGACGAGGGCCGCCGTCAGCAGCGAGAGCGGGATCGCCGCCACGCTGACCAGGGCGGTACGCCACTGGAACAGGAACACGCTGAGCACCAAAATCACGAGCAGGCAGCCCAGGAGCAGTGCCACGCTGAGATTGCCCAGCGACTCCTCAATGAAAGTCGCCGGCCGGAACAACGTCGTGTCCACCGCAATGCCGGTGAGGCCCGGCTGCAGCTCCTTCAGGGCCTCTTCGACGCCGCGCGTGACCTCCAGGGTGTTGCCCCACGGCAGCTTCTCCACGATCAGCATCAGGCCGGGGCCTCCGTTGATGACGGCGTCCCCGATCAGCTGCTGGTGGTCCTCGACGACGGTGGCGACGTCGGCGAGCCGCAACGGCTGCTGGCCCTCACGCTGCTCCAGCGCGACCTGGGCCAGCTGCTGCGGACCAGTGATCGGCTGGACGTGGCGGATGCTCATGGTCTGGCTCGGCGTCTCGAGGGCGCCCCCGGTGCCGATCAGGGCGCCGGGGGAGTACTTGAGCAATCCGGCGTCCAAGGCGTCCGAGGTGGAGTTCATCACGTTTTCCAGCGTGACGTTGTTGGCAGCGAGCTTCGCCGGATCCACCTGGACCTGCAGCATCTGGAGGCGTTCGCCCCAGATTGCCACGTTGGCCACGCCCGGCACCCGCAGCAGGTGCGCCCGGATGTTCCAGTAGGAGATCATCGACATTTCGATCAGGGAACGGGTCTCCGAGGACAACCCGATCTTCATGACCCGGCTGGTCGAGGACAGCGGCTGGAGCATCACCGGTGGTGCGGCCCAGGTGGGCAGCGTCGGGATGACGGTCGCCATCCGCTCGGAAACCATCTGCCGGGCGTTCAGGACGTCGGTCCCGGGCTTGAACTCAAGAACGATGGAGGAGAGCTGGGACACCGACTTGGACCGCATGTGGTCGAGGCCGTCGATGCCGTTGAACGCCTCCTCCATCGGGACAGAGACGAGTTCCTCGACCTCGGACGCCGTCAGGCCCAGGCAGGCGGTCTGCACCTCGACCTTGGGCGGCGCGAATTCGGGGAACACATCCACCGAGGCTGTGCTGAGCTGGGCACTGCCTACGATCATCAAGGCAGCGGCCATCGCAACGATGATGGACCGGAACCTTAGGCTCGTCGCAATGATCCGGCGCATGTCAATGCGCCGTATCGAACTCTGCGCCGAACAGTTCCGCCGCGCCGACGGTGACGATGGCGGTGCCGGCCGGAGGGCCCGCAGTGGCCGTCACGACGCCCGCCTCCACCTTGGCGACCGTGACTGCCTGGCGCTGGTAGACGCGTTCCTCCGGGTTCGTGTACACCCAGGTCTTGCCGTTCGCGTCGTAGAGCAGGGACGCGTACGGGAGCAGCACCTCGGTGCCGGTGGCACCCGGTTTGACCGTGTCCGTCTTCAGCTGGAGCCGCTGGACGGCGCGGGCATTGAGGGTGATCTTGGCGATGCCGGTGGACGCGTTCTTCTCCACCTTGGCCGGGTCATTGGCCAGTTGGACCGAGGAGCTGCTGGACGCCGGAGTCGCCGCGCAGGCGGGCAGGGAACTCAGGAGTGCTGCACAGACAGCGGCCGCCAGGGGCAGGCGCCGGAGGGGCTTTTGGCTGGTCATTTTACTTCCACCTTTTCCTGCAATACCGGAACTTCGGATTCGTTGACGGATTCCCACTCCTCGGGCCCTTCCTTCGGGCCGAACCAGAACATCAGGAGCGGGAACACAAAAAGCGAGCACAGCGTCGAAGTGACGAGGCCGCCGACGATGATCAGCAGCATCGGGCCAAGCACGGTCTGGCCGATGACGCCGCCGAAGACGGCCGGCGGGATCAGCACGAGCACGGTGATCAAGGCGGTCTTCAGGACCGGCGAGATCCGTTCGCGTGCAGCCGCCATGACGACCGCCGCCCGGGAGGCCGCTGGATCTTCGCGCCACAGTTCGTCGCAGCGTGTCGAGAGCAGTGCCGCGTTCCGGGCCGTAATGGCCAGGACCGCCGCGAAGGCTGTCAGCACGATCTGCGAGTTCACCGCTCCGAACAACCACGCCGCCACGGTGCCGCCGGCCAGTGCCGCCGGCAGGGACAGGAAGACCGCGAGCGCGAGCTTCCAGCTCCGCAGGGCCGTCTGCAGGAGGATCAGCACGGCCAGGAAAGCCGCGATCGCCAGTCCCGCCACCATGGCGTCGGCCGCCTGGTTCTCGCTGTACTTGGAGGGGATCTCGGCGTGATACTCGAGCGGGAAGTCGATCTTCCGGACGGCGTCGTTGATGTCCCGCTGGACGTCCGCCAGAGGGCGTCCGCTGACGTCCGCGACGACGTCGATCCGGCGGGAGGTGTCATCGTGCAGGATCACCACCTCGTTGGGAACCAGCCGCACCGCGGCGATCTCGCCGAGCTTGACGTGGCCGCCGTCGGGGGTGTCCAGCAGCAGTTCCCGCACGCTGGTCAGGTCGTCCCTGACGTCGACAGCGCCCCGGACCACGACCTCGAAGACCTTTTGCTGTTCGAAGAGGTTGCCAACGACGATGCCCTGCATCAGGGCCGCCGCGGCGCGCCGGGCGTCACCTGGTTTGATTCCGACCTTCTGAGCCGCTTCCAGATTGACTTCGACCTCCACGATGGGTGTCTTGGGCGTCGAAGTGATCCTCGGGTTACCCACGCCGCTGATGCCGGAGATGGCCTTTCGAACTTCCTCGGCCTTCTGCTGCAGCACGGTCATGTCCGTGCCGTAGACGCGGACCGCGAAGCCCGGGTCCAGCGTGGTGCGGAGTTCACCGATCTGCTGCTGTGAATAGTTGACGACGTTATTGGCGATGCCCGGGTAGCCCTTGACGACTTCGCGGACGGCGCTTTCGGTCGCGGCATAATCCGCGTCCGGCGCGATGGACACCCACAGTTCCGCGGAACTGTTGCCCACCACCTGGTCCGCGGCGATCGCGCGGCCGACGTGTCCGCCAACCCCGGAGACGCCAGGCACTGTCCGGAGTTCGTCCGAGGCGCGCGCGGCTATGCGGGTGACCTCCTCGTTGGAGGTGCCGGCCATGGCGTCCCACTGGACCAGCAGGGTCCTGTCCGGGAGGGTCGGAACCACGGGCCGGTTGCCGATCAACTGGGATCCGGCTGCCAGGCCCAGCACGCCGACGACGGCGACGGCTGCAAGGCCGAGGGCCGTACGGGAGCGGGCTGCTGTCAGCGTGCGCTGGTAGGACGCCCGGGCCCGGTCGAACCCGGGCGATTGCCGCCGGAAAGAAGTGTCGCGTGGCAGCAGCATGTGCGCCAGCACCGGCGTGACGGCGAGGCCCACAATGAGCGAGGCGAGCAGCGCCAGCAGCACGGTCCAGATCAGCGGCCGGAAGAATGCACCGCCGATCCCGGAGGCAAACAGCAACGGCACCAGGGGGATCAGCATGATCAGCGAGGCGTGGAACAGTGCGGTGCGCACGCTGTGGACGGCGCGCCCGATCCGGGACCGGAAGTCGGCGGCCGGGTCGGACACATCGTTGTCGGCCCGGCGCCGCCGTTGGGCCTGCACATCTTCGACGACGTCGCCCACTATCAGCGAGACCGCCAGGAAGATGCCGACCAGGACCGCCACGTTGAGGGTGGCCCCTTGCACCTGGAGGACCACGGCCGCCGTCGTCACCGAAGTGGCCAGGGCGACCAGACCGATGACCGCGACCCGCCAGGACCGGAACAGCAGCCAGAACAGCGCCACCGCGATCAGCAGGCTGAAGAGCAGCGCGAGCGCGAGGCCATCCACGGAGTCCTGCAGTGCTGCGGCCGGCCGGAACACCGAGGTGTCCATCTGGACTCCGGCGAGGCCGGGTTCGAGGTCTTTCAGCGCCGCTTCAATGTCTTTGGTGACTTCGAGCGTGCTGGTTCCGGGGAACTTCTCGACGACCAGCAGCAGGCCCGGATCCTGTCCGACGACGGCGTCGCCGATCAGCGGCTGGTGGTCCTCCCGGACCTTCGCGACGTCCCCGAGGAGCAACCGAGGGTTGGTGTCCTCCACGGCAACCTTGGAAAGGTCAGCCGGGGTGCGGATCGGAAGGACATGCTGGATCCCCAGCCGCTGGCTGGGGGACTCGACGAAACCGCCTGTTCCCGGGGTGGAGGCTTCCAGGAAGCTCAGCGGCGAGACCCAGACGGCGTTGCCGGTGGACTTGATCACCTGCTCCAGGGTGATGCCCTTCTCCTGCAGCTGCGTGGGGGTGACCTCCACCTGGAGTTGCTGTTCGCGCTGGCCCCAGATGGCCACGTTCGCCACCCCCGGGATGCCGATCAGACGCGGCTTGATCTTCCATCTCGCCAGGACGGACATTTCGATTCCGGAGAGCTGTTTGGAGCTCATCCGGACCATCATGACGCGGCTGGTCGATGACATGGGCTGCATGATCAGGGGCGGCGAGGACACGTTCGGCAACGCATGTGCCTGGGTCATCCGTTCCGCCACCAGCTGGCGGGCCCGGAGCAGGTCCGTCCCCGGCTGGAAGACCAGCTCGATGGAGGACAGGCCGGGAACCGATTTCGAGCGGATTTCGTCCAGCCAGGCCACCCCGTTGAGGAGGTCGGCTTCCATCGGCGAGGTGATGAGCTGTTCGACTTCAACAGCGGAGAGGCCCAGGGCCTCAGTCTGGATCTCGACCTGCGCGGGGGCGAACTCTGGCATGCTGTCCACGGCCATGTGCGGCACGTTCACAACGCCGAAGGTGACGAGTCCGGCCGCGAGCGCCAGAACCAGGATGCGGAATTGCATACTGAACCGGGTTATCCAGCCGAACATGGCTAGACCTTTTCCGGGCTGCTGCCGGCGGCGTGCGGGCGCGCTGGCAGGTGGGTGAATTGTTGCAGGGCAGACTCACGCAAACGATACATAACAGGCTCCTCAACCCGAGACCATTTACGAATCCCCCCGAGATCTTGAGTGCATAGTGTCCCTGTTCGAAATTTTTAGCAAGCTCCCAGCTTTTTCGCCGGTGGGGTCCGGAAAACCCCTGTATATTGCGCCAGTATCCCTGCTGGAGGGTAGAGTGCGGACCGGCCGGAATATCACTTGCCGAGGCGCCAGCTAATACTTATAACCAGACGCCAAACTACTTGGATTTGAATTTGTATTACTTACGGCGTATTTGCGTTCTACGGGACGCCGGCGGAAGGCTATTGGCGTAAGTACCGACGCCAATTAATAAAGAATATGTAACAATTTGGCATCGGCGACGCCGTTCGTGTGGCTCGCGCTGGGCCCGGCGTCGCCCCGGAGGCCGTTCAAAGGCGCTAAAGTAGTTCCATGCGCGCGATCCTTCTGCTTAGCTAGCCGCCCGGCATCCCGGATTCATCTCGGATTGCCGAGCGGCAGCCCCTCCATGTCGAGGGGCTTTTGTGTGTCTGGGGGTTCCCCGGAACCGGCGGCAGGAGAGCCGCGGAGGATTAGCTGACGGGGGTGGGCGACCGCCCCCGGCAGGGCGGAAGCTTGACAGGACCAGGGCTTGGGATTCCCAAGCCTGAAAAGACAGAAGAGGCCAGCAGTGAGCGTTCAGCCGGAGACAGAGACCGGAACAGCAGCAGCCGCAGCGAATGAAGGCCCCGAGGAGGGCGCCTACAGCTTCGCCGCCATGGAGGCCAAGTGGCCGCAGGTTTGGGAGGACCTCAAGGTCTTCACGCCCCTGGATGACGGCTCCAAGGAACGGCGCTACGTGTTGGACATGTTCCCTTACCCGTCGGGTGACCTGCACATGGGCCATGCCGAGGCTTTCGCGATGGGCGACGTCGTCGCCCGTTACCTGCGCCAGCAGGGCTACGATGTCCTGCACCCGATCGGCTGGGACTCCTTTGGCCTGCCCGCGGAGAACGCCGCGATCAAGCGCAACGCGCACCCCAGCGAGTGGACCTACGCCAACATCGACACCCAGGCGGCGTCGTTCAAGCGCTACGCCATCTCCGCCGACTGGTCCCGCCGGCTGCACACCTCTGACCCCGAGTACTACCGCTGGACGCAGTGGCTGTTCAAGCGCTTCTACGAGCGCGGCCTGGCCTACCGCAAAGACTCGCCGGTCAACTGGTGCCCCAAGGACCAGACTGTGCTGGCCAACGAACAGGTGGTCAACGGCGCCTGTGAGCGCTGCGGAACCGCCGTCACGAAGAAGTCCCTGAACCAGTGGTATTTCAAGATCACCGACTACGCGGACCGGCTTCTGGATGACATGGAGGAGCTGCGCGGGCACTGGCCCGAGCGCGTCCTGGCCATGCAGAAGAACTGGATCGGCCGCTCCGAGGGCGCGCACGTGACCTTCGTAGTCGAGGCCGACGGCGGCAAGCCCGCCAAGGACGTCACCGTCTTCACCACCCGCCCCGATACCCTGTACGGTGCCACGTTCTTCGTGGTCGCCGCGGACGCGCCGCTCGCCGTCGAGCTGGTCACCGAAGAACACGCCGGTGCGCTGGACGCGTACCGCGAACAGGTCAAGGCGCTGTCGGAGATCGAACGCCAGTCCACCGAGCGGGAAAAGACCGGCGTCTTCACCGGCCGGTATGCCATTAACCCGCTCAACGGCGAGAAGCTGCCCGTCTGGGCCGCCGACTACGTCCTGGCCGACTACGGCACGGGCGCCATCATGGCTGTCCCGGCCCACGACCAGCGCGACCTGGACTTCGCCAAGACCTTCGACCTGCCGGTCCGGGCGGTGCTGGACACCGGTGAGGAGGACCCCGCGGTCTCCGGCACGGCTACGGCCGGCGAGGGAACCCTGATCAACTCCGGCGCGCTGGACGGACTGCCGAAGGCCGAGGCCATCCCGGCTGCCATCGCGATCCTGGAGCAGCAGGGCACTGGCGAGAAATTCGTGAACTTCCGCCTGCGGGACTGGCTGCTGAGCCGGCAGCGTTTCTGGGGCACGCCGATCCCGATCATCCACTGCCCGGCCTGCGGCGAGGTGCCCGTCCCGGACGAGCAGCTGCCGGTCACCCTGCCGGAGAACCTGCGCGGCGAGGACCTGTCCCCGAAGGGCACGTCCCCGCTGGCCGCCGCCGAGGCCTGGGTCAACGTGGAGTGCCCCAGCTGCCACGGCCCGGCCAAGCGCGACACGGACACCATGGACACCTTCGTGGACTCGTCGTGGTACTTCCTGCGCTTTGTCTCGCCGCACTACACCGAGGGCCCGTTCGATCCGGCCAAGATCAATGACTGGATGCCCGTGGGCCAGTACGTCGGCGGGGTCGAGCACGCCATCCTGCACCTGCTGTACGCCCGCTTCTTCACCAAGGTCATCCACGACCTGGGCCTGATCGAAGCGGACGAACCGTTCCGTGCGCTGCTGAACCAGGGCCAGGTGCTCAACGGCGGCAAGGCCATGAGCAAGTCGCTGGGCAACGGCGTGGACCTGGGCGAGCAGCTGGACAAGTTCGGCGTCGACGCCGTGCGCCTGACCATGATCTTCGCCTCCCCGCCGGAGGACGACGTCGATTGGGCTGACGTCTCGCCGTCGGGCTCCGCGAAGTTCCTGGCCCGCGCCTGGCGCCTGGGCCAGGACGTCACGAGCGAACCCGGCATCGACTTCGCCGCCGGGGACCGTGCGCTGCGCACCGTCACCCACCGCACCATCGCGGACGCCGAGGCCTTGATGGAGCACAACAAGTTCAACGTGGTCGTGGCCAAGCTGATGGAGCTGGTCAACGCGACCCGCAAGACCATTGATGCGTCCGGCGGCGCCGGGGGCGCGGATCCGGCGGTGCGCGAGGCCGTGGAGGCCGTCGCGGTCATCCTGAGCCTGTTCGCCCCCTACACGGCCGAGGACCTGTGGAACGTGCTCGGGCACCCGGCCTCGGTGGCCAACGCGGGCTGGCCCACGCACGATGAAGCCTTGCTGGTGCAGGACACGGTGACCGCTGTCGTCCAGGTCCAGGGCAAGGTGCGCGACCGCCTGGAGGTGTCCCCGGGCATCTCCGAGGACGAGCTGCGCGAACTGGCGCTGGCCTCGGAGAACGTCCAGCGCGCACTGGACGGCCGGGGAATCCGCACCGTCATTGTGCGGGCGCCTAAACTGGTCAACATCGTCCCGGCCTAGCCGGACAGGCCACTCTCAACCCGGCCGCCGGCGGAAGCCGGCGGCCGGACCATTTTCCAGGAGGTGCATCGTGCCCGACCGTGAGCCCCCGGGCTGGCTGTGGCTGCGCGATCGCCTCATCCGGCTCCGCCAGGCCACCCGGCCCGGTGCCGCCGAAACCGTACCCGCGCCGGCGGCGCGCACCGCGGTGGTCACCGACTCCGCGGCGGCCCTGCCAGCGGACTGGGTGCGTGACTTCACCGCTGACGGCCGCCTGGCTGTGGTTCCGATGCCCGTCATGGTGGGCGCCGAGATCTACGGCGAGGGCGAGGACGACATCGCGGAAACCATCGCCGTCGCCCTGGCCAGCGGGGTCCCGGTCCGGACCTCCCGGCCCTCGCCAGGCCAGTTCGAACAGGCCTACCTCGCCGCGGCGGCGCGCGGCTTCGAATCGGTGGTCTCAATCCACATCTCCGGTGAGCTCTCCGGCACGGCCGACTCCGCCAGGCTCGCCGCGGGCCGGGTAGGGATCCCGGTGGAAGTCCTCGATTCCCGCACCGTCGGGATGGCGCAGGGCATGGGTGTGCAGAGCGCCGTCGTCGCCGCCGCCGACGGCCGGAGCGCGGATGAGGTCAAGGCCTTTGCCGAAGAACGGCTGGCCAGGACCAAGGTCTACTTCTACGTCCCCAGCCTTGAACAACTGCGCCGCGGCGGCCGGATTGGCGCGGCCGCCTCGCTTTGGGGCACCATGTTCGCGATCAAGCCGATCCTCGCGGTCGACGGCGGCAAAGTCGTCCCGCTGGAAAAGGTCCGCTCCGCGGCCCGGGCCATCGCCCGCCTGGAGGAGATCGCCGCCGCCGATGCGTTGTCCCGGCCCGCCGGGGAAGCCCGGATCGCGGTGCACCACTTCGGCAACCCGGCCGAGGCGGAGCAGGTGGCGTCCCGGCTGGCGCTTTTGCTTCCGGACTGCCCCCCGGCGCAGATCAGTTCACTGCCCGCCGTGCTGGCCGCCCACGCGGGCCTCGGCGTGCTGGCCGTGATCGTGGGGGAGAGCAGCACCCCGCTTCCCGGGGCTGGCCCGACTCCCGGGGCAGCCGGGACCGCCGGCGGTTCCCGGACGCTTTCCACATAGCCGTTCCGGCTTCTGCCGCGGGCGCGGCGCCGTCCCTAGGCTGGGCATCATGTCGCGCCGATATCCGGGAGCCGAACCCCGCAGCGCAGTCCACCCGGGGACGGGCGCCGCCCGGCACCGCTGGGCCGCCAGCTTGGGCCCGGATGGGCACGATGCGCTGATTGATGATGCGCCGGCGGCAGCCGCCACGGACGGGGCCACCGCTACTGGGATGCCGGCCGCACGATTCAGATGGCGCACCGGCCGTCGTGCCGCGGCGCTGCTCGCCGTGATGTCGGTGCTGCTGGGCGGCTGGTTCTGGTGGCAGGCGGCCGACGGCGCGCCCCGGGTCCAGCCCCTGGGCGAACCCGCCGGGTCGGGTGCCGCGGACGGTGCGGGGCCAGGCGGCTCAGCCGTCGGTGAGGCACGACCCGGCGGACGGGAGGCCGCCGGGGCCCCGCCCGCGGCGTCCTCAGGGGCAGCGGCCGGCGGCACGGTCGTCGTCCACGTCGCCGGAGCCGTGGCGAGTCCCGGCGTCGTCGAGCTTCCGGCCGGCAGCCGGCTCCACGAAGCCATCAAGGCCGCCGGCGGAAGCACCGGAACCGCGGACCTGGACCGGCTCAACCTCGCTGCCATCCTTGACGACGGCCAACGGGTCCTCGTCCCGGAGCGCGGAAGCGCGGACGCGGCCAGCCCCGACGCGGGAGCCGAGGGCTTGGGGAGCCCCGGCGGGGCCGGGCCCCCGGCCCCGAAGGTCAACCTGAACACCGCCGGCGTCGAAGAGCTGGCGACGTTGCCTCGCGTCGGACCTGTCCTGGCCCAGCGGATCGTGGACTGGCGCAAGCAGCACGGCAAGTTCCGGACCGTTCAGGAGCTCGATGCCGTAGAAGGGGTCGGCCCGAAGCTGCTCGAGGCACTCGTGCCGTTGGTGCGGGTCTGACGTGGCCACGGAACAGCAAACGCGCCGCTGGCAGTCCTTCCGTGACGCTGCCGCCGGAGCCATGCTCCGGGCCGCTGCACCGGGAACGCCGGCCACGGAGGTTGCAGCCCCGTCGGCCGCAGCCGCGGAGGCCGCCGCGCGCGGTCCCGGCGCCCGTGCGGCTGGATCGGTGCGGGCCAGCCTGTCCGGGCTGGATCACCGCGTCCGGGAGGTGCGGCGGGTCCGGAGCGCTCGGATCGCCGCGCCGGAGCTACGGCGCCGCACCGACCTGCGGCTCGTGCCCGTTGCGCTGATGGTCTGGGCGACGGCCCTCGCTGCCAGCCTGCTCGAACCCCAAGCGATTGCAGGCCTGTGCGCCGGGCTGGCGGCGGCTGCCCTCGGGCTGCTGGCGCCATCGTTCCGGCGCCGGAAGCCTGCTGCCCGGAGCCTGCGTGCCACCGCGGCCGTGGCACTGCTGATCTCTTGCGCGGCCGGGGCCCACGCGGCGGTGGCCTCGGTGCAGCGGCATGAGGGCGCGGTAGCAGAGGCAGTCTCCGCTGGTGCCTCCGTGGTGGCCGAGATCGATGTTGCGGGGGTGCCCAGGCAGCTCGCCGTGCCGGGCCGTTCGGGGACGCCGGCACGCTGGGCGGTCCCGGCCACGGCCCGCGTCCTGATCTATGACGGGCGTCGTGTGGAGGCCCGGGCGGGGCTGCTGGTGCTGGGCGGAGACGAATGGGGGCGGGCCGTGCCGGGGCAGCGGTTCCGAACGACGGGCGTCCTCACGGCGGCCGGGGCGGGCGAGCCGGAGGCCGGAATCCTGGCCGCGTCGTCGGCTCCGGTCCCCATGCCGGCACAGGACGGCTGGGGGCGCACCCCGGCCGGCCTGCGCAGCGGATTCAGCGCCGCGGCCGCCGCATTGCCGGGCGACGCACGTGGCCTCCTGCCCGGTATGGTCACCGGTGACACCGCCTCGCTGGACCCGCAGCTTGCCGCCGCCATGAAGACCGTCGGGATGACGCACCTGACGGCCGTCAGCGGCGCCAATTGCAGCCTGGTCCTCGGCGTCCTGCTGCTGGCGGCGCGCACCCTGAGGCTGCCCCGGCCGGTGGCTGCCGCTGCCGCGTTGACCGGTTTGGGGTTCTTTACCCTGATGGTCGGGCCGGATGCCAGCGTGCTGCGGGCCGCCCTGATGGGGGCGATCGGCCTCGCCGCCCTGGTTTTCGGCCGGGCCGGGCGCGGCTTGAGCCTGCTGTGTGTTGCCTCGACGATGCTCTTGTTCGCGGATCCGGCACTGGCAACCGACTTCGGCTTCGCACTTTCCGTCCTGGCCACCCTCGGCATCGTTGCGGCCGGCAGGGCGATGATGGGGTGGCTTCCCGGGGTTGTGCCCCGCTGGGCCGCCGCCGGCCTTGCCGTCCCGTTGTCCGCGCAGCTCTTCTGCGGCCCAGTGATCGTGCTGCTCCAGCCGCAGTTCTCCAGCTACGCACTGCCCGCAAACCTGGCGGCTGCCGTCCTGGTGGCACCCGTGACCCTCGTCGGCACGGCCGCCGTACCGCTCGTCCTCCTAGCCCCTGCACTGGCGGCAATACCGATCGGCGTTGCCGGTACGTTTGCGGCCGGAGTGGCCGGCATCGCCCGGTACTTCGCGGCCCTTCCGGGCGCGGCGTTGCCCTGGCCGGAGGGCGCCTTCGGCGCGGCCACCATGGTGGTGCTTTCCGGACTGTCCCTGGCGGGCATGTGGCTCGTGACCCACCCGGCCGCGGTGGTGCACCTGGCCCTGGCAGCACACGGACGGATTATCCTTCTGCTGGAAGGAATCCTCGACCGGAAGGAGCATCCAAACCGCCGAACGCTGCCGCGGAACGGGCCCGGCCGCCGCGGCTTGGTGGAGCGTCTCCTCCGTGGGAGGCTTAGATTCTGCAAACCAACTTCCCGGAGGATTCACGAGTGGCTGCTGCCCAGACCCAACGCACCCGCACCTCGGCGGCCAACACCGCCACCTGGCGCGATGTGGCGCCGGCACCGGTGGTGCTGGTCGGCGGCCCCGAAGACTACCTGGGTTCCCGCGCCATGGACCGGATCCGCTCCCAGGTCCGGGCGGCCGCCCCCGACGTCGAAGTCACCAGGCTCAACGCCGGCAGCTACGAGCCCGGCGCCCTCGCCATGAACGTCAGTCCGTCCCTCTTCGGCGAACAGAAGCTGATCGAGGTGGAGGGCCTGGAAACAATGAATGACGCCTTCCTTGCCGACGCCCTGAAATACCTGGCCCAACCCGAACCCGACGCCGTGCTGGTGCTGCGCCACGGCGGGGGAGTGCGGGGCAAGAAACTCCTCGATGCGATCAAGGCGGGCGGCTGGCCGGTGGTTGACTGCCAGCCGCTGAAGAAGGACGCGGACAAGGCCGCTTTTGTCACGACCGAGTTCAAGGCGGCCTCCCGCCGGATCGAGCAGGACGCCGTGCACGCCCTGGTCAACGCCGTGGGTGCGCAGCTCGCCGAACTCGCGGCCGCGTGCAGCCAGTTGATCGCTGACGCCACCACGGCAGTGGATGCGGAAATGGTGGACCGCTACTACGGCGGCCGGGTGGAAGCCACGGCCTTCAAGGTCGCCGACGCCGCCATGGCCGGCAATGCACCGTTGGCGCTCTCCACCCTCCGGCACGCCCTCGATACCGGGGCGGATCCGGTACCGATCGTGGCGGCCCTTGCGTCGAAGCTGCGTTCCCTGGCCAAGGTCGCGGGAGCTCAGGGGTCGTCCTCGCAGATCGCCAAACAGCTGGGCATGCAGCCCTGGCTGGTGGAACAAGCCCAGCGTGACGTCAGGCGCTGGACGCCCGAAGGCCTCGTCCGGTCCATCCAGGTCACCGCCGAGGCGGACGCGCAGGTCAAGGGGCTGTCCCGGGACCCGGTCTACGCCGTCGAGCACGCGGTCACCGTGATTGCAGGCTCGGTCCGCCGCTGACGCCGCCCGCCGCCCGACGCCGGGCGGCGGTTGGGCATCGGCGACAGGATCCCCGATGTTCCGGGGCCAGCACGAGCGCTTTAACTGGCTGTGGCCGGCACCCAGGGGGTGCCGGCCACAATCGTCAGTTCAATTGAACTGGAAAACCTTAGAGTGCGTTGACCTTCTTGGAGATCGCGGACTTGCGGTTTGCAGCGTTGTTCTTGTGAAGAACACCCTTGCTGACAGCCTTGTCGAGCTTCCGGCTGGCAGTAACCAGTGCAGCAGCAGCGGCATCCTTGTCGGTGGACTCAACGGCGGTGTTGACGGCGCGGATGGCCGTCTTCAGCTCGGACTTGACTGCGTTGTTGCGCAGGCGAGCCTTTTCGTTGGTCAGGATGCGCTTCTTCTGGGACTTGATATTAGCCACGTGTGAACTCTCTTTTTCAATGCGGAAAATGGTCTAGAGGGCTTTCAGATTGGCCATTGACTGAGCGGCGTGGGGATACCTATGGCGACCAACCATCTGTGGCCGTCGACCTGCACGGACACACAGCTGTCAATAATAGCAGAGACGCGCGGCTGGTGGCGATTTCCGGCGGCAAGCGCGGGTCGCGGGGGAGTCCCGTTACCAGCGGACTCCCGGACCGGGCCGGTCAGGACCAGCCGTGCCGGCTGCGCAGCGCCGAGGAGATGGCCCGGAACCGTCCGGCGTCGAGGATTGCACCCTCCCGGCGCACGTCTGCGGGGTTGATCTGCAGGATGCGGTCCAGCCGCGCTTCGCTGGGACGCCACTGCCGGTCCCAGGGGCCGGTGCCGATATCGACGTAGTCGTCGGCGCGGCGGTCGTCGCCGTCGTGGTCCTTGCTGGTGAGCATCAGGCCGAGCAGGTAGCGGCCATGGCTCCCCACGAGCAGCACCGGGCGGTCCTTGCCCTTGCCGTGGTCCTCTTCGAACGGGACCCAGGTCCAGACGATCTCGCCGGGCTCGGGCCGGCCGTTGGCGGCCGGGCTGTACTGCACTTTGGCCTTGCCCCGGAAATCACCCGGGTAGGTTCCGGTGAGACCGCCGGTGAGACCGCCGGAGGGGCCGGCTGTCCGCCGCTCGGACGTTTTGCCCGGCTTGCCGCCGGGACGCCGCGTTTCGGCCGGAGCGCCGCCGCCGAGCCGGTCGAGGAAACGCAGGGCGCCGCGGACGGCGTTGCTGAGGGATCTGAGGTTCAGGGCCATGGGGAAACCCTACCGGCCGCCGTGCGCCCGTCCCGACTGATGCAGGGCCACCCGCCGGGACGTGGGAGACTATAAGGAACGAGAAATGCGGCGTGCCGCAGCGCGGTGGAACAAGCAACATCGAACACCGGCTGCGTTCGTCCGTGGAACAGCCAGCCAGTACAGCTCCCAGGTATTGCCAACAGTAAGGACCCCTGCGTGTCTCCCATGGCCCGCACCGCCCCGGTGCCTGCCGCAACAGATCCGGCCCTCATCCGGAACTTCTGCATCATTGCGCATATTGACCACGGCAAGTCCACGCTGGCCGACCGGATGCTCCAGTACACCGGCGTCGTGCAGTCACGCGACATGAAGGCCCAGTACCTGGACCGGATGGACATCGAGCGTGAACGCGGCATCACCATCAAGTCCCAGGCCGTCCGGATGCCGTGGGAACTCGACGGCACCAGCTACGCGCTGAACATGATCGACACCCCCGGCCACGTCGACTTCACCTACGAGGTGTCCCGGTCCCTGGCCGCCTGCGAAGGTGCCGTGCTGCTGGTGGACGCTGCCCAAGGCATCGAGGCCCAGACCCTCGCCAACCTCTACCTGGCGATGGAAAACAACCTCACTATTATCCCGGTCCTGAACAAGATCGACCTTCCGGCCGCGCAGCCGGAGAAGTACGCCGAAGAACTCGCCAACCTGATCGGCGGCGACCCGGACGAGGTGCTTCGTGTTTCCGGCAAGACCGGTGCCGGCGTCGAAGTCCTGCTGGACAAGATCGTCCGTGACCTCCCCGCGCCGGTCGGCGATCCGAACGCCCCCGCCCGGGCCATGATCTTCGACTCGGTCTACGACACCTACCGCGGCGTGGTCACCTACGTCCGCGTGGTCGACGGCATGCTGCACCCGCGCGAACGCATCCAGATGATGTCCACCCGTGCCACCCACGAACTCCTCGAAATCGGCGTCAGCTCCCCGGAGCCCACCCCGTCCAAGGGCCTGGGCGTCGGCGAGGTCGGCTACCTGATCACCGGCGTGAAGGACGTCCGCCAGTCCAAGGTCGGCGACACCGTCACCAACCTGGCCAAGCCGGCCAGCGACTCGCTCCCCGGCTACGCCGATGCCAAGCCGATGGTCTTTTCCGGGCTGTACCCGCTCGACGGCACGGACTACCCGGTGCTGCGCGATGCGCTGGAGAAGCTGATGCTCAACGACGCCGCCCTGGTCTACGAGCCGGAAACGTCGGCCGCGCTGGGCTTCGGCTTCCGCGTCGGTTTCCTGGGGCTGTTGCACCTGGAGATCACCCGCGAGCGGCTCGAACGCGAGTACAAACTGGACCTCATCTCCACCGCCCCGAACGTGGAGTACGAGGTGACGCTGGAGGACAAGAAGGTCGTCCACGTCACCAACCCCAGCGAATACCCCACCGGCAAGGTCTCCGAGGTGCGCGAGCCGATGGTGGCAGCGACCATCCTGGCCCCCAACGAATTCGTCGGCGCCATCATGGAGCTGTGCCAGAGCCGCCGCGGCGTGATGGGCGGCATGGACTACCTCTCCGAGGACCGGGTGGAAATCCGGTACCGCCTGCCGCTGGCCGAAATCGTCTTCGACTTCTTCGACATCCTCAAATCCAAGACCCGCGGCTACGGCTCGCTGGACTGGAAGGCCGACGGCGACCAGGTGGCCGACCTGGTCAAGGTGGACATCATGCTCCAGGGCGAACAGGTGGACGCCTTCAGCGCCATCACCCACCGCGACAAGGCCTACGCCTACGGTGTGATGATGACCGGCAAGCTGCGCGAGCTCATCCCGCGCCAGCAGTTCGAGGTGCCGATCCAGGCCGCGATCGGATCCCGGATCATTGCCCGCGAAAGCATCCGGGCGATCCGCAAGGACGTGCTGGCCAAGTGCTACGGCGGTGACATCACCCGAAAGCGCAAACTGCTGGAAAAGCAGAAGGAAGGCAAGAAGCGCATGAAGATGGTGGGCCGCGTCGAGGTCCCGCAGGAGGCGTTCATCGCCGCCCTGACCACGGAAGAGTCCAAGGACAAGGCCAAGAAGTAGCCATGCCAAGCGCGCTTCCCCTCGGTGACCCCGCGCCGTCGGACGGGCTCCTGCCCGGCCAGGCGCTGGAGGGCGCCGCGGACCGGGCCTTCGGGCTCTATGTGCACATTCCGTTCTGCGCCGTGCGCTGCGGCTACTGCGACTTCAACACCTATACCGCCACGGAGCTCGGCGGCGGCGCCTCGCAGGACGCCTACGCCGGCACCGCCGTCGCCGAAATCGGTTTTGCCGGCGGCGTCCTGAAGGCATCCGGGCTGCCGGATCGCCGGCTCAGCACGGTGTTCTTTGGCGGCGGCACGCCGACGCTCCTGCCGGCCGGGGACCTGGCCCGCATCCTGGCTGCCGCGATCGAAACCTGGGGCCTGGAACCCGGTGCCGAGGTGACCACCGAAGCCAACCCGGACTCGGTCACGCCCGAGTCCCTGCAGTTGCTCGCCGACGCCGGCTTCACCCGCGTCTCGTTCGGTATGCAATCCGCCGTGCCACACGTCCTGAAGGTGCTGGACCGCACCCACACACCCAGCCGCGTGCCGCAGGTGGTCCAGTGGGCCCGTGAGGCCGGCCTCGCGGTCAGCCTGGACCTGATCTACGGCACGCCCGGTGAATCACTGGAGGACTGGCGTTTCTCCCTGGAGACGGCCCTGTCCTATGGTCCGGACCACATCAGCGCCTATGCGCTGATCGTTGAGGACGGCACCAAACTCGCCGCCCAGATCCGCCGCGGCGAGGTCCCGGGGATCGACGACGACGACCACGCCGCCAAGTACGAGCTTGCCGACGAACTGATCTCCGCTGCCGGTCTGGGCTGGTACGAGGTCAGCAACTGGGCGCGCACTCCCGGGCAGGCCTGCCGGCACAACCTGGCCTACTGGCGGGGGGACGACTGGTGGGGCGTCGGACCCGGTGCGCATTCGCATGTCGGCGGGGTGCGTTGGTGGAACGTCAAGCATCCCACCGCCTACGCCGCACGCCTGGGATCAGGGGTGTCGCCCGCCGCCGGCCGGGAAACCCTGGATTCGGAGACCCGCAACGTGGAGCGCGTGATGCTCGAGGCGCGGCTGGTTACGGGGTTGGAGATCCCGGGCCTGGGCGGTCTGGGGGATACCGGGCGGCACGCCGTGGCCGGGCTGATTGCCGACGGGCTGGTGGACCCGGTCCAAGCCTTCAAGGGACGCCTGATGCTCACGCTCAAGGGGCGGCTGCTGGCCGACGCGGTGGTCCGCAGGATCCTGCCCGACTAGGCCAACGCCCGCGCGGGCCTGAAGTGTACGTTCGCGCTACTTGATCCAGCGGAGGTTGTACTCGTAACGGTGCGGCTGGCCGCGGTTGACGTGGATGCCGGCGGCAACGGAGAAGCAGGCGAGGGCAAGCCAGATGGCCGTGGCCAGCACCGCGAACAGGTTGCCGACCACCGGGACGAAGACCAGGAGATTGGCGAGCACCGCGGCAATCGTGGGCGGCAGCGTGAAGTTCAGGGCTTCCTTGGACTCCTGCGCCGTGAACGGGCCGCGGTCCTTGAAGATCAGGTAGATCAGCAGCGAAGGGATGCAGCCCAGAATGCCGCCAAAGTGCGCCAGGGTGGCCCACTGCCGGTCCTCGCTCGCGGTCAGCGGGAGGGCATTAGCGGGCACGCCGTGGTACTGCGACTCGCCATGGCCTGCCTGGTGGTCCGTGTGTTCGCGTGCATCTTCTGCCACGTTTCGTCCTTTGGATTGCGGTGGAGCATTAGTACTTGTACGGGCTGCGACCGCAACAAACACAGCGGGCGCCGTTCCAAGAATACTTGCTCGGGCCGCGAACTGAAGCACGGCGAGGCGGCTACGGCACCGTGAGGAAGTCGATGACCTCTTCCACCCGGCCCAGCAGCGACGGTTCCAGGTCCGCGTAGCTGCGCACCGCGCCGAGGAGTTTCTGCCAGCCCAGGCCAATGTCCTCCTTGGTGCTGTGCGGCCAGCCGAAGGCCGTCAGGATCCCGGTCTTCCAGTCCATCCCCCGCGGAATCACCGGCCAGCGCTCAATGCCCAGCACGGCCGGGCGGATGGCCTGCCACACGTCCACGTAGGGGTGCCCCACGATCAGCACGTTGCCGGCGGCTCCGGGGGAGGCCATGACGGCGTCGGCGATCCGGGACTCCTTGGAATCCGGCACGAGGTGGTCAACCAGCACACCAAGACGGCGGCCCGGGCCCGGCCCGAACTCCTTCACGGCCGCCGCGAGGTCGTCGATGCCATGCAACGGCTCGACGACGATGCCCTCGACCCGCAGGTCATCACCCCAGACCTTCTCCACGAGTTCGGCGTCGTGCTTGCCTTCCACCCAGATCCGGCTCGCCTTGGCGACCTGGGCGCGCTGGCCGGCCACCCGGACCGAACCCGAGGCCGTGCGGGCCCCGGTCCCGGCGCCCGCAGCGGCGGCCCGAGGGGCGGGCGGCACCAGGCGGATGGGCTGTCCTTCCAGCAGGAAGCCGAAGCCCAGCCGGAACGAGCGGGACTTGCCGCGCCGGTCCTCGAGGGCCACCACGTGCATGCCGCCGGACTTCTCCACCCGGGTCACGGCGCCGACCCAGCCGGACTGCACATCCTCCAGCACCATGCCGCGTTCCACCGGAATTTCCGGCAGTTGGGCCTTGGCGGGGGCGGACAGATCCTGCGGGCCCCAATTCTGGTACGTCATCTGCTACACACTGCTTTGCACTCGGAAATTTCGGGGGAGGGAACCCTCCTGCGGCCTGCGGTGTGCCCGGAAACACCTCTTCCGGCGGTCACGCCCGCAGCGAATCCAATGCTAACAACGGCGCGACTCATATTAGACTGGTTAGCACTTAGGCATGTCGAGTGCTAACAGCGGGTTTCCTGGGCGCGTCCCGTACCGCCCGCCGGCACCGGCTCCGCGGAAACAGGTCGATTGGAGGTGGGGCGTGAGCGAGCCACGCAAACTTGAAGTGCTGCGCGCCATCGTGGAGGACTACGTCCATTCCCGGGAACCGGTGGGGTCCAAGGCCCTGGTGGAGCGGCACCATCTTGGGGTCTCCAGCGCCACGATCCGCAATGACATGGCAGCCCTGGAGGACGAGGGCCTGATCACGGCGCCGCACACCAGCGCCGGGCGGATCCCCACCGACAAGGGCTATCGCCTGTTCGTGGACCAGATTTCGGCCGTCAAACCCCTGTCATTGGCGGAACGGCGCGCCATCCAAGCCCTGCTCGAGGGCTCCGACGACCTCGACGACGTGCTGGACCGGACGGTGCGGCTGCTCTCGCAGCTGACCAACCAGGTCGCCGTCGTGCAGTATCCCCTCTTGAGCAGGGCGAGGGTCCGGCACATCGAATTCGTGCTGCTCGCACCGCGCAAGGTGCTGACCGTGCTGATCGCAGACACCGGCAAGGTGGAACAGCGGGTGATCGACGTCGGACAGGAACTCGGCGACGATGCCCTCGCAGAACTGCGCACCCTGTTCCTGGCCCGGCTTTCGGGGACCCCGTTGAGCCTGCTGCCGCAGTCGCTGCAGTCCGTCGCGGACGGCTGTCCGCCGGCCCGGCGCGGCGCCGCGCAGGCCCTCGCGCGGGGGCTCGAGTCGCTGGCGGCGAGCAGCCGGGAGGAACGGATGGTCATGGCCGGGACGGCCAACCTGGCCCGGTCCAACGTGGACTTCCCGCTCAGCATCGGCCCGGTGCTCGAGGCGCTCGAGGAGCAGGTGGTGATGCTGCGCCTGCTCAGCGACATGGCGGAGGACCCCCGCGGCGTCACCGTCAGCATCGGCCGGGAGAACCCCTACGACGGTCTTTCCGAGGCCTCGGTGGTGGCCACCGGCTACGGCCCGGATGCCACCGCCAAGGTCGGCGTGCTCGGACCCACCCGGATGGACTATCCCACCACCATGGCCGCCGTCCGTGCGGTGGCCCGTTACCTTTCGAGGATCCTCGGGCCCTGACGGGCCGCTCCCGCTACCAGACGTCTTGCCTGTCGCAGGCAGTGCCCCACCGGCAGTACAAAAAGGAAGAGATACACACTTTGAGCAGCCACTACGACGTTCTTGGAGTCTCCCGCGAAGCGACGGGGGAAGAAATCAAGAAGGCCTACCGCAAACTCGCGCGGACCCTGCACCCGGACGTGAACCCCGGTGACGACGCTTCCGAGCGCTTCAAGGCGGTCACGCACGCCTACGAAGTGCTGTCTGATCCGCAGAAGCGCCGGGTCTACGACACCACGGGCAACGAGAACGGCACCGACAACGGCTTCGGCGGCGGCTACGCCGGCCAGGGCTTCGCCTTCCAGGACATCTTCGAGACCTTCTTCGGTGGCGCCGGCGGCCAGGGTGGCCCCGCATCCCGGGTCCGCCGCGGGCAGGACGCGCTGATCAGCGTCCGGATCGAGCTCCGCGACGCCGTCTTCGGCGTCAACAAGAAGCTCGAGGTCGACACCGCCGTCACCTGCCCCACCTGCGAGGGCTCCTGCTGCCGCGAGGGCAGCCACCCCGAACGCTGCGACATCTGCGGCGGCAGCGGCCAGGTCCAGCGCGCCGTGCGCTCCATCCTTGGCCAGGTCATGACCACCGCTCCCTGCGGCAGCTGCGAGGGCTTCGGCACCGTCATCAAGGACCCGTGCAACGAGTGCGCCGGCCAGGGCCGCATCCGCAGCCGCCGCTCCCTGACCGTCAAGGTCCCGGCCGGCGTCGCCACCGGCACCCGTATCCAGCTTTCCGGCCAGGGCGAGGCCGGTCCGGCCGGCGGCCCGGCCGGTGACCTCTACGTCGAGATCCGGGTCAACAACGATCCGACTTACCTGAGGGAAGGCGATGACCTGCACGCAAGCCTCAACATCCCGATGACCGCGGCCGCCCTGGGCACAGAGCTGACCCTGGAGACCTTCGACGGCCAGCAGGAAATCGACGTCAAAGCCGGCACCCAGTCCGGCGAGGTCATCACGCTGCGCGGCCTGGGCGTGACGCACCTGCGCGGCTACGGCCGCGGCGACCTCAAGGTCCACCTGCAGGTGGACACCCCGGCCAAGCTCGACGCCGCCCAGGAGGAGCTGCTCCGCCAGCTCGCCAAACTCCGCGGCGAGCAGTTCACCGAAGGCAAGCTCGCCGCCAGCGGCGGCGTCTTCGCCAAGCTCCGGGACCGGCTCGGTAACCTGTAGCGGTGAGTAACCCGGTCTTCTTCACCCCCGCGGGATCCCTGGACCAGCAGGCCCCGGGCACAACGTTCGTCCTCACGGGCGCCGAAGCGCGCCATGCGGTGACCGTCAAGCGGCTGGCCGTCGGGGAGGCTGTTGACCTCGCCGACGGCGCCGGCACGCGCATCACCGGCACCGTCACCGACGTCGCCCCGCAGGAACTGACGGTCGAATGCGTCGAGGCCAGCACCGAGGCCAGGCCCGAGATCAGGCTGGTCCTCGTGCAGGCGCTGGCCAAGGGCGACCGCGACGAACTCGCCGCCGAAACGGCCACGGAACTGGGCATCGACGCCGTCGTGCCCTGGCAAGCGGAGCGGTCGATCGTCCGGTGGAAGCCCGAACGCGCGGCCAAGGCACACGCCAAGTGGCAGTCGGTGGTGACGGCAGCCGCGAAGCAGGCGCGACGCGCCTGGATCCCGGAGGTCCGGGACGCCGTCGACGGCGGCGGGCTGCAGGCGGCCGTCGCAGCCGCGGACCTGGCCATCATCCTGCACGAGGACGCGGTGCGGCCGCTGCGGCAGGTCCTGGAAGCCTGGCAAGGGGCCGGGCAAGGGGACGGCGACGGCGGCAAGCCGCGCGAGGTGCTCCTGATCGTGGGTCCGGAGGGCGGCATCAGCCCCCGCGAGGTCACCCGGTTGTGTGACGCCGGCGCCGTGACCGCCCTGCTGGGCCACCACGTGCTGCGTTCGTCCACCGCCGGGCCCGCCGCCACCGTGCTGGCGAGCGACATCCTCGGACGCTGGTAGCCCCCGGACGCTGTGAGCCGCAGGGGACCGGACTAGCGGACGGTGAACCCGCGGGTATCGACGTTCAGGTCCTGCACGGCGCCGGTGGGATCCACCTGCGACACCCGGGCCTCATAGCTTCCGGGCCCGAGGTTCAGCGAAAAGTTGAACAGGCCGGCCTGCGCGCCGTCGGCGGAGGCGGTCATATTGCCGTTCAGGTAAGGAGTCTTGGTGGTGCCGTCGACCCGCAGAATCTCCCAGCGCAACTTGCCGCCCGGGACCGTGCTGCGGCCGGAAAACTTCACGGCTCCGTCGGCTTCCTCGGTGCCCTCCTGCGGATCGATAATCCACACGGGCGCCACCATCCCGGCGCTGCGCGACGTCGGCGCACCAAGCCGCACCCGGTTGAAAGCCACATAGTCGGTGTGCCCGTCCACGAGGATGACGACCTGGATCTGCTGCCCGGCGTCCGTCAAGCCCGCACTGGCCCCCGCTGCCGTGGCCGTGTAGACCAGCTGCTGGATGGCGCGTTCTGCCATGTCGGCGTCGACGTTGCTGTTGAACGCGTCTGCGGACACATCCACGGTGATGATGTTTTTGCCTGAAATCGAGGTGGCGAGCTTTTTCGGATTCTGCCACGGGGTGAAGAAGTCGGGGTCCAACGGCTTCTCCGACATCATTACCCGCAGGGCCCGCGTGATGGGGTTGTCCTGCTCGGAGACGTCCCGGAATTCCCGGTACAGGAAGACATTGTTGTTGCTGCGTCCGATCCAGTAGACCGGTGCCTTGTTGGACGCCTGCGTGGATTCCAGCGGGGCGCTGGTGGTGGCGACGCCGGGTGCCGGACCCGGCACCGTCTGGGTGGGGGTACCCGAGTCGGTGATCCCGGGCTGGGGTGTGGCGACGCAGCCGGAAAGGGCCAGGGCGGCGGGCAGCACCAGCAGCAGGACCCCGCGGCGCGTACGCCGGCCTGCTGCCTTGATGCCTCCACGCTGACTGATCGCCGCTGTCCCTTCGTTGTGTGTTCGCTCCGTGCCCGCAGGGTCTCTTCCACGGGCCGGTGTCCGCCGCGCCGGGATACAAACGGGCCGTCAAAGGTACGGCGGCGTCGGGCCCGGCAGGGCCGAATCCAGCATTACACAGGACGTCCGCGCTCCGGGCGGGTTTCCGCACCGGCCAGGGAACTGCAACGGGAACGATATGAGGACGATATGAAGTTGATACCTAACGGCGTTGCCGAGGCCCTCCGCGCCGGTACCGGGCCGCGCTGGCGTAAGATGGAAGGACCCGCCGGAACCCGGCGCTGATGGCCCGGATGGCCGTTGGCCGGCAACGGCGGGAGACCATTTCCGAACTGGAGGGGACCAGAGGCCCACGGGCCAACACCATGACTGAAGCAGCCAACGGCAAGGCCCGGATCAGCGCGGGCGAGCGCACCGCAGGGGAATTTCCCCACTCCCTCCCAGGCCTGCGGACGGAGGTGGTGCTGTTCGACAACTCCGACCAGATGGTGCAGTCCCTGGGTAGCCACGACGAGGCCTTGCGCTTCATTGAAACCCAGTTCCCCGACGTCGACTTCCATGTCCGCGGCAACGAACTTGCCATCAGCGGCCCGTCCGCCGACGTGCCCCGGATCATGCGGCTGCTTAACGAAGTGCGCGGCCTGGTGGCCCGCGGCACCGTCATCACGCCGGCCGTGCTGCAGCAGCTGGTGTCCATGCTGCGCAGCCAGTCGCTGCAGAACCCCGTGGACGTCCTGACATTGAACATCCTGTCCAGCCGCGGCAAGACCATCCGGCCCAAGACCCTGAACCAGAAGAACTATGTGGACGCCATCGACGCGAACACGGTGATCTTCGGGATCGGCCCGGCCGGTACCGGCAAGACCTACCTGGCCATGGCCAAGGCGGTCCAGGCGCTGCAGCAAAAGGAAGTCAGCCGGATCATCCTGACCCGCCCGGCCGTTGAAGCGGGGGAGCGGCTGGGGTTCCTGCCCGGCACGCTGAGCGACAAGATCGACCCCTACCTGCGCCCGCTTTACGACGCCTTGCACGACATGATGGATCCCGAGTCGATCCCTCGGCTGATGGCCGCCGGCACCATCGAGGTGGCACCGCTGGCCTACATGCGCGGGCGCACGCTCAACGACGCGTTCATCATCCTGGACGAGGCCCAGAACACCACGCCGGAGCAGATGAAGATGTTCCTCACCCGGCTCGGCTTCGGCTCCAAGATGGTCGTCACCGGCGACGTGACCCAGGTGGACCTGCCGTTCGGCACCCGCTCCGGGCTGCGGATCGTCGAAGAGATCCTGCAGGGGATCGAGGACGTCAATTTCTCGGTCCTGGACGCCTCCGACGTCGTCCGGCACCGGCTGGTGGGCGACATCGTGAACGCCTACAGCAACTGGGACGAGACACAAAGGAACCGGGTCAAGCATTCCGTCGCCCGGGAAAACCGGGGAGAACGCGCATGAGCATCGAGGTCAACAACGAATCCGGCGTCAGCGTCGACGAAGCCGAACTGGTGGCCCTGGCCCGGTTCGTCTTCGAACGGCTCTTCATCCACCCGCAGGCGGAGCTCTCCATCCTGCTGGTCGACGAGCCCGCCATGGAGAAGCTCCACATCGAACTGATGGACGAGCCGGGCTCCACGGACGTGCTGTCCGTGCCGATGGATGAACTCACCCCAGGTACACCGGACAAGCCGACCCCGCAAGGGATGCTGGGCGATATCGCGATTTGCCCGCAGGTGGCCGAGGTCCAGGCGAAGAACGCCGGCCACTCGACCCAGGACGAGATGCTGCTGCTCACCACCCACGGCATCCTGCACCTGCTGGGCTTTGACCACGCGGAACCGGAAGAAAAGGAAGAGATGTTCGGACTGCAGCGCGAACTGCTCTCCGGCTTCACCGGCAAGGACGCCCCGGCAGAGACGATTCAGTGACCCCACTGATCCTGGCCGGCATGGCGCTGGTCTTCCTCAGCTTTGCCGCCGTATTGACCGCGGCCGAGGCTGCCTTCAATTACCTTCCCCGGCACGACGCCGAACAGGCGATCCTGCACAGCCGCGGCACCGCGCTGAAGCGGATCATGGGCCAGCCGGTGGCGCACATGCGCGCCCTGAGGTTCTGGCGGGTCTGGTTCGAGATGGCCTCCGCGGTGGCTGTCACCGTGCTGTTGCACAGCCTGCTCGACAACGCCTGGCTCGCGGGCCTGGCCGCCACCGGCATCATGGCGCTGGTCGGCTTTGTGATCGTCGGGGTGTCCCCGCGCCAGCTGGGTCGGGTGCACTCGGCCGGCCTGGTCCGCTTCTCGGCGCCCCTGATCCGGTGGCTCTGCTGGGTGCTGGGTCCGATTCCGGGCTGGCTGGTCACGGTCGGTAGTGCCGTCGCGCCCGGCGCGCCGGCGGACAACGAAGCCTTCTTCAGTGAAGAGGAGTTCCGCGAACTGGTCGAACGTGCGAGCGAATCCGACGTGATCGAGGACAACGAAGCCGAGCTGATCCAGTCGGTCTTCGACTTTGGCGACACGCTGGTCCGCTCCGTTATGGTGCCCCGGACGGACATCCTCTGCATCGACTCCGGCTCCAGCCTGCACCGGGCGATGTCGCTGTTCCTGCGCTCCGGATACTCGCGGATCCCGGTCATCGGTGACAACACGGACCAGATCCTCGGCATCGTCTACCTCAAGGACGTCGCCGCCGTGGTCCACAACCTGGGCCCGGGCGAGGAGCCGCCGCTCGTCGACGAGCTGGCCCGCGAGGTGCGCTACGTTCCCGATTCGAAGCCCGTGAGCGAGCTGCTCCGCGAGCTGCAAAAAGAATCAACGCACGTCGCCATCGTGATCGACGAGTACGGCGGGACCGCCGGGCTGGTCACGCTCGAGGACCTGATCGAGGAAATCGTCGGCGAGATTGTGGACGAATACGACACCGAAGCCGCCGAAGCGGTGGAACTGGGCGACGGCAGCTACCGGGTCAGCGCCAAGATGAGCATCGACGACCTCGGCGAGCTCTTCGACCTCGAGCTCGAAGATGACGAGGTGGACACCGTGGGCGGCCTCCTCGCGAAGGCGCTTGGCCGGGTGCCGATCGTCGGGAGCACCGTCGCCGTCGACGGCGTCACCCTCCGGGCCGACAGGCTCGAGGGCCGCCGGAACCGCGTCAGCCACATCATTGCGGCCGCAGTTCCAAAGGAAGAAACTGACCTTGAAGACCTTCTCGACGAGGCCGAACCAACGCAACAGGGAGTTCCACGTGAGCAAGCAGAATAAGTCCGACGGCGAAGCGCCCTACGGCGGTTACCGGGCCGGGTTCGCGGTGCTGGTGGGACGTCCCAACGCGGGCAAATCCACCCTCACCAACGCCCTGGTCGGCCAGAAAGTCGCCATCACTTCGGCCAAGCCGCAGACCACCCGCCACACCATCCGCGGCATCGTGCACCGCGAGGACGCGCAGCTGATCCTGGTGGACACCCCCGGACTCCACCGTCCGCGCACCCTGCTGGGCAAGCGCCTCAACGAACTTGTCGCGGACACCCTCGCCGAGGTGGACGCGATCGGCTTCTGCCTGCCCGCCAACGAGAAGATCGGCCCCGGCGACAAGTTCATCGCCGCGCAGCTCGCCGCCGTCGGGAACAAGCCGGTCATCGCCGTCGTGACGAAGGCCGACACCGTGGACCGCCAGGCCCTGACCGAGCAGCTGCTCGCCGTCGCCGCCCTGGGCCGCGAGGTGCTGGGCGAGGACGGCTGGAAGGACATCGTCCCGGTCTCCGCCACGGACGGCTTCCAGGTTGGTACCGTCGCCGACGTGCTGATCGGCCACATGCCGCCGTCGCCGCCGCTCTACCCGGACGGCCACCTGACTGACGAGCCCGAAGCGGTGATGATCGCCGAGCTCATCCGCGAGGCCGCGCTTGAAGGCGTCCGCGACGAACTTCCGCACTCCCTGGCCGTTGTGGTCGACGAGATCGTTCCGCGCGAAGGCCGGCCGGAGGACCGCCCGTTCCTGGACGTACGGGTCAACCTCTATGTGGAACGGCCCTCGCAGAAGGCCATCATCATCGGCAAGGGCGGCGCCCGGCTTCGTGAAGTGGGCACCACGGCGCGCAAAGCCATCGAGGCCCTCCTCGGGGCCCGGATCTACCTGGACCTGCACGTCAAGGTCGCCAAGGACTGGCAACGCGATCCGAAGCAACTGGTGAAACTGGGCTTCTAGGCCCCCGGCGGCGCCCGAGCGCGCGGTGCCCCAAAGGCTGGCCGCGTGTGCGGCCGGCCCGCGGAACGCCGCCGCGGACCGGCACGCCCATCGGGATTTTCCCAGTTTCGGACACTAAAATGGTGAGACTCCCGCTCGCTAAGGAAGGCATCACCCGTGGTTCGACCCCGTGACAACCGTGCAGACGGAACCGGCCCCCCGGTTCGGTCAAATGCCGCTGCCCGGCACACGGAAGACACTTCCGTCGGCCCGGCCCGCCACTTGGGAGCCGCTTCGCGGACCCCGATGTGGCTCAAGGCCACGACGCTCATCATTTCCGTCCTGCTCGTCGGGGTGATCGCCTTCGGCGCCTACTGGTTCATCCGCCTGCAGGGGAACATCACCAAACAGGCCCTGGGGGCCGGCAACAGCCGGACCGAGGACGCGGTCGACGAAGCGAAGGACAGGATGCAGATCCTGATCCTCGGATCGGACACCCGCGACGGCAAGAACTCGCAATACGGCGGTGCAGCCGATTCCACCGGCTACGGCCACTCAGACGTCATGATGCTGATGGACATTTCCGCGGACAACAAGCGCGTCAGCGTGGTCAGCTTCCCGCGCGATCTGCTGGTTGACATTCCCAAGTGCGTGGACCAGAAAACGAAGCAGGAGTTCCCGGCCCAGAAGAACGTCATGATCAACGCGGCGATGTCCGAGGCCGGCATCGGCTGCGCCGTGGACACGGTCAACAAAATTACTGGCCTCGAGGTCGACCACTTCATGATGGCGGATTTCAACTCGGTCAAGGAGCTGTCCAATACCGTCGGCGGCGTGGACGTATGCGTCAGTGACGCAATCTACGACCCCGACTCCGGACTCCGCCTGCCCAAGGGCACCTCCAAGGTCCAGGGCGAGCAGGCGCTCTCCTTCGTCCGCACGCGGCACGCCTTCGGCGACGGTAGCGACCTCGGCCGGATCAAGGCCCAGCAGGGCTTCCTGTCCTCCCTGGTCCGCAAGATCAAGGACGACGGCACACTCTCCAACCCCGGTCGGATGCTCGGCATCGCGGACGCGATCACCAAGAACCTGACGATTGACGAGGGCATGGCCTCCGTCCCGACGCTGCTCACGGTCGGAAACCGGCTCAAGAACATCGACGTCGGGAAGGTCGCCTTTGTCGCCGCCCCGACCGAGCCCGCGGTGTCCGATCCGAACCGCCTGCAACTGGCCCAACCGGCCGCCTCGCAGCTGTTCGCGGCGATGCGCAACGACGTCGACCTGACGGATCCGGCCGCCAAACCGGCCGCCTCTGCCAGCGCCTCGGCCAGCGCGGAACCGTCGGCCAGCCAGAGCCCTGCCGCCCCGGCGTATAACAAGGCGCTGCAGCCCGTTACCGTGGCCAACGGGTCCGGGGACCCGGCCCGGGCCAAGGAACTCGTGGCCGCCCTGGCCGCGGGAGGCTTCACCAAGACGGGCCAGTTGACCGCCAAGGCGGTGGCCACAACGGCGGTGTACTACGGGGCGGAGTTCGCCGACGTGGCCGCAGACATCGCCGCGCTGCTCGGCATCCCGGCCTCCCAGGTGCTCCCGGCGGCCGGTGTCACCGGCGTGCAGGTCTACGTGGGCCGCGACTACGCCGCCGGCGCTACCCAGCAGCCGAACGCCCCGGCGACACTGCCGCCGAACATCGTCAACCAGACCGCCGGGGACACCGTGTGCCAGCAGGCCAACCCCGCGCTGATCACGCGCTGATCACGCACTAGGAAACAACACAACAAAGGCGGGTCGGGTGATGTCACCCGGCCCGCCTTTGCTGGTCCTGCGGCAGGACGATGGCCGCTACCAGATGCTGACCCGCTCCTCCGGCGCCAGCCACATGCCGTCCTGCTCGGTGGTTTCGAACGCCGAGTGGAAGGCATCGAGGTTCTTGGCGATGGTGTTGGTGCGGAATTCGTTGGGGGAGTGCGGATCCGTGGCGAGCCGCCGGAGAGCTTCCTCGCTTCGGATCACCTGCCGCCAGCTTGCGGCCCAAGAGGCGAAGAAACGCTGGGCGCCGGTGAGTCCGTCCAGCACCGGCGGCTCCTGCCCGCCGAGGCTGATCTGGTACGCCTTGTAGGCGATGGTGAGGCCGCCGAGGTCGCCGATGTTCTCGCCCAGCGTCAGCTTGCCGTTGACGTGGTGGCCGGCGGCTTCGGCAGGGGAGAGGGCATCGAATTGGGCCACCAGCTTGGAGGTCAGTGCCTCGAAGGCGGTCCGGTCCGCCTCGGTCCACCAGTTCCGGAGCAGGCCGCTGCCGTCGTACTGGGAGCCCTGGTCATCAAAGCCGTGGCCGATCTCGTGGCCGATCACGGCCCCGATGCCGCCGTAGTTGACGGCGTCGTCGGCGTCGGCGGTGAAGAACGGCGGCTGCAGGATGGCGGCCGGGAACACGATCTCGTTGAGCAACGGGTGGTAGTAGGCGTTCACGGTCTGCGGCGTCATGAGCCACTTCTCCCGGTCCACGGGCTTGCCCACCTCGTCCAGGTGCCGGTCGACGTCGGCGCTGTGGGCGCGCTCCACGTTGCCCAGCAGGTCAGCCTCGTCGATCACCACGGCGGAGTAGTCGATCCACTTGTCCGGGTAGCCGATCTTGGCCCGGAAGGAATCGAGCTTTTTCAGCGCCTCCACCTTGGTCTCTTCACCCATCCAGGCCAGGTTCGTGATCGACCCGCGGTACGCCTCGATCAGGTTGGCCACCAGCGCGCGCATGTGCTCCTTGTGGCTTTCCGGGAAGTGCCGGGCCACGTAGATCTGCCCGACCGCCTCGCCGAGGGCGGCCTCGACGACGGCGACACCGCGCTTCCAGCGGTCCCGGTTGCGCGGCGTGCCGCTCAGCGTGGTGCCGTAGAACGCAAAGTTCGCGTCAACGAAGGCGGCCGAAAGGTAGGGGGCGGCCGCGCCGACCACCCGCAGCGCAAGCCACTCCTGCCAGACGGCCAGCGGCACCGACTCCAGCAGGGCAGCGGCGCCCGCGAAGAAGTCCGGCGTGCTGACCACGAGTTCGGCGCGCTTGTCCGCTGCGATGCCGGCAGCGTCGAACCAGTCCGCGAGCAGCGGGAACAGCTGCGAGACCTCCTCGGCCGACTTCAGGTTGTAGGTCTTCTGCGGATTGCGCAGCGTTACCTTGTCCCAGTGATGTGCCGCCAGGGAAGTCTCCAGCTCGACGACGCGGGCCGCCGCAGCCTCGGCGTCCGGGATGCCGGCCAGCCCGAACATGGTGCGGACGTAGTCGCGGTAGGACTGCACCATCGGCGCGAATTTTTCTTCGCGGTAATAGGACTCATCCGGCAGGCCCAGGCCCGCCTGGCCGGTGTAGAGCAGGATCCGGTCCGGGTTGCCCGCGTCGGGCGCCGGGTAGATGTAGAACAGGCCGGAGACGTCGGCGCGGAACAGCCGACCGGCGAGCCGGACCAGTTCGGCAACGGACGCCGTCGCGAAAACCTCGGCCAGCCGGGCGCGGATCGGCTCCGCCCCCTTGGCCTCCACGGCCTCCTCGTCCATGAAGCTGTTGTACAGGTCCCCGATCTTGCGTTCGATGCCGCTCGCGTCCTCGCCGCGGCCGGCCGCCTCCAGGATGATCTCCTTGACCGCCAGTTCGGAGCCGTCGCGCAGCGCTGTGAACGTGCCTTCCAGCGGCCGGTCGTCCGGTATGGGGGTGTTCTTCAGCCAGCTCCCGTTGAAGTGCCGGTAAAGGTCGTCCTGGGGGCGGACGCCGGCGTCGATGGTGGACTGGTCAATCCCGGAAAGCGGCACTGCGGCTCCTTCGAGTGGGAGGCTGCACCGGGCCTGGCACCGGTACAGCGTCTGCATGGTGGACGTTGCGGAGGTATGGCTCCTTCATCTTACGCACCCGTGTTAGTGTGAAAATGTGCGCGCAGAACTGCTTCTTCTTAGCTGCCGCGGCGAGGCCTCAGACGCGATCTAGCGCAAGGCCAAACCTCGCTGCGGAGTTTGTGTTGCCCGGCCACCCTTTCACCAGGAACCACAGAAAAGGCCCCGATAGTAATGCGAAACGCACAGCAGCCCTCAGGAATGCCGGTCCACCGCTACGTCCCGTTCCAGGACCTGATCACGGTCGAACTGCCGGACCGCACCTGGCCCGACAAGGTCATCACCAAGGCCCCGCGCTGGTGCGCGGTCGACCTGCGTGACGGCAACCAGGCTCTGATCGACCCGATGAGCCCGGCCCGCAAGATGAAGATGTTCGAGCTGCTGGTCCGGATGGGCTACAAGGAGATCGAAGTCGGCTTCCCCTCGGCCTCGCAGACGGACTTCGACTTCGTCCGCCAGCTCATTGAGGGCAACCGCATCCCGGACGACGTCACCATCCAGGTCCTGACCCAGGCCCGGGAACACCTGATTGAGCGGACCTACGAGTCCCTGGTCGGCGCCAAGCAGGCCATCGTGCACCTGTACAACTCGACGTCGGTCCTGCAGCGCCGCGTCGTCTTCAACCAGGACGAGGACGGCATCCTCGACATCGCCCTGCAGGGCGCGCGCCTGTGCAAGAAGTACGAGGAAACCCTCCAGGACACCCACATCACCTACGAGTACTCGCCGGAATCCTTCACCGGCACCGAGCTCCCCTACGCCGTGCGGGTCTGCAACGCGATCGCTGACGTCTTCGAGGCCTCCGCCGACCGCCAGGTCATCATCAACCTGCCGGCCACGGTCGAAATGGCCACCCCCAACGTGTACGCGGACTCCATCGAGTGGATGAGCCGGCATCTGCACCCGCGCGAAGGCATCATCCTCTCCCTGCACCCGCACAACGACCGGGGGACCGGCGTCGCGGCCGCCGAGCTGGGCTACCTGGCCGGGGCCGACCGGATCGAAGGCTGCCTGTTCGGCAACGGGGAGCGGACCGGCAACGTAGACCTGGTCACCCTGGGCCTGAACATGTTCGTCCAGGGCATCGACCCGATGATCGACTTCTCCGACATCGACGACGTCCGCCGCACCGTCGAGTACTGCAACCAGCTGCCCGTCGCCGAGCGCTCCCCGTACGGCGGTGACCTGGTCTTCACGGCCTTCTCCGGCTCGCACCAGGACGCCATCAAGAAGGGTCTGGAGGCGTTGGAGAGGGACGCAGCCGCCGCGGGCAAGGATGTGGCCGACTACGCCTGGCAGGTCCCGTACCTGCCGGTGGATCCCAAGGACCTCGGCCGCAGCTACGAGGCCGTCATCCGGGTGAATTCGCAGTCCGGCAAGGGCGGCGTGGCCTACCTGCTCAAGAACGAGCACAACCTGGACCTTCCGCGCCGGGCGCAGATCGAATTCTCCGGCGTCATCCAGCGGCGCACCGACACGGTGGGCGGCGAAGTCAGCGGCGGCCAGCTGTGGCAGCTCTTCCAGGACGAGTACCTGCCCTCGGCCGCCGCCGAGGCCCAGTGGGGCCGCTACGCCCTCGGCGCGGTCAGCACCGAGTCGGACGAGGACGGCACCATGACGCTGACCGCCGCGCTCAAGGTGGATGGCAAGCCGCTGCGGCGCACCGGGACCGGTAACGGCCCGATCGCCGCGCTGCTGAGCATCCTGCGCGAGGACGGCGTGGATGTCCGCGTGCTCGACTACAGCGAGCACGCCCTGTCCGAAGGCGGCAGCGCCCAGGCCGCGGCCTACGTCGAATGCGCCGTGGGGGAGCGGGTGCTGTGGGGTGTCGGGATTGACGCCAACACCTCCATGGCCTCGCTCAAGGCTGTCATCTCGGCCGTCAACCGTGCCATCCGGGACGCCCGCGCCTAGCAGCCCGGGACGCCGCGCCGCCAGAGTTTCCGGCGGCGCGGCGCTTCGTCCCGGCAGGGCCGCTTTTCCAATGGCAGTGTTTCCCCAAAGTCAGTGCGAAGATTAACTGTGGCCCAACCTTCCTCCTTTGCTGCGCGCGCGTACCGCGACGACGCCGTCGTCCTGCGCACCCACAAGCTCGGCGAAGCGGACCGCATCATCACCCTGCTGACCAAGCACCATGGCCAGGTCCGGGCCGTCGCCAAGGGCGTCCGTCGAACCAGCAGCCGCTTCGGCGCGAGACTGGAACCCTTTATGGTTGCCGACCTCCAGCTCATCTCCGGCCGCACCCTGGACGTCGTCACGCAGGCCGTCGCCAAGGGCGCCTACGGCTCCAACATCGCCGCCGACTACGGCCGCTACACCGTCGCCGCCGCGATGACCGAAACTGCTGAGAAGCTCACCGACGTCGACGGCGAGGCCGGAACCGCCCAGTACAACCTGCTGGTCGGGGCGCTGGCGTCGCTGAGCCGGGGCGACCACGCCCCCGAGCTCATCCTGGATTCCTACCTGCTCCGTGCCCTGTCCACCGGCGGCTGGGCGCCCAGCTTCACCGACTGCGCCCGCTGCGGCGCGCCGGGGCCGCACACCGCGTTTTCCGCCTCGCTGGGCGGCATGGTCTGCGGGGAGTGCCGGCCACCCGGTTCCCCCGCGCCCGCCGCGGAGACGGTGCTCTTGCTGGGGGCGCTGCTGACCGGTAACTGGACGGCGGCGGACGCCTCTGCGCCGGCCCACCGCCGGGAAGCGGCGGGCCTGGTGGCCAGCTACCTGCAGTGGCATTTGGAACGCGTCCTGAAATCCCTCAAACATGTGGAGCGAACATAGCCGTGGCCTTGGGAAAGAAGAAGAATCCGGTCCGCCGGCGAACCGCCGAGGTGGTGGCGCCCTACCCGCACCCCTCCGGTGCCCTGCCGCCCGCCATCCCGGCGGAGTTCATCCCGAAGCACGTCGCGATCGTGATGGACGGCAACGGCCGCTGGGCCAACCAGCGCGGCCTGCCCCGGATTGAGGGCCACAAGGCGGGGGAGCCGGCCCTGCTGGACGTGATGGCCGGGGCCATCGAACTCGGCATCGAGCACGTTAGCGTCTACGCGTTCTCCACCGAGAACTGGCGCCGCTCGCCCGAGGAAGTGCGCTTCCTGATGGGATTTAACAAGGATGTGCTGCGTCGCCAGCGGAACCAGCTCGACGAGTGGGGCGTGCGGATCCGCTGGTCCGGGCGGCGGCCCAAGCTCTGGGGTTCGGTGATCCGGGAGCTCGAGGAGGCTGAGGAGTACACCCGCGGCAACAGCACCTGCACCTTGAACATGTGTGTTAACTACGGCGGCCGGGCAGAGATCGCCGACGCCGTCTCCGCGATCGCCGAGGAGGTCGCCGCGGGCCGGCTCAAGCCCGGCGCCATCACCGAGCGGACGATCCAGAAGTACCTCGACGAGCCGGACCTGCCCGACGTCGACCTGTTCCTGCGCAGCTCTGGCGAGCAGCGGCTGTCCAACTTCATGCTCTGGCAGTCCGCCTACGCCGAGTTCGTCTTCCTCGACACGCTATGGCCGGACGTGGACCGGCGGACGCTGTGGGACGCCGTCGAAATCTACGCCCAGCGGGATCGTCGGTATGGCGGAGCCGTCGACGCGGCCGCCCCGCTGAACCCGGCCTGAGCCCGGGGGACCGGGCCGCCTCAGCCGGCCGGCTCCGTTATCCGGGGTACAGGCTCAGCCAGAGCAGCAGATCCGCGTAGGTTTCCCGCCGCACCGCGGGGCGCGAGAGGAAGACGTCGTGGATCGCCCCGGGGTAGCGGAAGACGGCTATCCGGCGGCCCAGCCCGAGCGCCCGGCGCGCCGTTTCCTCCACGTCGATCACGGCGTCGAGGTCCATCTTCCGGGTGCTGCCGTGGACGGACCAGGGTGGCGACGACGGGTCCCTCGTCATCCGGGCTCAGGGCCAGCTCCAGGGACTCGAAGCGGTTCCCCAGGACATCCCGCTGCCAATGCTGCGCCGCGGGCACCGTCATTGCTGCCCGCCGTCGTCGGTGACATAGGCCCGGATCCAGCGGGCGAGACGGGCATACGCGTCGGCCCGGACCCGCGGGGCGGAGAGGAAGACGTCGTGCAGGGCGCCGTCGATCCGTTCGAGGGTCACGGTGCGGCCCAGGCTGAGGGCGCGCAGGGCGATCGTGTTCACATCCAGGACGGCGTCGGTGCGCCGCATCGACTCTTTCCAGAACATTCCGTTGGCGCTGGCGCCGGAGATCAGCACCAGGATGGGGACGTCGATATTCAGTCCCCGGGCCACGCGGGACTGGCCGGCGAGTACGGCGCTGAGCCAGCCGGCCCGCACCGGGAACGCCCGCGGCGGCCGGTAGTTGTCATCCAGGACCCATTCGCCTTCCGCGGCGCTGCTGATGCTGCGCCAGTAGAAGGCACGCTCGGGCAGCCGGATCACGGATTCGGGCCGGAAGCGTGCCAGCGGCTCCACCATGGCCCGTGCGGCGCGGCGGACGGCAGGGCTGCCGTGCATCTCGAGCCAGGGGCTGTCGAGGACCAGCTGGGCGGCCCGGCCAGGGTGCCGGCTCGCCCAGAGCGCGGCGATGAGTCCGCCGGTGGAGTGCCCCATCAGGGTTACCGGCGGGGGAGGCGCGCCCTTGGGGGCCAGGGACTCGATGATGCCGATCGCGGCCGTGATCTCGGCGTCGTAGTCGGCCAGGTCCGCGACGTAGCCGCCGTGGGTGCCGGGCCGCAGGCTCCGGCCGTGGTTGTGCATGTCCAGTGCGAAGAAAACAAACCCCTGACCGGTCCAGAACTCCGCGAGTTCCTCGTTGAAGAAGTAGTCGCTCCAGCCGTGGAGGAACAGCACTGCACGCCGGGCGGCGCTGCCGGCGCCCGAGGCGGGAATGTGCCGGACCAGGGTGGCGGTGCGTTCGACGCCGTCCGGTCCGGTGGTCTGGAAGGGGCACGCCGCGAAGTCCTCACCCAGGATGTCGGTCTGCCAGTCCATCTGATCCTCCCGGTCGGCCGGCTAGAGGGCTGAGGCCGCGGCGCGGCCCGCCGCACGGCCGGAGAACAGGCACCCGCCAAGGAACGTTCCTTCCAGGGCGCGGTACCCGTGGATGCCGCCGCCGCCAAAACCGGCCGCCTCGCCGGCGGCGTAGAGCCCGGCCACCGGGCGGCCGGCGCCGTCCAGGACCCGCGAGTTCAGATCCGTCTGGATCCCGCCGAGGCTCTTGCGGGTGAGGACCGAGAGGCGGACCGCCAGCAGCGGCCCGTGCCGGGGATCGAGCATGCGGTGCGGCGGCGCCACCCGCATGATCTTGTCCGTGGCGAAGCGCCGGGCGGCGCGGATCGCCGCGAGCTGCGGATCCTTGCCCAGCCCGCTGGTGAACTGCCGGTCCCTGGACCGGACCAGGCGGTCCAGTTCCGCGGCGTCGATGAGCGGCGCACCGGTGAGGGAGTTCATCTTCGCGGCGAGCTCCGCAGGGCTGCCGGCCTGCAGGAAGTCGACACCCCGGTCCAGGAAGCGCTGCAGCGGGCTGTCCCCGGCCGGTTTGAGGCGGTTGGCGAGCAGGCGGAGGTCCTTGCCGGTCAGGTCCGGGTTCTGCTCGGAGCCGGAGAGCGCGAATTCCTTCATCGCGATGGTCTTGTTCAGCACGAACCAGGAGTGGGTGTGCCCGGTGCCGAGGATGTGCCGGAGCGCGCCGAGCGAGTCGAAGCCCGGGAAAAGCGGCGCGGGGAGCATTCTGCCCGTGGCATCGAGCCAGAGCGCAGACGGGCCGGGCAGGATCCTGATCCCGTGCTGCGGCCAGACCGGGGAATGGTTGTGGATGCCTTCCGGATAGTGCCACATCCGGTCGCCGTTGATCAGCCGGCCGCCGGCGCGGTCCACCGCGGCCAGGAAGTCGCCGTCCACCGAGGCCGGGACACCGCTGAGCATCGACGCCGGAGCGCCGCCGCCAGGCCATTGCCGCCGGACCGCGTCGTGGTTCCCGCCAATGCCGCCGGTGGTGACGACGACGGCGCCGGCGTCGGCCTCGAAAGCGCCGGCGGCCGTGCGGGAGGACTGTTCGCCCCGCGCGGCAGCGCTGGTCGCCAGGACCTCGCCGCGGACCCCGCTGAGCCGGCCCGCCGTCGTCGTCAGTTCGGTGGCGCGATGCCGGAAGTAAAAGGACACGCGTCCGGCGGCCACGCCTTCGCGGAGCTTGGCGAGGAAGGGCGCGACCAGCGCCGGGCCGGTGCCCCAAGCGACGTGGAAGCGCGGGACGGTGTTTCCGTGGCCGTCGGGGCCGTAGCCCCCGCGCTCGGCCCACTGCACCAGCGGGAACAGGCTCACGCCCAGGGAGGCAAGCCAGGCACGCTTCTCGCCGGCCGCGAAGTCCACGTAGGCCTCCGCCCATTGCCGGGCCAGGGCGTCCTCGGGCCGGTCAAAGGCAGCGGAGGAGAGCCAGTCCGCCAGGGCAAGCTGCGCGCTGTCGCGGACGCCCAGCCGCCGCTGCTCCGGGGTGTTGACCAGGAAGAGGCCGCCGAAGGACCAGTGTGCCTGGCCGCCCGCCGAAGCCTCGGGTTCCTGGTCCAGGACCGCCACCCGCCGGCCCGCCGCATACGCCTCCGCCGCGGCCACCAGCCCGGCAAGTCCGGCGCCGACAACCACCACGTCAGCCTCGATCCGTGCCTCGGAAGCCGCCGCCGGGCCGTTGCTGTGGACTGCATCATCGCTGGTCATGGCTTCATGCTAGCGCCCGCCGGGCTGAGGTTTTGTCTGGTTTTGGCGCGTTTGCCGGCGGCATTTTGGTTTGTGCGGCCGGAACCGGAAAACTAGGGGCATGCGCGTATATCCCACCTTCTTCCGGCTCGCCTTCTCCTGGATGGACGCCGAGCGCGCCCACAAGATCGGTTTTCGGGCCATCCGGCTGGCCAACAGTTGCGGGGCCGGACGGGTGTTGCAGCGGTTCACCGCGCCGGCGGCCTCGTTGCGGACCGAGGCCTTCGGCCTGACGTTCCCTTCACCGTTCGGGCTGGCCGCGGGCTTTGACAAGGAGGGCCACGGCATCGAGGCGCTGACCGACCTCGGCTTCGGCCACGTCGAGGTCGGCACCATCACGGGTCAAGCGCAGCCCGGCAACCCGGCGCCCCGGCTGTTCCGCCTGGTCGAGGACCGCGCCGTGATCAACCGGATGGGTTTCAACAACGACGGCGCCGCCGCCGTGGCACCCCGGCTCCGCTCCGCACGTGCGGCCCTGCAGCGCCGCTACCCCGGCGTCCGCCCCGTCATCGGCGTCAACATCGGCAAGAGTAAGGTCGTGGAGCTTGAGGACGCGGTGGCGGACTACCTGGTCAGCGCCCGCAGCCTGGCGCCCGCAGCCGATTACCTGGTGGTCAACGTCAGTTCCCCGAACACCCCGGGGCTGCGCCTGCTGCAGGACGTCAACACCCTGCGGCCGCTGCTGACCGCGGTGGGGGAAGCGGCGGACAGCGCCGCCGGGCGGCACGTGCCCCTGCTGGTCAAGATCGCCCCGGACCTTAGCGACGAGGACATCGACGACGTCGCCCGGCTGGCCCTTGACCTGAAGCTGGACGGCATCATCGCCACCAACACCACGATCGGCCGCGCCGGGCTGGTCTCCAGCCCGGAAAAGGTCGAGGCGTGCGGCGCCGGCGGACTCTCCGGCGCGCCGCTGAAGCAGCGGTCGCTTGAAGTGCTGTCCAGGCTCAAGGCCGCTACCGGCGGTGCCATCACCCTGGTCTCGGTGGGCGGCGTGGAGACGGCGCAGGATGTCCAGCAGCGCCTCGACGCCGGTGCCACCCTGGTGCAGGGCTACACGGCCTTCCTCTATGAGGGTCCCTTCTGGGCGGCGCGGATCAACCGGCTGCTCGCGAAGCACCCGTCCCGGCGCTAGGCCGCGACGGGGCGCGCCCTCCGTGGACCCCGGACGAACGAAAAGAGCCCCCGGCAGCTGCCGGGGGCTCTCCTTGTTGAAGGCGTGGATCAGGCGGGGAATTCGCCGCGCTTGACCTGGGGCTTGGGCAGCCGCAGGCGGCGGAACTGCAGGGAGCGCATGGAGCCGTACCAGACGGTGCCGCGCTCGACCTCGCCGAACTTCTCGGCAAGACGCTTCTTGAGCTTGCGGGAGAGGATAAAGACGTCGACAAAGACGGCCAGGAACATCACCCAGAAACCGCCGAGGACGTAGATCATTTGTTCGCTGCTCGCGGGGACCAGCAGGGAAATGATGACGAAGACGAGGGCGCCGAACATCAGGTACTCGCCGAGGCTGAACCGCGCGTCCACGTAGTCGCGGGCGAACCGCTTCTGCGGGCCCTTGTCGCGCAGCGGCAGGAACTTCTCGTCACCGGTGTCCATGGCCTGGCGCATCTTGAGGCGCTGCTCCGCGACGGCGGTGCGCTCGGCTGCCCTGGAGGCCTTGCGGTCCTCAGGAACAAGCGGCCGCTTGCGGGCGGCCACCTGGGCGCTGCGCTTGGGCGTGGGCGCGCCCTTGCCGATGGCGGTGTCCCGGGCTGCCGCCTCGGCTACCTGCTGGTCAACTACGTCCTGCGCCGAGGGCGCTTCTTTTCTACGTCCAAACACCCCTACAGAGTACCCTGCCGCGGGCGGCGGGAGGCCCAGTCCGCGGCGCCGTGGCGCTGATGGTCGTGATGCCGGACACGGTAGTGTTTTGGCCATGACTTCATCATCCGCGGGGATCCCGCAGCCCTCAGCCAGCGGCTCCATCGATGCCGCAGCCCTCCGCCAGGCCGTCACCGAATCCTTCGACGCCACCGTCGAGCAGTTGAAGGAGCTCGTGGCCATTCCCGGCATCGCCTGGCCCAGCTTCGACCCCGCCCCGCTGAACGCCAGCGCCGAGGCCGTCGCCGAGCTGGTCCGCGCCAGCGGATTCGAGGACGTCCAGATCCTGCGCTGCGACAAGGAGGACGGCACCCCGGGCGGCCCGGCCGTCGTCGCGACCCGCCCGGCCGCGGCCGGCAAGCCCACCATCCTGCTCTACGCGCACCATGACGTCCAGCCCACCGGCGACCTCGCGCTCTGGGAGACCGAGCCGTTCACCGCCGTCGAACGCGAAGGCCGCCTCTACGGGCGCGGCGCCGCGGACGACAAGGCCGGCATCCTGGCGCACGTCGCCGCCTACTCCGCCGTCACCCGCGTGCTCGGGGACGAGCTGGGCCTCGGCGTGACCTTCTTCTTCGAGGGCGAGGAGGAGGCCGGCTCACCGACTTTCCGTTCCTTCCTGGAAACCCACAAGGAACTGCTGCGCTCTGACGTGATTGTCGTGGCCGACTCCTCCAACTGGAAAGTCGGTATCCCCGCGCTCACCACCAGCCTGCGCGGCCTGGTGGATGGCACCATCGAGGTCAAGGTGCTTGACCACGCCGTCCACTCCGGCATGTTCGGCGGACCGGTCCTCGATGCTCCGACCCTGCTGGCGCGGCTGATCGCCACCTTGCACGACGCCGAAGGCAGCGTAGCGATCGAGGGCCTCGTCAGCCGGGACGACGTCGCCGTCGACCTCACCGAGGAGGAGTACCGCAACGATGCGTCCGTGCTCGACGGCGTGAAGCTCGCCGGCACCGGTTCCATCGCGTCGCGCATGTGGACCAAACCCGCACTGTCCATCATCGGCTTCGACGCACCCGCCGTGGATGTCGCGTCCAATACTCTGTTGCCGCGCGCCCGCGCCAAGTTCAGCCTGCGGCTCGCCCCGGGCCAGGACCCGGCTGCGGCCATGGAGGCCGTGCGGCGGCACGTTGACGCCCACGCGCCGTTCGGCGCCGAGGTGGTGTTCACCCCGGGGGAGAGCGGCAACGCGTTCCTCACGGACACCACCTCTACCGCCGCCAGCATGGCGATGTGGGCGCTGGGCGAGGCCTGGGGCGTACCCGCGGTCGAGACCGGGATCGGCGGCTCGATCCCGTTCATCGCGGACCTGACCGAGCTCTACCCGGACGTGCAGATCCTGGTCACCGGCGTGGAGGATCCCGATTCGCGGGCGCACAGCGCCAACGAGTCGCTCCACCTGGGTGACTTCCGGAACGCGATTATTGCCGAGGCGCTCCTGCTGGCCCGGCTGAACGCGGAGGGCCTTGCCTGAGCGCGCAGCCTGCTCGGGCCCGGCGTGCGGCTTTTCCGGGGAACATTCAGCCGGTACCGACGGTTACGCCAGGAGTTAGAGCTACACCGCTGATCGACGTAGCATGTAGCTATAGCCCATACCGTTTAAGTAGGGGCGGGCACCGCGCAGGCGGAGCCGCCACGACCGTCGTAAGAAGGTAGGCCATGAGCACTACAACCAATGAAAACAGCGCCGACACCACCGTCCAGGCGGACCAGGAACTGGCCAGCCACGAGGTGCAGCTGACCGACGTCGCAGCCGGCAAGGTCCGCAGCCTGCTGGAACAGGAAGGCCGCACTGATCTTCGACTCCGCGTTGCCGTGCAGCCGGGCGGGTGCTCCGGGCTGATCTACCAGCTCTACTTCGACGAGCGGCTCCTCGAGGGTGACGCCGTCCGCGACTACGACGGCGTCGAAGTCGTTGTCGACAAGATGAGCGTCCCCTATCTGAGCGGTGCGAGCATCGACTTCGAGGACACGATCTCGAAGCAGGGATTCACCATCGACAACCCCAATGCCGGCGGATCCTGCGCCTGCGGGGACTCCTTCCACTAAGGTCTAAGGCCGGGCAGTCAGCCTGGCCTTAGTGCCGTCCGGGGAGCGGTCGGCGGAAGCATTGAAAATGCCTCCGACGCACGGTGCGGACATGTGGGCGAAAACTCGCGGGGAGCGGTAAGCTCTACACCGAGTAGTAAAACTTTTAGTGTGCCCGGAGCGCCATCGGCGGCCGGGCGACAGCAACAAGTAGGAAGGGCCGTCTGTGAGTTCGCAGAACCGAACCGGCAGCCGACGCAAACAGATCACTACGATCACTGGCTTGGCACTAGCCGGCGCGTTGGCATTGACTGGATGTTCACCAGAGGTACAGAAAGGGTGGCTGCCCACTGAGCGTGGCACCACCAACCACACTGACCGCATCATGGACCTCTGGGTCAACTCATGGATTGCCGCGCTGGTCGTCGGCATCATTACCTGGGGTTTGATGATCTGGTGCATCGTCGCTTACCGGCGGCGCAAGGGCACCGTGGGTTTCCCCCGCCAGAACAGCTTTAACCTGCCGCTCGAGGTCTTCTACCTGACGATCCCGCTCTTTATGGTCCTGGTGTTCTTCTACTTCACCGACCGCGACCAGCAGGCCATCGACAACCGGGACCAGCCGGCCGACGTCGTCGTCGACGTCCGCGCCAAGCAGTGGGCCTGGGACTTCAACTACAAGAAGGGCGACGTCGTCACCGGCGACGTCCACGAGGCCGGCGTCCAGGCGCACCTCACCGGCAACGAGGTGGACAAGGATAAGCTGCCCACCCTGTACCTGCCGGTTAACAAGTCGGTTGACCTCGAGCTCAACTCCCGCGACGTCATCCACTCCTTCTGGGTTCCCGCCTTCCTGCAGAAGCGCGACATGATCCCGGGCAAGACCAACTACATCCGGTTCACCCCTACCAAAGAGGGAACCTACGACGGCAAGTGCGCCGAACTCTGTGGTGAGTACCACTCCGAAATGCTGTTCCGTGTGAAGGTTGTCTCCGATGCGGAGTTCAAGGCCCACCTGGACAAGCTCAGCCAGGACGGCAACACCGGACTGCTCGGCGAAGAGTACGACCGCAACCCGGCCCCGACCGAGAACAAGTAAGGGGAGCGCGAAGTGGCAACGACCTACTCTCAGCCCTCAGGGATCCTTGAGGCTCCCGTAGTACCCAAATCCAAGGGGCGCATCGTCGTCAACTGGATCACCTCCACCGACCACAAGACCATCGGGTACATGTACCTGATCGCGTCCTTCGTGTTCTTCTGCTTCGGCGGCGTGATGGCGCTGCTGATCCGCGCCGAGCTGTTCGAGCCCGGCATGCAGATCCTGCAGACCAAAGAGCAGTACAACCAGCTTTTCACCATGCACGGCACCGTCATGCTGCTGATGTTCGCGACGCCGCTGTTTGCCGGCTTCGCCAACGTCATCATGCCGCTGCAGATCGGCGCCCCTGACGTCGCCTTCCCGCGGCTCAACGCGTTGGCTTTCTGGTTCTTCCTGTTCGGTTCTACGATCGCCGTTTCCGGCTTCATCACCCCGCAGGGTGCCGCGTCATTCGGCTGGTTCGCTTACGCGCCGCTGTCCAACACGACCTTCAGCCCCGGCGTGGGCGGTGACCTCTGGGTCTTCGGCCTGGCGCTCTCCGGCTTCGGCACCATCCTCGGTGCGGTCAACTTCATCACCACGATCATCTGCATGCGTGCCCCGGGCATGACCATGTGGCGCATGCCGATCTTCACCTGGAACACCCTGGTCACCGCCATCCTGGTGCTCATGGCCTTCCCGCCGCTGGCTGCAGCCCTCTTCGCCCTCGGCGCAGACCGCCGCTTCGGTGCCCACATCTTCGACCCCGAAAACGGCGGTGCCGTCCTCTGGCAGCACCTGTTCTGGTTCTTCGGCCACCCCGAGGTGTACATCATCGCGCTGCCGTTCTTCGGCATCGTCTCCGAGATCTTCCCGGTCTTCAGCCGCAAGCCGATCTTCGGCTACAAGGGCCTGGTTTACGCCACCATCTCCATCGCAGCGCTGTCCGTGACCGTGTGGGCCCACCACATGTACGTCACCGGCTCGGTCCTGCTGCCGTTCTTCTCCTTCATGACGATGCTGATCGCGGTTCCCACCGGCGTGAAGTTCTTCAACTGGATCGGCACCATGTGGCGGGGTTCCATCACCTTTGAAACCCCGATGCTCTGGAGCATCGGCTTCCTGGCGACCTTCCTCTTCGGCGGCCTGACCGGCATCATCCTGGCGTCCCCGCCGCTGGACTTCCACGTCTCCGATTCCTACTTCGTGGTGGCGCACTTCCACTACGTGGTCTTCGGCACCGTGGTGTTCGCGATGTTCGCAGGCTTCTACTTCTGGTGGCCGAAGTGGACCGGCAAGATGCTCAACGAGCGCCTTGGCAAGATCCACTTCTGGATGCTCTTTCTGGGCTTCCACGGCACCTTCCTCATCCAGCACTGGCTCGGCGTCGAGGGCATGCCCCGCCGCTACGCGGACTACATGCCGCAGGACAACTTCACCTGGATGAACCAGTTCTCCACCTACTCGTCCTTCCTCTTGGGCGCGTCGCTGATCCCGTTCTTCTGGAACGTCTACATCACTTGGCGCAGCAACGAGAAGGTCCTGGTCGACGATCCCTGGGGCTTCGGCGCCTCGCTCGAATGGGCGACGTCCTGCCCGCCGCCGCGGCACAACTTCACCTCGCTGCCGCGGATCCGCTCGGAGCGTCCTGCCCTGGACCTGCACCACCCCGAGCTCTCCCAGTACTACACCGTCGACTCTCCTGCCCCGGCAGCAGCGGCGCTCGGTAACGCCGACCAGAAGGATCAAGCCAAGTGAAAATCGAATCACGGATTTTTGGATTCGGAGTCTTCTTCTTCATCCCGGTCTCGGTGGTTTACGGCTTCCTGACCGGCTGGTCGGAGTGGGTCGGCATCCTCGGTGTCCTGCTGCTCGGCGGTCTCGCCGGCATGATCGGGGCCTACTTGGGCTTCACCGGCAAGCGCGTTGGGATGCGCCCCGAGGACCGCAGCGACGCGGAGATCCACGAGGGTGCCGGCGAGCAGGGCCACTTCAGCCCCTGGAGCTGGTGGCCGCTGGTCCTCGGCCTGTCCTGCGCCGGCGGTTTCCTCGGCCTGGCCGTGGGCTTCTGGATCACGTTCATCGCCGGCGGCCTCGCCGTGGTGGCGCTGATCGGCTGGGTTTACGAGTACAGCCGCGGTGACCACGCGCACTAAGCAACTACGCTGACAACAACGACGTCGGGCCCCACCTTCTGGTGGGGCCCGACGTCGTTTGTGCTGGTGTTGGCCCGTGTTTTTCTGCTCACCCCGCCTGCTCAGCCGGCCTGGGACTCGAGCAGGGCGCAGAGCTCGGCAAGCGTCCGCTCGGCGTCTGCAGCGCTGGAGTCCGCCGGGACCGCGTCGGCCCGGACCGACAGCTCCACCTCGCAGCCGCACGGGAAGTCCTCGGTCATGACCTCCAGGAGCGAACGGGCGTCGACGCCGGGCCGTCCGTCCCTGCTGATGGTGACCGGCAGACCGCTCTGCGTCACGGCGCGGACGAAGACTGCTGCCGGACGGGCATGCAGTCCGATGGAGGCCTGGACGATGGCCTTGCGTGCGGGCAATGGAACTCCTTCAGCTGTGGGGCATTTCCAGCGTAGCCGGGGGAGGGGCGCCGGGCGAACCGCGTCATCCGGTGGTCTAGACCTGCCGCCAAAGTGCCCTAGGCTTGAGGTATGAACGATTGCGGCAGGGTTTTCCGTGGGCTCTAATGCGGCGCGGATGGCCGGGGAGATTGACCGGCACAGCGGGGTCCCCATCTACGTCCAGCTCCGCGAGATCCTTCGCGCGCACATTGCCAGCTCTTGTCCGCCGGGTTCGGCCCTGCCCTCCGAGCGGGACCTCTCCGAGCGTTTCGGCCTGGCCCGGATGACCGTGCGCCAGGCTATCGACGCCCTGGTGGGCGAGGAAGTGATCGAACGTGTTGTCGGCCTTGGCACGTTTGTGCGCAAGCCCAAACTGGACCTCCAGGTAAAACTCACCTCCTATAGCGAGGAGATGCAGCGCCGCGGCATGGTCCCGGCCGCCAAGGTCCTCAGCTTCGAACAAATCAACGCCAGCGCCTTCCTGGCCCGCGAGCTCCAGCTGGAGGAGGGAACACAGCTGGTGCGGTTCCGGCGCCTCCTGCTGGCCGACAATGAGCCGATGAGCGTGGACGAGAACTTCATTCCCGCGCACCGCGTGCCCGGCCTGCTCGACGGGGAGCCGCCGACGTCGCTCTACAACGTGCTGAGCGAGCGCTACGGGCTCGTGATGGAGTGGGGCGAGGACATGATCGAGGCGACGGCGGCGTCGCCGTCGACGGCCCGGCTGCTCAACGTGGAGGTAGGGTCGCCGCTGCTGAAGATCCAGCGGCATGCCTTCGTCGCCCGGGCCATGGTCGACTATTCGGTCTCCTACTACCGGGCTGACCGGTACAAGCTCTGGGTACCCCTGCAGCGTCCCGGCGTCCGACCCACCCGCAATTACGCCACGGGCTACCGCGCCTGACCAGCTGTCTGCCGGCGCGAGTGAGACAACAGAAAGGCCCGGTCCTGATGGACCGGGCCTTTCTGTTGGCTAGTGCCGGGTGCTAGTGGCTGAGGCTCTTCTGCTCCGCAGCCGGGGCAACCGCCTCGTGCTCACCGTGGTGGCCATGGGCCGCCGCGAGCTCGGCCGGGGTTGCCGGGGCGACCCGGTCCTCGAAGAACCACTTGGAGAGCAGCGCGCGGCGCTTCTCCTTGCGGTCCACGATGCCGTGGCTGTTCGGCTCGGCCGGGAGCGGCGACGGGGATTCGAAGCCGACCAGCTTGTAGCGCTTGTATTCGTCCAGCGGCGCGTGGACCTCAATGAATTCGCCGTGCGGCAGGCGCACGATGCGGCCGGTCTCGCGGCCGTGAAGGGCGATCTCGCGGTCCTTGCGCTGCAGGGCCAGGGCGACGCGCTTCGTGACGATGAAGGCGATGACCGGGCCGATGAAGAACAGCGCGCGGAGCCAGTAGGTGACGTCGTTCAAGGCCACGTGGAAGTGCGTGGCGATGAGGTCCGAACCTGCCGCAGCCCACATCACGCAGTACCAGACGAAGCCGGCCATGCCGATGGCCGTACGGGTCGGCGCGTTGCGCGGACGGTCCAGGACGTGGTGCTCGCGGTCGTCCTTGGTGATCCAGCGTTCAATCCACGGGTAGGTGAACATCACGGTGAACAGGATGCCCGCGGGGACCAGGGCCGGCAACAGCACGTTGAACGTGAAGACGTGGCCGAACCAGACCTGCTCCACATGCCAGTTGCCGAAGGTACCCGGCATCAGGCGCAGCGCGCCGTCAACGAAGCCGATGTACCAGTCAGGCTGGGTGCCGGCCGAGACGGGGGAGGGGTCGTACGGACCGTAGTTCCAGATCGGGTTGATCGTGAAGAAACCGGCCATCAGGGCGATGACACCGAACACGATGAAGAAGAACCCGCCGGCCTTTGCCGCGTAGACCGGGCCGAGGGGGTAGCCGACGACGTTGCCGTCGTTGCGGCCCGGGCCGGGGTACTGGGTGTGCTTGTGCACGACCACCATAAAGAGGTGCGCGGCGATCATCAGGAGGATCAGCGCGGGAACCAGCAGGATGTGGAGCATGTACAGGCGGCCGATGATGGCGGTGCCGGGGAATTCCCCGCCGAAGAGGAAGAACGAGATGTAGGTGCCGATCACCGGGATGGACTTGATCACGCCGTCGATGATGCGCAGGCCGTTGCCGGAGAGCAGGTCATCGGGGAGCGAGTAGCCGGTGAAGCCGGCGGCCATGGCCAGGATGAGCAGGACGCTGCCCACCACCCAGTTCATTTCGCGGGGCTTGCGGAAGGCGCCGGTGAAGAAGACGCGCAGCATGTGCACGGATACCGATGCCACGAACAGCAGGGCCGACCAGTGGTGGACCTGGCGCATGAACAGCCCGCCGCGGACATCGAAGGAGATGTTCAGCGAGGAGTTGTAGGCCACCGACATTTCGACGTTCTTCAGCGGCAGGTAGGAACCCTGGTAGTGGGTTTCCGCCATCGACGGATCGAAGAAGAAGGTGAGGAACGTGCCGGAGAGCAGCAGGATGACGAAGGAGTACAGAGCCACTTCGCCGAACATGAAGGACCAGTGGTCCGGGAAGACTTTGCGGCCGAACTCCCGGAGCATTCCGGAACCGCCCACGCGCTGGTCAACAAAGTCGGTAATGCGGCCGCCCTTGGTCTTGGCGACAAAGGTGGGGGTGTCAGCTGTTGATGTTGCGCTCATGCTCATCACGCTCCCAGTAGCTAGGTCCAACAGGTTCTTTGAAGTCGCTCGTCGCGTAGAGGTAACCCTCGTCGTCGACGGCGATGGGCAGCTGCGGGAGCGGCCGGCTGGCCGGGCCAAAGATAACCTTGCATTCCTGGGTCAGGTCGAAGGTGGACTGGTGGCACGGGCAGAGCAGGTGGTGCGTCTGCTGCTCGTAGAGGGCAACAGGGCAGCCAACGTGGGTGCAGATCTTGGAGTAGGCAACGATGCCGTTGTAGCTCCAGTCCTCGCGGCCCGGGGAGGGCTTGAGGGATTCCGGGTTCAGGCGCATGAGCAGGACGACAGACTTCGCCTTCTCGTTCAGCTTGCCTTCTTGCAGCTCGTTCAGGCCTTCCGGGATGACGTGGAAGGCGGAGCCGATGGTCACGTCCGAGGCCTTGATGGGGGTGCCATCGGGGTCGCGGGTGAGTCGCTTGGTCTTGCCGTCCACCGGTGCCCACATGGTGTGCGCCAGCTTGTTGTCCGGACGGGGACCCAGGTCGCCGAAGACGGCCAGGGCCGGCAGCGGGGCCAGCGCGACGGCGCCAAGCAGGGTGTTGCGGATCAGCGGGCGGCGCTTGATGCCGGTTTCCTCGACGATGTCGTCGACGATCCGGACGGCGGCCAGGCGGTCCTCTTCGGTGCGGATGGCGTGGCGCTCTTCCGACACTTCGTGGTCTGGCATAAGTGCCTTGGCCCAGTGCACGATGCCGGTGCCGATGCCCAGCATGGCAAAGGCGGTGCCGATGCCCAGCAGGGTGTTCTGCAGCCGGATGGTGGCGATCGAGGAGTCAGCTCCAAGATCGATGGCGAAGTACGCCACCAGGAATATCAGGGTGCCAACGACCGAGGCGCCGAACAGAATGGCCACCTGCCGTTCCGCTCGCTTGGCGGCCCTCGGGTCCGTGTCAGCCAGGCGCAAACGATGCGGGGGAATTCCAGGATCCTGGAACTTCTCCACCTCATTCTGACCAGCCGTAGCTACGGTGCCCGAGTGGCTCGGACTGCCGTCACTATGGTTGCCCATAATTCGCCTCATCCTTCTCTCGTCTCGGCCAACGCCGAGTTAGTTTTCAATTCAAACTGCTGACGGATCAGCAGAAAATTCTTACAGGTTCCGCGGGGCGCCTAGGACGTCCGCGAAGTCAACCAGATCGTGAAGGCGATGATGACGCCCAGTCCGGCGATCCAAACAAACAGGCCTTCGGAAACCGGACCCAGCGCGCCCAGGTCGTTGCCGCCGGGGGAGCCGTTGGCTTCGATCTGCTTGAGGAACGTAATAATGTCGCGCTTGCCTTCGGGGGAGACGTTGGCGTCGGAGAAGACAGGCATGTTCTGCGGGCCGGTGACCATGGCTTCGTAGATGTGCTTGCCGGAAACGTCCGCGAGTGCCGGGGCGAACTTGCCCCGGGTCAGCGCGCCGCCGGCGGCAGCAGCGTTGTGGCACATGGCGCAGTTGGTGCGGAACAGCTCGCCACCCTTGGCGGCGTCGCCCTTCTCATCGAGCACACCAGCCTCGGGGATCGACGGGCCGGGGCCGAGCGAAGCGACGTAGGCCGCGAGCTGGTGGGTCTGCTCCTCGTTGAACTGGGCGGGCTTCTTGTAAGCCTGCGGGCCGTTCATCTGCATGGGCATACGACCGGTGCCAACCTGGAAGTCAACGGCGGCGGCGCCGACGCCGACAAGCGACGGTCCGGCCTGCGAGCCACTGGCACCCATGCCATGGCAGGTGGCGCAGTTGGCGGCGAACAGCTTGCCGCCCTCCTCTGCGTCGCTTGCGCTGAAGCTTGTGGTGTCGGCCTTGGCCTGGTTGACGGTGGTGGCAACGGCGTACAGCCCACCAGTGATGAGGAGGCCCATCAGCAACAGTGCAACTGCTGCCAGTGGGTGACGTCGCTTCTGCGAGAGTGCCTTCACGTGGTGGTTCCTTTATTCGATGCTGCGTTGGCTCCGGGAGCCGCTTCTTGAAATTCTGCCTCTTGTAGAAAAAGAGTCAAGTCGTGGCTACTTGAGGACGTAGATGACCAGGAAGAGGCCGATCCATACGACGTCGACGAAGTGCCAGTAGTACGAGGTGACAATCGCGGAGGTTGCCTCAAAGTGTCCGAACTTCTTCGCTGCGAAGGAACGTCCGATGATCAGCAGGAAGGCAACCAGGCCGCCGATAACGTGCAGGCCGTGGAACCCGGTGGTCATGTAGAACGCGGAACCGTAGGCGTTGGAAGAGAGCGAGACGTGCTCGGAGACGAGCATGGCGTACTCGGTCGCCTGGCCGGCCACGAAGAACGAACCCATGATGAATGTGAGCGTGAACCACTCATTCATTCCCCAGCGGGTAAAGCTCAGCGGGCCGCCGAGCCTGCGCGGCTGAAGCCGTTCGGCGGCGAAGACGCCCATCTGGCAAGTGAAGGAACTGGCCACGAGGACGATCGTGTTAACGAGCGCAAAGGGGAAGTTGAGCTTGGCTGTCTCTTCGGCCCACATCTGTCCGGAAGTCGAACGGAGTGTGAAGTACATGGCAAAGAGACCGGCGAAGAACATCAACTCACTGGACAGCCAGACGACGGTTCCAACGGAAACCATGTTCGGGCGATTCAGCGTCGGGTGCGCCGGGGTACTGGGGGCATGGGTCGCAGATGTCACATAGACATTATGTCTGTAAAAGTCCCTCCTGCCCAACGCAAACCGCGTTTCGGCAGGACTTTTTCTACAAAGCCGCGAAATCGTGCGGAAAAGTTCCCGGTCCCCTTCGCATTGGGCATTGCGGCCCGCGGCTCGATAGCATCAGGACGTGACTTCACAGGCATCAGCACAGGCGGTAGGTAAGACCTGGCCGCGCCTCATCGGCGCCCTTATCAACGGCAGCAACCTCACTGCCGGCGACACTGAGTGGGCAATGAACTCCATCATGTCCGGCGAGGCGACGCCTGCCCAGGTCGCCGGCTTCCTGGTAGCGCTGCGCGCCAAGGGGGAGACGGTGGAGGAACTTACCGGCCTGGTGGAGGCGATGATCGACTCCGCCAACCCGATCGAGATCGCGGGCGAAAAGCTGGACATCGTCGGTACCGGCGGTGACCAGCTGAACACCGTTAACATCTCCACCATGGCGGCCCTCGTCTCGGCCGGGGCCGGCGCGAAGGTGGTCAAGCACGGCGGCCGCGCGTCGTCGTCGACCTCTGGCTCCGCCGATGTGCTGGAGGCCCTGGGGGTCCGGCTGGACCTGCCCATTCCGCGGGTGGCCCGGAATGCCGAAGAAGCCGGCATCACGTTCTGCTTTGCCCAGGTATTCCACCCTTCGATGCGGCATGCCGCCGTGGCGCGGCGTGAGCTGGGCGTGCCCACGGCCTTCAACTTCCTGGGGCCAATGACCAACCCGGCCCATGTCCAGGCGTCCGCCGTCGGCGTCGCGAACGAGCGGATGGCGCCGCTGGTGGCCGGGGTGCTTGCGCAGCGCGGCAGCCGGGGCCTGGTTTTCCGTGGCAACGACGGGCTCGATGAGCTAACCACCACGGGCCCGTCGCGGATCTGGGAAATCCGCGGCGGTCAGGTGGCGGAGGAAGTCTTCGACCCGCGCGAGCTGGGGATCCGCCAGGCGACCGTCGAGGAACTGCGCGGCGGGAACGCCCAGGCCAACGCCGCCGTCGTCCGATCGGTGCTGGCCGGTGAGCCCGGCCCGGCCCGTGACGCCACGCTGCTCAATGCCGCGGCGGGCCTGGTCTCCTTCGATCTGGACGCAACGGCTCCGCTGATCGACCGGATGGCCGCCGCAATGAAGCGGGCCGAGGAATCGGTTGAGTCCGGCGCCGCGGCCGCGGTACTGGACCGCTGGGTCTCACTTTCCCGCGACTGACGCGCTTCCTACTGTTCGAAGCCCAAGGCAAACGCCGCGTCGAGGTCGTGCTGTGAGTATGCACGGAAGGCGATGTGCGTCGTGGTGTGCACCACCGCCGGGACCTTGGACAGCTTGTCCGCGATGACGTCCGCGAGGTCCTCGTGCTTGGCGACGCGCGCAATAGCGATCAGGTCCCATTCGCCGGTCACCGAATAGACCTCGCTGATGCCGGGAATCGCGGAGATTTTTTCAGCGGTTTCCGGAATGGCGGAAGCGTCTGTCTTGATCAGGACGAAAGCGGTGATCACGTGGGGACCTTTCGGATCTGGGGCGCCGTTGCCGGCGTCGTAGGGGCCCGGGAGGGCCGTGCCGTGTGCTTGCAAGCCTAGTCCATCAGCCCCGCGGGCGGCGTGCCCGGAACCGCCGAGCTGCCGCGACCAGCAGGCGGTAGCCGAGCAGGAAAACTGCCAGGCTGAGCAGTGCCACGATCACGAACGGCAGGACCACGGTCTGCCCGGTGAGCGCCCGGAGCAGCATGCCGACGGCCACCGTTCCGATCCAGACGGCGACGCCGGCCGGCCACAGTGCGAGCGGCCCGCGCCACAGGCGCAGCGCCAGCCAGGCCACGGCGGCGCCGGCCAGGAAGGGCCACGCCGTTGCCAGGACCCCGGTGATGATCTCGCCGCGCTGGTGGGCATCCCGTCCGATTGCGGCGAAGAGCAGGATCAAGATTGCGTCGGCGGCCGCGGCCAGTAGCGCTGTGCGCAGGGTCGACGGCGGGTGGGGCAGCGGGGGAGTGGTGGCTGGCATACTTCCAGCGTAGCTTCCGAAAGGCATGGAGCCCGTCGGCGTTGCGGTCTACGATGAGGCGCGGAACCCCGGAGCAGCGAGCCTGAGGAAATGCCCATGACAACGTTGTCCGATCGGCCCAACACGGCCTTGATGGTGATCGATGTGCAGAACGGCGTGGTGGAGGGGGCGCACCAGCGCGACGCCGTGATCGCAAACATCGCCGAACTCGTCGACAAGGCCCGTGCAGCCGCCGTCCCGATCATCTGGGTCCAGCATTCGGATGCGCAGCTGGAACGGGGGAGTGAGACCTGGCAGTACGTCCCTGAGCTGTCCCGGCAGGAATCGGAGCCGCTGGTGCACAAGTCCTACGGCGATTCCTTCGAGGGCACCGACCTTGAAGAAGTCCTGGCCGCCGCCGGCGTGGGCCGCCTCCTGGTGGCCGGGGCGCAGACGGACGAATGTATCCGGTCCACCATCCACGGCGCGTTCGTGCGGGGCTACGACGTCACCCTCGTGGCCGATGCCCACAGTACCGAGGACCTGACGGCCTGGGGCGCGCCGCCGCCTGAGCTGGTCATTGCGCACACCAACCTCTACTGGGAGAACCAGTCGGCTCCCGGGCGGACGGCAGGCGTCGTCAAGACGTCAGAGGTGGCGTTCAACGGGGAGGGGCGTCGGTAGGAATTTACTCACGCCTCACACCGTCGGTCCGGAGCCGTTGGCCGCCCGCCCGCCACGGGGAGCCACGCTCATGGCAACCGTCACCGTGTCGCCGTCGCCGAACTGCTCCCGCGTGCGGACGTCCTTTTTCACCGGCAGCACGTACTCGCCGTCGCGCGGCAGCAACGAGGTCTCCCATTCGGTACCACCAATTCGCACACGCACCGGGATGGCGCCCCACCCGTACGTGGCCGCCGCGGCTTCGGCGCGGACGTAGTCACAGACGTCCCCGGGCAGCGACAGCCAGTAGAACGGCGCAGGACCACGCCATTCGAACAATTCCGCGCTGAAGGTCGTGTCCACGTCACGCAACGCTAATGGTCGAACATCGCGCGATCAACCAAATGTGCTCCAGAACAGGGGGAAGTGGCACTACGCGGCTCAGCCGTCGTCAATGTGAGCTTCTTGCTCCCGGGATTCGCCGGGCCCATCATGGTGACGCTGCCGTGCATCGCCGGTTCAGTTCTTGCCACCGCCGCGTATTTCCTCCTGGACCCAGCGAGGTCACGCCCAGACAGCCTTGAGCTGGACTCAGCCGCATCGACATCGACCTGACCTTGGTGGGATCACCGGCCATGGGTGAGTGTCGACCAAGCGGCCCGGGAGATCCAAAGACCTCCCGGGCCGCTGGCCGGCTGTCAGCCTCGGCAGTCTGTTGTCGTGCTCGTGCTCCCATCCGGGTTGAAGTGGACGATGATCACTTGGTTGGGTGCCGATCCCTGGCTGACCATCAAGACCCGGATATCCTGCGAGAACTCGCTGCTCGACGCGGTAAGCCTATTCGTCGTATTCATCACGTATCGATTGCCCTGGTCGCCAAGGCCGGTGCCTTGATAGACGTAGCGGTGCAGATATGTCCCGTCCTTCTGCAGCTTGGTTACGATGTGGAAACTGCCCTTCACCTCGACATATTCACCGTTGCAGGTGTTGATCCCACTGTTGTATGACTGATGTCGTTCGGATTCCGCGGGGTCAGCTGACGCCGTGGCAGCGGGAGCCAGAAAAGCCACGAGCAGGGCAATCGGGGCAAGAATTCGGATCACTAGACGCATGACAACCTCTTCGTTGTTGGGGTGGAAGCCCACGGGGCTCGCCGTAGCAGATGTGCACAGATATGCGCACTGAAGAAAATGCTGCTGCCATCACCCCAGCAAGTGACAGGGCATCAAGCTACCCGAACCGGGGAGGTTGCGGAAGAGTAAAACTGACCCCGCCGAACCCTCGCATCGTTATGAACTGAACCAACTTTACATAATGTTGATTATCGGCGTTATGCAAGCAAGCTCGGTAGAGCCGGTGCCGTCAGGTTTGAATACACGTCGAGGGCGCTGAATCCCCATCGTGCAGGTTCTCTAGAACCACAGTCTGAGGCGGAAGCGATACTTGTTTCCGAGAGCGTCCTCGAGGGCGTCTCGGAGACGGACGCCCTCGAGGTCAAAATGCTTGCGCAGTCTTTCGCTGCCAAACATTCCTGTTTCGGAATTCGCATGGTCGTTGAAGAATTTTGCCCAAGCCCTCAGATCCTCGTAGAGCTGTGCCGGAAGCTCACGCTCCCAGTCAGGGATGTCCTCAGGCTCCCAAAAGATCGTCGACATTGGCCACGAATACCCGTAGTCGACGTCGAGAAGAATCTCAGGCCTCGGGTCGTCCCAGGGATTCACACCGACAGGTTCTTAATCTGCGCTGTAATGGCGGATCTGTAGGGCTCATGTGCGGGGCTCAGTGCGGTAGCCGGGTCGGACCAGTTGGTTCGTGGGTAAAGCCACACCGGTTTGGTGCGCAATTCGGGTTTTTCCCATTGGTACCGCGGCCAGATATGCGTGTGCAGGAATGGATCTTTGTTGCCGAGAATTTCGATATTGACCCGGAGGAATGCGGGGTCCAATTCCGCGCAAGCAATTTCGACGGCCTCGGCCAAAATGTCGACGCTGCTCAAATAGGCCGCCCGTTCGGCGCGCGGCAGATCGGTCAATCGGTCAACACCGACCCTGTCCGCAATCAGCACCGAGTAGCCAGGCAGCCACTGGACGTCTCCGATAACCGCAAACCCGCCATTGAGCCGGGCCATCACGGTGGGGTTCTCCCCCGCTATCGCCGAGCCCACCCTGTCGGTCTTCCAGGACTCCATGTGTTTACCCTTCGTAAAGCACGAACTTCGGCCCCGCCGCTCAATGTACGGCCGCATTTCGAATTATTTATATCAATACTAGACATTGTTGAATAACGCTAGAATATACATACGCGGCACGTTTGTTTGTCTCAAAGGACAACAACCAGACAAATCTGGCTTTTCGGCTGGAGCGGCCCTCACTCCCCCACATAAGCCGCCAAATGTTCCCCCGTGAGGGTGGGCCGCGTGGCGACCAGCTCGGCCGGCGTACCCTCGAAGACGATCCGGCCGCCGTCGTGTCCGGCGCCGGGGCCAAGGTCGATGATCCAGTCGGCGTGCGCCATGACCGCCTGGTGGTGCTCGATGACGATCACTGACTTACCGGAATCCACCAGCCGGTCCAGCAGACCGAGCAGGTTTGCGACGTCGGCTAGGTGCAGGCCCGTGGTCGGTTCGTCGAGGACGTAAACGTCCCCCTTCTCGGCCATCTGGGTGGCCAGCTTGAGCCGCTGCCGTTCACCGCCTGAAAGCGTCGTCAGAGGCTGCCCCAGGCTGAGGTAGCCGAGGCCGACGTCGACGAGACGGTCGAGGATCTTGTGGGCCGCCGGCGTGCGGGCCTCCCCGTCGGCGAAGAACAGCTCGGCCTCGGTCATCGACATCGCCAGCACTTCAGCGATGTTGCGGCCGGCCAGCTTGTACTGCAGTACCGATGCCAGGAACCTCCGGCCCTCGCAGTCCTCGCAGGTGGACTCGACGGTGGCCATCACGCCCAGGTCGGTGAAGATGACGCCGGCGCCGTTGCAGGTAGGACAGGCACCTTCCGAGTTGGAGCTGAACAGTGCCGGTTTCACGCCGTTGGCCTTCGCGAACGCCTTCCGGATCGGCTCAAGAAGGCCCGTGTACGTCGCCGGGTTGCTGCGCCGTGAACCCTTGATGGCGCCTTGGTCGATCAGGACCACACCGTCCCTGCCGGCCACCGACCCCTGGATCAGCGAGCTCTTACCGGATCCGGCCACGCCCGTGAGCACACAAAGCACACCGAGCGGGATGTCGACGTCGACGTCCCGGAGATTGTTCGTGGACGCGCCGCGCACCTCAAGTGCGCCGGCCAGCGCGCGCACCGTGTCCTTGACCGAAGCCCGGTCGTCCAGGTGGTGGCCGGTGATGGTATCGCTGGCCCGGAGGCCCTCGACGCTTCCCTCGAAGCAGACATTCCCGCCCGCGGTGCCCGCCCCGGGGCCCAGGTCAACAACGTGGTCGGCAATGACGATGGTCTCCGGCTTGTGCTCCACGACGAGCACGGTGTTGCCCTTGTCGCGGAGTTGCAGCAGCAGCTGGTTCATCCGTTGGATGTCGTGGGGGTGCAGACCGATTGTCGGTTCGTCAAAGACGTAGGTGATGTCGGTCAGGGATGATCCAAGGTGGCGGATCATCTTGGTGCGCTGTGCCTCTCCCCCGGACAGGGTGCCCGCCGGCCGGTCCAGCGAAAGATAGCCCAGCCCGATCTCGGCAAACGAATCGAGCAGGTGCCGCAGCCCTTTGAGCAGCGGCTCTACCGAGGGCTCGTTGAGTCCGCGGACCCAGAGGGCCAGGTCGCTGATCTGCATCTGGCACAGTTCGGCGATGTTCTTCCCCTGGATCTTCGAGGACCGTGCCTCCTTGCTGAGCCGGGTGCCGTCGCATTCTGGGCATGCCTGGAAGGTGATGGCCCGTTCGACAAAGGCCCGGATGTGGGGCTGCATCGCCTCCACGTCTTTGGAAAGCATTGATTTCTGGATCTTCGGAATCAATCCCTCATAGGTGAGATTGATGCCCTCGACCTTGATCTTGGTCGGCTCCTTGTAGAGCAGGTCGTTCATTTCCTTTTTGGTGTACTTCGCGATCGGCTTGTCCATGTCGAAGCCGGCGCCGCTGAAGATGCGGCCGTACCAGCCGTCCATGCTGTAACCGGGGACCATCAGGGCACCCCCGGCCAGCGACTTGCTCTCGTCATAGAGCGCCGTCAGGTCGAAGTCGGAGACCGAACCCATGCCCTCGCAGCGCGGGCACATTCCGCCCAGATAGACAGCGTTCTGGACCACGCTCTTCTCAACCCTGCCGCCGGCCTTCTCGGTGCTCATCACGCCGCTCGCCTTCCGGGTCGGGACGTTGAAGGAGAAGGCCGTGGGCGGCCCCACCTTCGGTGTCCCCAGACGGCTGAACAGGATGCGCAGCATGGCATTGGCGTCGGTGGCGGTGCCAACGGTGGACCTCGGGTTCGCGCCCATCCGCTCCTGGTCGACGATGATGGCCGTCGTGAGCCCCTCCAGGAGGTCGACGTCGGGCCTCGCCAGGTTGGGCATAAAGCCCTGCACGAAGGCGCTGTAGGTTTCGTTGATCATCCGCTGCGACTCGGCGGCGATCGTGGCGAACACCAGCGAACTCTTTCCCGAACCGGAGACACCGGTGAACACCGTCAGCCTGCGCTTCGGAATCTCGATGCTGACGTCCTTGAGGTTGTTCTCCCGCGCGCCCTGCACCCGGATCAGATCGTGGGTGTCGGCGACGTGGAGCGCCCCCGGCTGCCGGTCCGCGCTGGTGCCCGTGGCCGTGCTCATCGTGTCTCCCTCTGTCAGGCGGGGCCTCCGCCGCGGTGAACGACGGCATCGGCTGGCTCAATGGGAACAGCTTAGAACAGTCGATGGGCTTATCTTCGGACAGGCTTGTCCGGCGCACAGGGCGACGGAGAATCCATTGTCATATCCGGCAGGCTCACTGAGAATGAACCATGACGGTCTACCTGAGGTCCCTGGAAACTGCAGTCCCGCCCACCGTACTGATCCAATCCGAAGCCCGTGACGTCTTTGCCGCCCAGCCGGGGCTCAGCCGCCTTGGTTCCCGGCTGGTGAACACCTGCTTTGACTCCGCCGCCATCGACACCCGCTACACCGCCGTCGGGGAACTGACCACCGGCAGCAGGGCGGAGAACCCGCAGTTCTTCGATCCCGCCACCGGCCTGCTGCTTAGCCCCAGCACCAAGGTCAGGAACGACATCTTCGCCACCGAAGCCACCAAGCTCTTCATCGATGCCGCGGAAAAAGCGGTGGACGCTTGCCCCGGCCTCGATCGCGGCGACATCACCCATCTGGTCACCGTTTCCTGCACCGGCTTCTTCAACCCCGGACCGGACTACAAGATTGTCAGGGCCCTCGGGCTGAATCCAGCAGTCCAGCGTTACCACCTCGGGTTCATGGGCTGCTATGCCGCCTTCCCGGCGTTGCGTGCCGCGAAATCTTTTTGCGACGCGGACCCGGACGCGGTGGTGCTGGTGGTCTGCGCGGAACTTTGTTCCCTCCACGTCCGTACGTCCAATGATCCGGACACCATCATGGGATCGGCGCTGTTCGCCGACGGCGCCGCGGCCGCAGTCATCAGTGCCCGCGAACTGCAGGACCAGCCCGCCCTGCTGACCCTGGACCACTTCGAAACGGTCCTGACGCCGGTGGGCGAGGAAGCGATGGCGTGGAACATCGGCGACGAAGGCTTTGAAATGGTCCTCGGGACCTACGTCCCGCACATCATCGACGATCACATCATCGGCGCCCTCGAACCGCTGCTGTCCCGGGATGCCTCGCTGATCGGCATTCCCTACCGCGACATCCGCCACTGGGCCATCCACCCCGGCGGCCGCAGCATCCTGGACAAGGTGCAGGCCCGGCTGGAGCTCAGCGACGAACAGCTGGTGCCGGCCCGGGAAACCCTCCGCAACTACGGAAACATGAGCAGCGCCACGGTCCTCTTCGTGATCCGGCACATCCTCGACCTCCCCGCTGCCGGAGCCAGCGAGGAACCCGGCGGAACAGTCGACGACGGCGGTGAACGCATCTGCTCGATGGCGTTCGGACCGGGGCTGACGGTGGAGACAGCGCTCTTCACCAAGATCACCGCCCCGCAGGCACCAGGGCCCGACGCCCGGCAGGAGCGGCCCGGTCTGACCCGGGCGGAAACGGCCCTCGCCTGAGCGCCGGAGCCATGGCCCTGCTGCGTACGCGCGCCCTGGACGCCGTCGAGGAGATGGACCGGCCCGACTGCGACCCGGACCGGCTTAACCGGACCTATGCACAGTTCGCGCTGGTCAACCGCGCGGTGTCCGGCTGGCGGGGCATCTACCGCGGGCAGCTGCGGCCCCGGCTCGCCGCGGGGACGGCCACGACGCTGCTGGATATCGGCTGCGGCGGTGGCGACGTGCCGGTGCTGCTGGCGCGCTGGGCGGCCCGCGACGGGCTGCGGCTTGAGATCACGGCGATCGACCCGGACCCGCGTGCCGCCGCGTTCGCCACACGCTGGCGGAGCCACGCCAGCGTGACCTTCCGGCGCCAGAGCGCGGCGGAGCTGCTGGGCGCGGGAGCGCGCTTCGACGTCGTGGTGTCCAACCACGTGCTGCACCACCTGGGCGCCGCGGAGCTGACCGGATTTCTCGCCGAATCTGCTGCCCTGAGCACCGGAACGGTCATCCACAATGACCTCCGCCGCAGCGCAGCTGCCTACGCGCTGTTTTCCGCAGCTGCGTTGCCGTTCCACGGCTCCTATATCCGGCAGGACGGCCTCACTTCGATCCGGCGCAGCTACACGGCGGCCGAACTCCGGGCCGCCGCTCCCCCGGGCTGGATCGTGGTGCCCCGCCCACCCTTCCGCAACCTGCTGATCCTGGAGAGGACCGGGTCGCCGCGTAGGGGCCCCGCGTGAGCGAGGTCGTCATTATCGGCGGGGGCCCGGTGGGCCTTTATCTGGCGGCCCTGTTACTTCAGCGGGGCGTTTCGGTCACGGTGCTCGAACAGCGGACCGCGCCGGAACCCAACTCACGGGCCATCGGCATCCACCCGCCGGCGCTGGAGGCTCTCAGCCGGATCGGGGTGGCCCAGAAGCTCGTCCGCCGGGGTGTCCCGATCCGTCGGGGCCTGGCCCTCAGCCGCGGCGCCGCCTTGGCCGAAATGTCCTTCGCCGAAGTGTCCGAGCGGTTCCCGTTTGTACTCTCGCTACCGCAAGATTCCACCGAGTCCGTACTCGAGGATCGGGTACGCGGACTTGACCCGTATGCCCTGCGCCGCGGCGTACGCGTCACGGGGCTGCACGACAACGGCGGCCACGCCACCGTTGAAGCCTGCGTTGCCAAAGAGCAGGAGCGGATCAGCGCACCACTCGTGATCGCCGCCGACGGGGTCCGGTCAGCCGCCCGGATGGCCCTCGGTGCACCGCTGCGGCGCCGGGACTACCCGGACCGTTATCTTATGGGCGACTTCGCGGACAGCACCGCTTTTGGTTCCGACGCCGCGCTGTTCCTGGCCGGCGACGGCATCGTTGAGTCGTTTCCGCTGCCGGGGCAACGGCGGCGCTGGGTGGTCAGGCGCGGTCCGGCCGACGACGGCGGTGCCGACGACGCTGCCGGTCTCGACGCCGGCTGGCTCGCCCGGGAGGTCCGGCGGCGCACCGGGATCGACGTCGACGCCGGCAGCAACAGCATGCTCAGCGGCTTCGGCGTGCGAGCCCGCTTGGTCCGGCGCATGGTGTTCGGCCGCGGCATCCTGATCGGCGACGCGGCGCACGAAATCAGCCCGATCGGAGGCCAGGGCATGAGCCTGGGCTGGCTCGACGCCCTGGCCCTGGCACCCCTGGTGCCGGCCCTCCTCGCGGGCAGCCGCGACGGACTGGCGGCATTCGAACGGAACCGGCTGCGCGAGGCGGGGCGTGCGGCACGGCAATCCGAGATCAACATGGCGCTGGGCCGGCCGCTGCACGGAGGCCTGCTGGCCGTCCGCAACGGCGCCATTACCGCCGTGGCCGCCGTCCCCGCCGCCAACAGGCTCGTGGCCCGCCGCTTCACCATGCAATAGCCACACCCGGCCGCGGCGCCGACCCCTCAGCGCGGCGTGTAGTAGCAGTCGTAGCTGCGCTGGCTGACGATCCGGCCGCCGCCGGCCTCGATGGCCCGGAACAGGCCCGGCACAACGTCCACGGATGTCGGAGATGTCATGGACTGAGAGTAGCCGATCGGGGCAGGGACCCCGCCGGACCTTCCGATGCATGCCGGTGCCCATGCCGGACACCGCCACCGCGGCCTAGACTGGCCGCATGGTCAGCATTCCGCTGTCACTCCGGTGGGCCGCCGTCGCGCTGCTGCTCCTGGCGACGGCGTCGTGCAGCGCGGGCACCGGGGCTGCCGGTCCGGGGAACGGGAGCGGTACGCCGGCGTCGCCGTCGCCCTCCGCGTCGGTTGCCGCCCCGCTGACGGCGGAGATCAGCCAGTTCCGTGACAACTACAGCCGGCAGATCATCGAGATCCAGCTGACCAACACCACCGGCGAGCCGGTCACCGTGCTTGCGGCCGGGCTGCGGAGTCCACTCTTCGCGTCCCGAATCAGCTGGACCGCGGCGGCCGCCGGAACAGAACTGCCGCCGCACCAGACGAAAAGCCTGCCCGCCAGCCTCCCGGCCGCGTCCTGCCCCGACCAGGCCGCCGAGCAAAGCCGGGCCCCTGAACAAAGCCGGGCAGGGCAACCGCCCGCCGCCGTCGAGGTGCTGCTCGCGTCCGCCGCCGGGGCAACCGGACAAACGGTCACAACGGACGCAGCCGATCCCTTTGGCGTGCTGGCAAGGAACAACGTCGAAATGTGCGTGGCGCAAGCCGCCGCCGCCATTGCCGAGCTCCGGTTCGCCCCCGAGCTGGAGCTCTCCCCGGACGCCCGGACCGCGTTCCTGCACCTCCGCATCTCCCCGCGGAACTCCGCCACTGATCCTGCGGACCGGGCGCTGACAATCGACAGCGTCGGCGGAACCACCCTCCTGGAGGAGGATCCCAGCGCACCCTGGCCCAGCGGGCTGCGGATCGACGCCACGGGCCCGGCGCGCGAGCTGCGGCTCGGCATCCGACCTGCCCGATGCGACCCGCACGCGGTGGCGGAGGACAAGGTGGGCACCCTGATCCCGCTGCGCGTCTCTGTCGCCGGCCGGGAGGGAGTGCTGAAGATCGACGCGGGCGCGCAACTGCGGGGCCGGATCTACGATTTCGTTACTTCTGCGTGTGGACGCCAGTAGTCTGGTCCCATGTCCGCAGATGCCAGGAACGACGTAAGTTACACCGCCCCCACCGCCGAGACCAGCGACGACATCATCCGGGAGGCCGTCGAGCAGATCCTGAACGCCGGGGTGCTGCCGCCGATCGTCCAGGTGGGGCACCCGGTTCTCCGGCAGCAGGCGGTCCCGTTCACCGGCCAGCTCGACGACGCCGAGCTCGGCCGACTGGTTGACCTCATGCGCCGCGTCATGCACAAGGCCCCTGGTGTCGGGCTCGCCGCCCCGCAGCTGGGGATCCCGCTGCAGCTGGCCGTCCTGGAGGACAGGTTCGACGTCGACCCCGAGGTCGCGGCGGCGCGCGGCCGGGAACCGCTGCCGTTCTTCGCCATGCTGAATCCGCGCTACGAGCCGCTGGGTACGGCGAAGAGAGCTTTTTACGAGGGCTGCCTGTCCCTGAACGGGCTGCAGGCCGCCGTGCTGCGGCCGGAATCCGTGCGGCTGGACTTCACCGCGGTGGACGGGACGGCGCAGCAGCGGGACTTCACCGGATGGCAGGCCCGCATTGTGCAGCACGAAACCGACCACCTGCACGGCGTCCTGTACCTGGACCGGGCCGAACTGCGTTCGCTCAGCAACAACGCGGAATACTCCGCCCGCTGGGCCCAACCGGACATCAGCCTCGCCCGGCAGGAACTAGGGTTCCTGCCGGGCGAACCCGACGCTTAGCCGGCGGCGGGCTCCGCGGCAGCCGCGTCGTCCCGCGGCGCCGGGTTGGCCGCCGTCGGAAGGTGCCGGGACCACCAGTGCAGGATCTGGTCGAAGCGCTGCCTGCGGTGATGCGGGGTGCCGGAGCGCGAGAGCTCATGGTTCTCGCCCGGGAAGACCAGGAACGCGGCCTCCACACCCAGCTGCTTGAGGGCGGTGAAATAGCGCTGGCCCTGCTCTACCGGGCAACGCAGGTCCTCCTCGCTGTGGATCACCAGCGTGGGCGTCCGGACCTGGTCCACCCTGGCCATCGGGCTTTGCGCCGCCATCTGCTCGGCCGAGCGGCCGGTGTACTCGCCGCCGAAGAACCAGCCGATGTCCGAGGATCCCGTGAAGCTCACCGGATCGAGGTACCCGCGCTCCACGATGGAGGCCTTGAAGCGGTGGTCATGGCTGATGGTCCAGGCCGTCAGGTAGCCGCCGTAGGAACCGCCCATGATGCCGAGGGCATCGCCGTCGAGCTCTTCGAACTTTTCGAGCGCCCCGTCGAGGAACGCCAGGACGTCCTGCATGTCCACGGTTCCCATGCGCTCCTTAATGGCGCGGCCGTGGGCCTGGCCATAACCGGCGGAGCCGCGCGGATTGCACATCAGCACCGCGTACCCGGCCGCGGCATACACCTGGGCCTCGTCGAAGAGAGCGCCGGTGAACTGGGCGAACGGGCCGCCATGGATGTTGAGCAGGACCGGGTGCGGGCCCTCCCCCGCCGGGGTGACCAGCCAGCCGTGCACGGGATAGCCGTCGGCCGCGGCGAACGTGAGTTCCTGTGGGGGAAGGATGCCCGCGTCGGCGCGCAGCGGCGCCGAGAAGTCCGTCAACACCCGGAGCCGACCGGCTTCGAGGGCGGCGACGTCGCCGGCGGTCCCCGCATCGCTGAAGCTCAGCAGCACCGATCCCGCGCGTTCGGCCGCGCCGGTCACCACACGGTCGCCATCGAGCAGGGTGTTGCGAAGCCCGTCGGGACCGAACTCCAGCAGCTGCGTGGTGCCGCGCGCGTTGTTCAGGACCAGGACACCGTCCGAGCCGGCCGGCTCGAGGCCGCCGCCGAGGTCCATGGTTTCCACGTCGCTAAGCGCGACGGCGTGGCCGCCGTCTGCGGACATAGCGTAGAGCGCCGTGTTGCGGGCGACGAAGTCCTGGCCCGAGGTGCCGAGGTCCTGCGCCGCAAAGTACAGCCACTGACCGTCCCGGCTCTGGCGGACCGCGGAGACGGACAGCCCGTCCGTGCCCCCCGGGATCACGGCTTCGGGCTCGGCCGGCCCGGCCTCCTGCCCGGCCTGGGTGCCGCTGTCGCCGGGCAGCGGCAGCCGGTAGATCCCGGTGACCAGGTCGTCGTCGCTGTCCTCGTGCAGAGCCGCGGTGAAATAGATGGCCGTGCCGTCAGTGCTGTAGCTGGCGCCGTTGTGGTCGGTGGCGGCAGTGGTCAGCTGGCGCGCCTCCGGAAGGTTCCGGGCCACCTTGCCGCCGGCCTCCTTGCCGCCGTCGGCGGACTTGGCCTTCTTCAGCGCCCGGCCTGCCGGGGCCACTGCGGGTTCCTCGTCCAGGGACGGGACCGCCACCAGGAAGAGTTGCAGGGGCTTGTCCGCCGTGTAGCCGACGCCGTTCATCCGGTACTGGTAGTCCGTGATCAGCCGGGCATCCTCGCCGCCGGCGGAGACCCCGTCTACCGTGCCGTAGCGGCCTTCCTCGGGCGTCCGGGCGCTGAAGACGATACTGCTGGAGTCCGGGGACCAGGTGAACGCACTCACGCCCAGCGGCGCGTCCGTCACCGGCACGGGCTCCCCGCCGTGGGCCTCGACGACGTGCAGCTGGGGTTTGCCGCCGGGCTCGGCACGGAGGAACGCCAGCACCTCCCCGTCCGGGGAAAAGTCCGGCGCGGTGTCGCGGAAGCCGCGGGTCAGCCGGCGCGGGCGCTGCGCCGGGTCCGCCGGCACGGACCAGAGCTGGCCTACGTAGGAATCGGCGTCGAAATCGGGGCGAACCACGGACACAACGGCCCGTGAGCCGTCGGGGTGCACGGCGGGGGCCGAAACGGACTTGAGCAGGGGCAGATGTTCGGATTTCACGAGTGCGAGCCTAGCCGCTACCGCCCGCGAGGTGAAATGCCTCACACCGGCGCGCCGCGCCCCGGACTACACGCTGCCGGGCCGGACGTGCCGGCCCTACGATGGACTCTATGCCAGCAGCCTCCCTCGCCGCCCTCGTGTGCCCCGTATGCCGGAGCCCGTTCGCGGCACGTGACGGTGGACGTTCCCTCGCCTGCCCGGCGGGGCACCACTTCGACGCGGCCAAGCAGGGCTATTTCAACTTCCTGACTGGCAAGGGCACGGTCTTCGAGGCGGACACCGTGGACATGGTCGCGGCCCGCTTCGACTTCCTCTCAGCCGGGCACTACCGGGGCCTGGCCGACGCCGTCGCCGACCTTGCCGCACCGTCCCTTGCCGCCGCCGGGTCCACCGTGCTCGACGCCGGCACCGGCACCGGCCACTACCTGCGGGCCGTACTGGACCGCGCGCCCGCGGCGGCCGCCGTTGGCCTGGACATCTCGAAATTCGCGCTGCGCCGGGCGGCGCGGCTGAATCCGGAGGCGGTTAACCTCGTCGCCGACGTGTGGCAGCCGCTCCCGCTCGCGGACGGCGCCGTCGACGTCGTCACCGTGGTTTTCGCGCCGCGCAACGCCAGCGAATTTGCCCGCGTGCTCGGGCCGGGCGGGCGGCTGATCGTGGTCACGCCCAGGCCCGGCCACCTGGCCGAGATCGCCGGCCAGACCGGCATGCTGGGAATCGAGCCAGCCAAGGACGAGCGCCTCGAGGCCTCGCTGGCCGGGCAGTTCCAATCCCATGGCGGACGCGAGCTGGACCTGGCGCTGAGCCTGACACCTGACGACGTGGCCAACCTCGCTCTGATGGGCCCCGCAGGGCACCACCTGGACCGCGGCGCCCTGGTCGCCCGTGTGGCAGGACTGCCAGCGCGCACCGCCGTGTCTGCCCGGTTCCGGATCAGCGTCTTCGAGCCGTTGCCCGTGCCCGCAACGCCGGCGGCAAAGTCGGCGGCTACGTAACGACTTGGCCACGTTCGGGAGCTGGCTTCCGCATCCCGTGCCGGTCCTTGCCGTCCGGCTTAGGATGGAACCACGTCACGGAGGCCTGCGCCTGCAGCCGCCCGTGCGGACCGGCAAGGGGGAAAAGATGTTTGCATGGTTGGCCGAAAACTGGTGGGCGTTGTGGCTCACGATTTTTCTGGTGTTCGCGGTGGTGGAGATGCTCACCCTCGACCTCTTCTTCATCATGCTCGGCGGCGGCGCCCTGGCCGGGCTGGCTGCCGCGTTCGCGGGAGCCGACCTTTGGCTTCAGATCGTCATCTTCAGTGTCGTATCCCTGCTGATGATCGGCTTCGTGCGGCCCGTGGCCCTGAAGCACCTGCGCAGCAGCCCGGCCGACCAGCGCAGTAACGTCGAACGCCTGATCGGTGAATCCGCCCTCGTCGTCGAGCCTGTGAGCGCCCTTGGGGGCCGGGTCAAGATCGGGGGGGACGTCTGGAGCGCCCGCATGGAGACCGGGGAACTCGCACCCGGGCAGCATGCCGTCGTCAGGGCCATCGACGGTGCCACCGCCGTCGTCGTTCCGGAGCAGGATCCGGCCGCGCAGGATCCGGCGGCGCAGTAACGACCCTCCGGGTCCGATTCAGTTCTCACAGTCTTCCTGGAGCCGCCACCGGCAGCAGGATCCGCGGCAGCCGAACCGCCGCACAAACAAAACCACATATCTGGGGAAAAGGTGATGTATGGATATCGCAGTCGCAATAGTGCTGCTGGTACTCGTTGCGTTCGTAATAATCGTTCTGGTGCGCTCGGTGCGGATCGTGCCGCAGGCCCGCGCCGGCGTCGTGGAACGCCTCGGCAAGTACCAGCGGACGCTGAACCCGGGCCTGACTATCCTGATCCCCTTCGTTGACCGGCTGCTGCCCCTCCTCGACCTGCGCGAACAGGTGGTCTCCTTCCCGCCGCAACCGGTGATCACCGAGGACAACCTGGTGGTCTCGATCGATACCGTGGTCTACTTCCAGGTCACCGACGCGCGGGCGGCCACGTATGAGATTGCCAACTACATCCAGGCAGTCGAACAGCTCACGACCACGACGCTCCGTAACGTTGTCGGCGGTTTGAACCTCGAAGAAGCCCTGACTTCGCGTGACCAGATCAATGGCCAGCTCCGCGGCGTGCTGGACGAAGCCACCGGCCGCTGGGGCATCCGGGTCTCCCGGGTGGAGCTCAAGGCGATTGACCCACCCCACTCCATCCAGGACTCGATGGAGAAGCAGATGCGCGCCGAGCGTGACCGCCGCGCCGCCATTCTGACCGCCGAAGGCACCAAGCAGTCCGCCATCCTCACCGCCGAGGGCCAGCGGCAGTCCTCGATCCTGAAGGCCGAGGGTGACGCCCAGGCGGCAATCCTGCGGGCCGACGGCGAGGCACAGGCCATCCAGAAGGTCTTCGACGCCATCCACAAGGGCAACCCCGACCAGAAGCTGCTGGCCTACCAGTACCTGCAGACGCTGCCGAAGCTTGCCGAGGGCAGCTCCAACAAGCTGTGGATCATCCCCAGCGAGGTGGGCGAGGCGCTCAAGGGCATAGGCAACGTCCTGGGCGGCACCAACCCGGACCCGCGCTCGGACGGCGCGCCCGGCAGTGCGGCGGGCTCATCGCCGGCCTCGCCACCGCCAGCAGTGGCGACAACGCCGGCCGTTACGCCGGGGGCCTGAGGCACGCGGCACAGCCCGAGGAACCAGGAGGCACCCGTTCCGGCGGGTGCCTCCCCTCGTTCGCCAGCTTTACCTGCGGTGCCGCACCCGCGTATACTTGAGTATTTGTCCGGAAGGTTCAACCTGCCGGAACATTTACGCTTCGCGGCGCGTTATACCTACTGACGATTTCTATAGTGGGTACGCCGTAGAAAATCGCATGCAACAAGTAGTCCGGCGTGGTCCTGGTGGCCGCCGGCTAGCGCAGGGCCCGGCCCTGCGAACCGACCATAAGGGAGAAAAGATGAGCGATCGCAGCCTGCGGGGTATGCGCCTTGGCGCACAGAGCATGGAGACCGAATCCGGCGTCGAGCCGGCTCCGCGCCAGCGTGTTGAGTACCGCTGCGAGGACGGCGAGCAGGTGTTCGTGACCTTCTCCTCCGAAGCAGAGATCCCTCCGGTCTGGGTTTCGAAGACCGGCAAGGAAGCCCTCCTGGTCGACGGCGAACGCCCCGTGAACAGCAACGAGAAGGCCGTCCGCACGCACTGGGACATGCTGCTGGAACGCCGCTCCCTGCCGGAGCTGGAGCAGATCCTCGAAGACCGGCTCACCATTCTGCGTGAACGCCGCGGTGAACGCCGCTCGGCGTAGCCAGCTAGCCGCTCAGCAAAAAAGGCCGGGCCTGCACCTCATGGAGGTGCAGGCCCGGCCTTTTCTGTGCGGGAGGCGCTACTTGCGCCCCAGCTTGCGGCTCAGGGTGTTCCAGCGGGCGGTGAGGCCCCACTTGGTGACGTTGATCATGGCCTCGACCACGATGTTGCCGCTCATCTTCGAGGCGCCCAGCTCGCGCTCAACGAAGGTGATGGGCCGTTCCACGATGTTCAGGCCCAGCTTGGCCACGCGCCAGGCGAGGTCCACCTGGAAGCCGTAGCCGACCGAGTCCACCGAATCGAGATTGAGCTTTTCGAGCGTGGTCCGGCGGAAGGCACGGAAGCCGCCCGTGACGTCCTTGATCTTGACGCCCAGCATGATGCGCGCGTAGGTGCTGCCGACGCGGGAAATGGCCTGGCGGTACAGCGGCCAGTTCACCACGCTGCCGCCCGGGACCCAGCGGGACCCCATGGCGAGGTCTGCGCCCTGCTCGACTGCTTCGATCAGCTGTGGCAGCTGCTCCGGCTTGTGCGAGCCGTCGGCATCCATCTCGACGAGGATGTCGTAGCCGGCGTCCAGGCCCCACTTGAAACCGGCGATGTAGGCCGCTCCGAGTCCGGCCTTGCCCTCCCGGTGCAGGACGTGGACCTGGCCGTCCTCGGCGGCGATGCGGTCGGCCAGCTGGCCCGTGCCGTCGGGGCTGTTGTCGTCAACCACCAGGACGTCGGAGGCCGGCACGGCGGTGCGAAGGCGCCCAAGGGTCTTGGGCAACGATTCCAGCTCGTTGTAGGTCGGGATGATCGTGAGGACACGCACAGCGAGGCCTTTCCTTGAAGGGAGCGGTCGAGGGGCCGGGGCAGCCGGCGGTAAGCCGACGACAGGCACAGCTCCCCATTATAGTCAGTCAGCCGGCCGCCGCCCGGCGGGACGCTAGCTTCCGAGCGAGCCGGCGGAGAAGAGTTCGACGCCGTCCCGCACCGTCTGCAGGCAGACCGGATCGTTGCCGGTGTCCAGGGCCGGCAGCAGTGGTGTCCGGGCGCGCGGGTCCGTGCTCCAGGACTGGACCCTGCCGTCGGCCACCTGGACCATGAGCTCTTCGACTTCCCAGACCGCGAAGCTGGCCGGAGCGCCGGGAACCAGCTGGCCCGCCATCGGGTTCCGGTAGCGGGCGGCACGCCAGCCTGCCCTGGTGTGGCCCAGGAAGGCGGCCCGGGCGGAGATCCGCTCGTCGGCGTTGTGGTGTTCCAGGCAGGCGCGCACGCTCGACCAGGGCCGCAGCGGGGTGACCGGGCTGTCGCTGCCGAAGCAGACCGGAACGCCGGCGGAGTAGAAGGAGCCGAAGGGGTTCATGGCTGCGTGCCGGGAGCCGAGACGCTGGGCGTACAGGCTCCCCTGCCCGCCCCAGAGGGCGTCGAAGGCGGGCTGGGCGCTGACCGTCACCGAGTACTTAGCCAGCCGGGAGATGGCCTCGGGGTCGGCGATTTCGACGTGTTCCAGGCGGTGACCGGCTGCGCGGACGCGCTGTTCGCCGACGTCGGCGGCGGCGCGGTCCAGGGCCTCCAGGGCGGCGTCGAGCCCGGCGTCGCCAATCACATGGAACCCGGCCTGGATGCCCAGAACCGAGCAGGCCGCAATGTGTGCCGCTGCTTCGTCGGCGGAGAGGTACTGGCTGCCCCGCTCCCCCGCCGCGTCGCTGTAGTCGCTGCGCAGCGCGGCCGTGCGCGAACCGATCGAGCCGTCCATGTTCAGGTCCCCGGCCAGGCCCAGCACCGGGACGCCCAGGCTGTCGAGGATGGACTGGGCATGCTCCGCGGAGCCGGCCAGCTGGCCCCAGTACGGCAGGATCTCCGGGACGGCTTCGCCGGCGCGGCCGCCGTCGTTCCAGCCAGCCGCGAGTTGCAGGTCCTCGATGCTCCCGATGTGCGGGGCCGCCATTTCGGCCAGCGCCACGTACCCGTTGGCGGCCGCCTCGGCCAGGGCAGCCTGCTGGTAGCCGCGCAGGGCGTCCGCCGGGAGTTTCCGCGCGGCGAGCCGCGCGGCGGTGTGGGCGGCCCGCTTGACCTGCCCGTCGGAGTCGCCGTCGGAATAGCCATCGAGTCCCACGAGCCCGGACGCGGCCGCCAGCGACGCGGACACCAGGGCCGAATGCACGTCCACTCGGGAGAGGTACACCGGCCGGCCGCCGGCGGCCCGGTCCAGTTCTTCCCGGCTCGGCAGGGTAGGGTCGGCCCAGAGCGTCTCGTCCCAGCCGTGCCCCAGCACCGGGCCGCCCGCTGCGGAACCGGAGCGGGCGACGGCGTCGAGCAGCTCGGCGGCGGAACGCACACCGCCGAGCTGCAGTGAGTCCAAGGCGATTCCGGTTTCCGTCAGGTGGACGTGCGAGTCGACGAAGCCGGGAGCGAGGAGGCCGCCCTGCAGGTCAATGACCTCCATGGAGGAGTCGGGGATGGACGTGGCTGCCTGTTCGGAGCCGACCCAGGCCACGGTGTCGCCGTCGACCAGCATGGCCGTCGCGAAGGGGTCCGCAGCGGTGTAGACGGAGCCGTTGCGGTACAGCGTCACCTTGCGCTGCGCTTTAGGTGACTCGGGTGCCTCGGACGGTGAAGCGGTCATGGTGCGGATCTCCTTGTTGCTGGGCGCCGGCGGCAGGCCGGCAGGGTGAAGAATGGGCGGGCAGCACGGGTCGCTGCCGCTAGGGCAGGCTCACGCGACGGCCGAGTAGGCGACGACGCCACGCTTGACCAGCGTGATCGCGTCGGCGCAAAGCCGGGCAACACGCGGGTCGAGGCCGGGAATCTTGGCGAGCTGGTCCAGCAGGTCGATGACCTGCTTGACCCAGCGGACGAAGTCGCCGGCGGCCAGGTCCGTGCCGCTGAGCACCTCCTGGAGGTGGCGGCCCTTGGCCCACTTGAAGATAGGCCAGACCAGGCCCAGTTCGGGCTCCCCGGTGAGGGGCAGCTTGTTGGCCTCCTCCACGTCTTCCAGGGCGGACCACTCGCGCACCACGGTGTCGACGGCGGACTCCAGCGAGACGCTCGGCATCTTGGGCCGCAGGCCGCGGTCCTCCCGCTTGGCCTGGTAAACCAGGACGCTCGCCAGTGCAGCGATCTCGGCGGCGTCGAGGTCGCTGAAGGCCCCCATCCGCAGGGACTGCGAAATCAGCAGGTCCTTTTCACCATAGATCCGTCGGAGCCGCTGGCCGTCCGGGCTGATCGAGAGGGTCCCCGCGTCCGAGGTCTCGAGGTAGCCGTAGCTGGACAGGACCCCGCAGACCCGGTCAAACGTCTTGGCGATGGTGTTGGTGCGGCCCTGGATCTGGCGGATCAGGCCGTCGGTCTCCTGGCGGAGTTTCCACCAACGCTCGGACCATCGGGCGTGGTCCTCGCGTTCGCTGCAGCCGTGACAGGGGTGGGCCCGGAGTTCGCGGCGCAAATCCGCGATCTTCTTCTCCATGTTTGGGAGCGCGGCAGCACGGCCGAAGTCCTCGTTGCGGTTCGGCGGTGCCGGCGGGCGGCTCTCCCGGATGGCGTTGCGGACCGAGGAGGCCAGGTCGCGCCGGGACTTCGGCACCTTTGCATTGAACGACTTGGGGATCCGGACCCGGGTGATCGGCGCGAGCGGACCTTCGACGTCGTGCAGGCCGATCCGGCGCAGCTGGTTGTCCATGGTCATCACCGCGGGGCGCGGTTCGCGCGAGTGGTGGTCCGAACTCAGCACGACGGCGAGGCCGGGCGCCCGGCCCGAGGGTACGTCAACGACGTCGCCGGGCAGCAGCCGGCTCAGCGAGTCCTCGGTCAGCGACTTGCGGGCCCTCGAGGTGCCCTTCGCGGCGTTGTTCTCCGCATCGGACAACGCCCGGCGCAACCTGGCGTATTCGGTGAAGTCGCCCAGATGGCAGCTCATCGACTTGCTGAAGCCGGCGAGTGATTCCTCCCGGCTGCGCACCTGCTTGGCCAAGCCGACGACCGAGCGGTCCGCCTGGAACTGGGCGAAGGAGGACTCCAGGATCTCGCGGGCGCGCGGCCGGCCGAATTGTGCCACGAGGTTGATCGACATGTTGTAGGTGGGCCGGAAGCTGGAGTTCAGCGGGTAGGTCCGCCGGGAGGCGAGGCCGGCGACGGCCGCCGGATCGGTCCCCGGCTGCCACAGCACGACGGCGTGGCCCTCGACGTCGATCCCGCGGCGCCCGGCCCGGCCGGTCAGCTGGGTGTACTCCCCCGCCGTAATGTTGACGTGCGCCTCGCCGTTGAACTTGTCCAGCTTCTCCAGAACCACGCAGCGCGCCGGCATGTTCACACCCAGGGCGAGGGTTTCGGTGGCGAACACGGCCTTGACGAGGCCGTCGACGAACAGTTTTTCCACCACTTCCTTGAACGTGGGCAGCATGCCGGCGTGGTGCGCGGCGAGGCCGCGGAGCAGTCCGTCCCGCCAGCTCCAGAAACCGAGCACGTCCAGGTCGTCGGAGGGGATGTCCTGCGCTGCCTCGTCGACGCGCCGGGCGATGATGAGCTGCTCCTGCTCGGTGGTCAGCCACAATCCCGCGGAGACACACTGTGCCACGGCGGCATCGCAGCCGGCGCGCGAGAAAATAAAGGTGATCGCCGGCAGCAGGTCCATCCGGTCCAGGCTGGCGATGACCTGCGGGCGGCTGGCCTTCCGGACCGGGCTGCGTGTGCCCTGCGGGGCCTGGGCACGCTGGCTGCGCTGATTCCGCTGGCGCTGGTTGCGGCCGCCGTGGCCGAAGCGCCCGCGGACGTTCATCTGGCTCTCGGCACGCGCCATTGACAGCAGTTCCGGGTTGACCTCGAAGCCGGCACGTTCGGTGATGACACCGCTGCCGGCGGTTTCCGCGGTGGCGGACACGGCGGTCTCGCCCGCGGGGGCGATCTCGTCGAAGCTGGTGTCACCGGCAAACAGGTCCACGATCTTGCGGCCCACCATAACGTGCTGCCAGAGCGGGACGGGACGGTGCTCGGAGACGATCACGTCGGTCTGGCCGCGGACGGTGTCCAGCCAGGCACCAAATTCCTCCGCGTTGGAGACTGTGGCGCTGAGCGAGGCCACCTGCACCTCGCTGGGCAGGTGGATGATGACCTCTTCCCACACGGCGCCGCGGAAGCGGTCGGCGAGGTAATGGACCTCGTCCATCACGACGAAGCCGAGGTCGTCCAGGGTCGCCGAATCCGCGTAGAGCATGTTGCGGAGCACTTCGGTGGTCATCACCACCACGGGTGCCTCGCCGTTAATGCTGGTGTCACCGGTCAGCAGGCCCACCTGGGCGGCGCCGTACTTGTCCGCGAGTTCGGTGTACTTCTGGTTGCTCAGCGCCTTGATCGGCGTCGTGTAGAAGGCCTTCAGCCCGCGCTGGAGCGCCAGGTAGATGGCGAACTCCCCCACGATCGTCTTGCCGGCCCCGGTCGGGGCCGCCACCAGCACGCCGCGGCCTGCCTGCAGGGACAGGCACGCCTCGCGCTGGAAAGGATCAAGGTCGAACGCGAGCGAGCGGGTAAATCCGCCCAGGTAGGTCTTGGCTTCTGCGGCCCGCTCGGCGCTGGCACGGTAGCGCTCGGACGGCGACTCCGGCCCGGGTAGTGAGGACATGCTTCCAGCCTAGTGCGCCAACGGCTAGAGATTCTCCAGCTCGGAGCTTGGAGTCGCCTGGTCGGCGGTGGCTTCGGTTTCCGCGGCCACCCTGGCGGCGCGTTTGTCCCGCCGGCGGTCGTTGAGCAGGCACAGTCCGATAGCAGTGAAGAAGAGCACCAGCATGGGCACGGCAAGGTAGAACATGCTCATCGCGTCCGCGCCGGGGGCGGCCATGGCGGAGAAGAGGCAGACGAGGAACACGGTGATCCGCCAGCTCTTGACCAGCTGACGGCCCTTGATAAGTCCCGCCAGGTTCAGCCCGAACAGCACCACCGGCAGCAGGAATGCGATGCCGAACGCCAGCAGCAGGCGTAGGACAAAGGACAGGTACACCTGGGCGCTGATGAAGTTCGAGCCGCCGGAGGGGGTGAAGTCGGTCAGCACGCGCACGGCGTTCGGCAACACCAGCCAGGCCAGCAGCACGCCGCCGACGAACAGCGGCACGGCGGCCGCTACGAAGGACAGCGCCAGCCGCCGTTCCTTCTTGTGCAACCCCGGCACAATAAAGGCCCAGAGCTGGTAGAGCCACACCGGACTCGCGACGATCAGGCCCAGGAAGACGGACACCTGGATCATCAGGTCGAAGGAGCTCGCCACGCCGTCGAAGTTCAACGAGGCCTGGCGGCCCTCATGTTCGTTCAGGTCGCGGATTGGTTTGATCAGCGCCGCCAGCATGGGCTGGTAGACGAGGAAGCCGACGACGGTCCCAAGGACGACGGCGATGGCCGACTTAAACAGCCGGTTCCGCAGCTCCTTGAGGTGGTCCAGCAGGGCCATCCGGCCCTCAGGGTTCGATCGGCGGCTCATGGTTACTGCCATGTGGTTCTAGGCGCGGTTCGGCGGTGGAACGTCGGTTCCCTCGCCGGGACGGCTTTCGGTGCCGGTGGACCGGGGGTGGTTCACGACTTTGCCTTCAACGGCGTCGGAATCGGCGCCCGCTTCCGGGTTGCCGTCCTTCTTCATTTCACGGACCTCGGATTTGAAAATCCGCATCGACTGGCCCAGGCTGCGGGCCATTCCGGGCAGCTTCGGCGCAGCGAAAAGCACCAGTGCCAGAACGATGATGATGATGAGATGCCAGCCTTCAAGCCTCATGCCGGGTGGTCCTTTCGTTTGAATCCATCGTATGTCTAACGGAGATTGATGTCGCGCAGCGCCTGGGGCTGGCCACGCTCCGTCTTGCGCCGGACCCGGCGCAAGCGCCGGGCTTCCTGCCGGGCAACTTTGGATGCATGGTAATCATGTCGCATCAATGCGGGCGGGGCAAAAACGGCTGAACCTGGTACAGCATACGCACCGGATTCGGTTCCTCCCCCGTCGCCGTCCGAGCCTACGGCGCCCACATGAACAGCAGCTGAACCGGAGGTAAGGGGCGCTGCGGCGAAGTTCGAGAAGCGGTCCCCCGCCTCCCCGAGTTCCTTGACCGTGGCCATGAACTTACGGAACAACCGGACGCCCAACACGCCGTAGAAGAGCAGTGACAACGCAATGAGCGCTATCCAGATAACGATCCAAGTCCACCAAGGCATGCTGATCAGTCTAGCTGGCGCGCTGCGTGCTCCCCGTACCCGGCCAGGGCGGCGTCCAGCCATTCCCGGGCCGCGTTTGCCAGGTCCCGGGGCTGCAGGATCCGGACAGCACCCCCGTGCTGGGCCACGAACATCGGCAGCCAGTCCGCGCTGCCGAAGCGGATTTCCGCCAGCATGTTCCCGTCCGGAAGCGCTGCGGTCCGCTCGGCGTAGTAGTCGTCCGCCAGCCCGGCGCCCTGCCGGGTCAGCTCCAGAACCACGACGGCGTCGTCGTCGTTCGGGGTGAACAGCTTGACCGGGAAACCGCCGGCCGGGTTGCCGGCCGAGGATGCCGCGCGGCCGGTGGGCCGCAGGTCCTGGATGCGGTCCAGCCGGAAGTTCCGCAGGCCCTCCGCGGTGTGGCAGTACGCCTCGAGGTACCAGGTGCTGTCCAGCGAGTAGAGCCGGTGCGGATCAACGTCGCGTTCGGACACGGCGTCGCGCTGCGGGGCGAGATAGCTGAGCCGCAGCTGTGCTCCGGTGCGGATGGCCTCGCGGGCTGTTTCCAGGGTGGCGGAATCCTCCGGTGCCACCTCGGGCCCGGAGACCGCGGCGGCCTTGAGGCCCTCCTCGCCCGCGGCAGCCATGAGCTTGAGCGTGACCGACTCCAGGGCGCCGCCCTCATCGAGTCCGGGCAGGCCGTTGAGGGCCTCCAAACCGGTCAGCAGGGCACAGGCCTCGTCTACGCTGAACCGGACCGGGCGCTTGAGGTCCAGGTCCTCGAAGATGTACACATGGTCGTCGTCCCACCGGATGTCCAGCAGATCGTCCGGATAGCCCCCCGGCAGGCCGGAGCAGATCAGGATGCGCAGGTCGTCTTCGAGTTCCTTGCGGGTGATGCCAAAGCGGTCGGCAACTTCGCTGATGTGCAGGCCTTGGTTGTGGACCAGGAACGGGACCAGTTGGAGCATCCGCTTGAGCTGGTCCTCCGAGGTGCGCTTCCGGCGTTTCGGCTGTTCCGAGCGCGGAAATTTGATCGGCGGCTCCGGTGCCGCGGCGAAGGCCGCGGCGGCAGCCAGCCGCCTCCGTACGGCCGCGTGCAGGCCTGCCGGGGAGACGGCGATGGCTTTAGGTCCGTAGGAGGCGAGTTCTTCCGCGAGGGTTTCAGCGTCCCGGTATGGCACGCTGAGCCGGTCGAAGCCGGCGCGGGGCGGGACGGCGGCGCCCCCGGCTGCGGATTCCGGGACTGATTCTGCGGCTGTTTCTGCGGCTGCGCCGCCCCCGCTAGTGCCGCCGTCGAAGGGTTCGGAGTGCTTGCGCAGCCCCAGCAGAGCACCGGCGGCGACGTCGACGACGGCGTGCCGCACGGGCAACTCGGGCAGCGCGGCCAGTTGTTCGCGGACGTTGAACGACGGCGGGGGCGTGAAGGTGTCCTCCAACACTGTGACAGCGGATGTGAAGCGCGAAAGCCGGAAGAACCGCTTGTCGCCCCGGGCGCGGTCGTGGCCGACGAGGTACCACTGGCCGAAGCGGCTGCCCAGTCCCCAGGGTTCGACCGTCCGCATTTCCTCCTGCCCAGTGCTGCCTGCCAGGTAGCTGAAACTCACGGGGTGTTGGGCGTGGATGGCCGCGACCAGGTCCTCGAAGGCCTGACCGGCCGGCCGAATGCGGGGCTGGACGCCGGCGGGAAGTTCGGCGTCCACGAGGCCGCCGGAGGCCTGGAGTTTGCGCATGGCGTTCTGCGCGGCGGAGCCGAGGGCGGCCTGTTCCCAGAGCTGCGCGGCCAGGATCAGGACCGTGCACTCCGCGGGGGTGAGGCTGACGTCCGGGAGCCGGTTGGATTCCTTGCCGATCCGGTACCGGGTGGTCGCGGGATCATCCGAGCCCCAGCCCTTGTCCGTCACGGTTTCGACCTCAAAACCAAAGTGGCGCAGTTCGCCCTTGTCCCGCTCGAACATCCGCCCGAAGGCGGCCTCGGAGCTGGTGGTGTCGTGGTAGACCTTTTCGCGAAGTTCGCTGCGGCGCAGGCCGTACTTGGTGTTGAGCAGCGCGATGAGCAGGTTCAGGAGTCGTTCGGTACGTGAGGCGGACACTCCGCAAGGTTACTAAAGTCCCCGCGCTTAAACGGCGAAAGCGCGGCAACAGCCGGAAGAACTTTCCGATTGTTACCGCGCTCGCGCAGGATGACGCTAGGCCGTTGGGCCCACGCCCGCGAGGGCTGGGAGCCGGTGGGTGGGGACTAGCGGACGGCCACGAGGTCGACGACGAAGATCAGCGCCTCGTTGGGGCCGATCGCTCCGCCGGCGCCACGGGAGCCGTAGGCCATTTCGGAGGGGATCTCCAGCCGGCGGCGGCCGCCGACCTTCATGCCCAGCAGGCCCTGGTCCCAGCCCTGGATGACCTGGCCGACGCCGACCCGGAAGTCCAGCGGCGCGCCGCGGCCCCAGGACGCGTCGAACTCTTCGCCGGTGGACCAGGCCACGCCAACGTAGTGGGTGGAGACGGTGTCGCCGGCCTTGGCCTCGGCGCCGTCGCCCTCGATCAGGTCGGTGATGACAAGCTCGGTGGGTACGGCGCCCTCGGGGAAGTCAATCTCCGGCTTCTGGCGGTCGATGTTGCGCTGTCCAAATGACATGGGTTACTCCTTCGTGGGTGGTGCTTGGTGGTGCTGCGTTTTACGTGAGGTTTACTTCACGCCGAGGATGTCGACGACAAAGACCAGGTCACCGACCGGCTGGCCACTGGCAGCAGTGGCGTCGGGGTAGGCGAGGGCCTTCGGGATGACCAGGAGGACCCGGGAGCCGACGGTCTTGCCGGAGAGGCCCTGGGTCCAGCCCTTGATCACGCCGTTGAGCGGGAACGTGGCCTTCTTGCCGCTGTCGAAGCTGGAGTCGAAGACCTTGCCCCCGGCCAGCGCCACACCGACGTAGTTGACGGTGACGGTGTCGGTTTCCTTGATCGCCTGGCCCTTGCCCTTGATCAGGTCCTGGGAGATGAGGGCGGTGGGTGCGGCCACGCCGTCGACGGAGATGACGGGAACGCCCTTGTCGTTTTCCTTCACGGTCGGCAGGCCGGCCGGCGGGGTTACGGCGTCGCCCTCGGGCTTGTCCAGCACCTTGGGGGCGTCCTTTGCGGCGAGGATCTTGATCACCAGCAGCTGCGAAGGCTGCGCATCGCCGCCCTGGGCGCTGGCGGCCTTGCCGGGGACTGCCAGGGCAAGGTGGGAGCCGACCTTGGCGCCGACGAACGCGTTGTAGATGACCGCGCTGCCTGACTTGAGGTCGTCGTTCAGCTCGAGCTTCTCGGGATCCTTGGCGAAGGTGTCCTCAACGGTCGAACCGTCCTTGCCGTTGAAGGCGACGATGGAGATGTCCGCAACCTGGTTGGCTTTGACGCGGTCGCCGTCGCCCTCCTTGACCACCTTGATGGTCGGGTCCTTGACGTCGAGCGGCTTCGTGAACTCGACGCCGGGGGCCTTCTTCTCGCCATTGTCCGTCAGTTTCAGGGAGTCGAGCTTGGCGGTCTCACCGGCGGACTGGCTGGTGGGCTCGGGGGCGGCAGGTTCCCCGCCACCACAGGCGGTGAGCAGCAGCAGTCCGGGGATGAGAATTGCTAATAGTCGGCGCACGTAAGAACTTTCGTCGGGGCAGGATGGACGCTTCACCGGACGGGTGCCAGCGGCAAAGCATGCGGTAGCCGTGAAACGGCACCTTCCCCAGAATAACGCGGAAAGCTGGGTATCAGCCCATAGAGTCCAGCAACGCGTCTACCCGGTCGTCCACACTGCGGAACGGATCCTTGCACAGAATGGTCTGGTGGGCGCGGTCGTTGAGCTTCAAATGGACCCAGTCCACGGTGTAGTCGCGGCCCAGTTCCTGGGCCCGGCGGACGAAGTCGCCGCGCAGTTTGGCCCTGGTGGTCTGCGGCGGGGCGTCGACCGCATCCTTGACCGCGGTGTCGTCCACCACGCGCCGGGCCGCGCCCCGGGACTGGAGCAAATAGAACAGCCCGCGGCTGCGTGAAATGTCGTGGTAGGTGAGGTCCAGCTGCGCGATCCGGGGTGCGTCCAGCTCAAGGCCGTGCCGTTCCCGGTAGTTATCCATCAGCTTCTTCTTGATCGCCCAGTCCACCTCGGTGTCGATGGCGCTCGTGTTCTCGCTTTCAATCGCGTCGAGGGTGCGTTCCCACAGGTCCAGGATCAGCGGGACGTGGGCGTTGTGGGCGCCCCGGTCCGCCACGAACTCGGTCACCTTGGCCAGGTATTCGCGCTGAATTTCCAAGGCGGTCAGCTGCCGACCGTTGGCGAGGCGCACCACGGCGCGTCCGGTCAGGTCGTGGGAGATTTCCCGGATGCTGCGGATGGGGTTCTCCATCCGCATGTCGCGCATGATCACGCCGGCCTCGATCATTCGCAGGATCAAGTCCACGGTCCCGACTTTGAGCAGGGCCGTGGTCTCGGACATGTTCGAGTCCCCCACGATCACGTGGAGCCGCCGGTAGAACTCGGCGTCGGCGTGCGGTTCGTCACGGGTGTTGATGATGGGCCGCGAGCGGGTCGTGGCCGAGGAGACGCCCTCCCAGATGTGGTCCGCACGCTGGGAGAAGGCGAAGGTGGCGCCGTGCGGGGTCTTCAGGATCTTGCCCGCGCCGGCGATCAGTTGCCGGGTCACAAGGAAGGGGATCAGGATTTCGGCCAGCCGGGAAAACTCCCCCCGGCGGGGTATCAGGTAGTTTTCGTGGCTGCCGTAGGAGTTGCCGGCCGAGTCGGTGTTGTTCTTGAACAGGTACACGGTGCCGTTGAACCCTTCGGCCGCCAGGCGTTCCTGGGCTTCGTCGACGAGGTCATCCAGGATCAGTTCGCCGGCACGGTCGTGGGCGATGAGCTGGGCCAGGTCGTCGCACTCGGCGGTGGCGTACTCGGGGTGGGATCCGACGTCGAGGTACAGCCGGGAGCCGTTGGTCAGGAACACGTTGGAGGACCGCCCCCAGCTGACCACCTTGCGGAAGAGGTAGCGGGCCACCTCCTCCGGCGCCAGCGGGCGGGACTCCGGGCTCGAGTAGGAAATTCCGAATTCGGTTTCGATCCCGAATATGCGCTTGTCCATCTCAGTTCTCCTCAGCGAGCAGTGTCACAACATCGGCGTCGTCGAGGCGGCGGAAAGCGCGCCGGGTGCCCCGGGTGCTTTCGGAGCCGCGGTCCAGCACGGCGACCTCCACGGCCGATGCCGGGAGGGCATCGGCTTCCTTGTCCGCGACCAGTCCTGCCAGTGCCAGCCGGATGGCCCCGGCGAAGTCCAGCTCTCCCCGCCAGCCGGCGGCGACGGCCTCGGAGACCTTGTCCGCCTGGCCGCCCATCACGATGAACCCCTGCTCATCGGCGATGGATCCGTCGAAGGTGAGCCGGTAAAGGTGGTCTGTTTCCGGGCTGGACCCGACCTCCGCGACGGCCAGCTCCACCTCAAAGGGCTTCTGCTCGGCCGTGAACACGGCGCCGAGGCTTTGCGCGTAGACGCTCGCGAGCCCGCGGGCCGTAACGTCCTCGCGGTCGTAGGAATAGCCGCGGACGTCGGCGTACCGCACCCCGGCCTGTCGCAGGCTCTCGAATTCGTTGTACTTGCCGACGGCGGCGAAGGCGATTTTGTCGTAGATTTCGCCGATCTTGTGCAGCGACGGCGAGGGGTTTTCCGCCACCAGGGCAATCCCGTCGCGGCAGCTGATGACCACCACCGAGCGCCCCCGGGCGATTCCTTTCCGGGCGAAGTCCGCCCGGTCCTTCATCAGCTGTTCCGGTGAGACATAGAACTGCTGGGTCATCTTAGGCCTCCCGCTGGGCTACGGCCCGTGAATCGATGATGGTGCCGGCCGCGGCCGCGAGCTCCCGCTCCGGGACTCGGACGGCGCCGGTCCGGCTGACCACGTAGACCACCGGCCAGAGCTGCCGCACCGGGTCCGGGCCGCCTGTGGCAGAGTCGTCGTCGGCCGCGTCGTACAGTGCTTCGACGGCCACTTTCACGGCGTCCGCCTCGGAGAGGCCGGGACGCCAGAGCTTTTTCAGCGCGCCGCGGGCAAACATGGAACCCGACCCGACGGTGTGGTGTTCCTGTTCCTCGTAGCGGCCGCCGGTGACGTCGTAGGAGAACAGGCGGCCGACGCCGGCGGGCCGGTCAAAGCCGGCGAACAGCGGAACGACGGCGAGGCCCTGCATGGCCATGGGCAGGTTGCCGCGGATCATGGCGCCGAGCCGGTTGGCCTTGCCGTCCAGGCTTAGCTGGGTGCCTTCGATCTTTTCGTAGTGTTCGAGTTCCACCTGGAACAGCCGGGTGATGTCCAGGGCAATGCCGGCCGTCCCGGCGATGCCGAGCACGGAGTACTGGTCCGCGGGAAAGACTTTCTCGATGTGCCGGCTGGCGATCACGTTGCCCATGGTGGCGCGGCGGTCCCCCGCCATCAGCACTCCCCCGGCGTAGGTCATGGCAACGATCGTGGTCGCGTGCGGGGTCTGCAGCGGCACGGCGGCGGTTCCGGACGGTAAGCCCTGCAGGACGGAGTACGGTAACAGTTCGGGCCGTGAACGCTGCAGATGCTCGGTGAATGAGGACGTCGCGTTGGCTGCTACCTGGTTGGCTGATGTTTCCTGCACTGGTGCACTCCCTCAACGTAGTGGATCAACGACTTCCGGCCTTCAGCCCTGCGTCTCCTCAGTTCCGGTTCTCCTCCGGTAGTGCCGCGGTCAGCCGGTGGCCGGTCGGCCTACTGGCCGCCCTTCTGGACGAAGGCCCGCACGAACTCTTCGGCGTTGGACTCAAGGACGCCGTCGATCTCGTCGAGGAGGTCATCCACGCCCTGGGTCGCGGCAGAGGCCTGGGCCTCGGGCGCCGCCGGCGGTGCCGGGACGTCCTCTTCGACCTCAGTGTCGCGGGACTGCGGCTGCTGCTGCTCCTGGCCTGCCATCGTTATCTCCTTCGTGTCGTCCCACTGCTCTATCCCACTGTTTTGTCCCACTGTCTGCCCCGTGGTGCGTGGGACATCCTGTAAGCAATATTGCCACGCCCGGGCCCCGCGCGGGGGTCTTTGCGGTTACGAACCGGGGGTCAGTCCCAGCAGCTCCGCCAGGAACGGTCCGGCCTCACGGTGCCGGGCGAACAGGCCGCCGGTCAGGGCCTCCGTGCCGCGCAGTGGTTCCCGGGTGGGGACCCGCTGCAGCTTCCCCCGGCTGGGCAGGTCGAAGATCACCGAGTCCCAGCTCGCCCCCACCAGGTCCTTGCCGAAACGGCTGACGCAGCGCCCGCGGAAGAACGCCCGGGTGTCCGTCGGCGGCTCCGTCGCTGCGCGCGCGATCGCTTCGTCGTCGACGAGCCGCTGCATCCGCTCGCGGGCCAGCAGCCGATAGTAGAGCCCTTTCTCCGGGCGGATGTCCGCCCACTGCAGGTCCACCAGGCCCAGCCGGGCGTCCGACCACTCCAGCCCGTCGCGTTGACGGTAGCCCTCCAGCAGGGAGAGCTTGGCCAGCCACTCCACGGTCGACGCGGCGGCCGTCCGGTCGCCGTCCAGCGCGGTGAGGGTCGCGGACCAGCGCTCAAGCACCTCATGGGTGTGCCCGTCACCGTCGACGGCGTCCGCGACGCCGGTGTCCTGCGCGAGTTTCGCGGCAGCCTCGAAGTACATCCATTGCAGGTCCAGCGCGGTGACGCGGCGCCCGTCGAGCAGCCGCAGGGTCGCGGTCAGCGAGGTGTCGTGGCTGACCGCCTGCAGGGCCGCCACCGGCTCGTGGACTTCGATCCGGGGCGCCAGGCCCGCCTCGATCAAGCTCAGGACCATGGCGGTGGTGCCGAACTTGAGGAAATTGGAGCCCTGGCTGAGATTCGCATCGCCGATGATGACGTGCAGGCGGCGGTACTTGTCCGCGGTGGCGTGCGGCTCGTCCCGGGTGTTGATGATCGGGCGGCGGATGGTCGTTTCGAGCCCGACCTCGGTTTCGAAGAAGTCCGCGCGCTGGCTGATCTGGTAGCCGGGCCGGGAGCTGTCCTGGCCCAGTCCGACGCGGCCGGCGCCGCAGATGATCTGGCGGGTGACGAAGAACGGCGTCAGCCCGCGCACGATCTCCCCGAAGGGGACCGAACGCGGCATCAGGTAGTTCTCATGCGAGCCGTACGAGACCGACTTGTTGTCCGTGTTGTTCTTGTACAGGTTGATCGGCGGCAGGTCCGGGTCCGCGGCCAGGCGGCGGACGGCGGCGAGGGCCACAAGGTCCCCGGCGGCGTCCCAGACGACCGCGTCACGCGGACTGGTGACTTCCGGGCTGGAGTATTCCGGGTGGGCGTGGTCGACGTAGAGCCGCGCGCCGTTGCCGAGCACCATGTTCATGAGGAGTGAACCGGACTCGTCGTCGCCGTCGTGGTCCAGTTCGGCGCGGCCGTAGGCCAGGGCGATCGCTTCCGCGTCCAGGGCCGGGGGCCGGTCGGTGAGCTGATCGGGCTCGGCCGCGCTCCGCTCCAGGGTCCAGCCCCGGGCATCGTGCAGGGGCTCCTCATCGGTATAGTCCCAGCGCGTCTCCGCGCCGCCGGCTGCGCGCTGGCGCGTCACCTGGGCGTAGGCCTGGATGACCCGGGCCGACATCATGGTGGCGTTGGCGCCCGGCGCGGAGGGTGCGTGGATGCCGTACTCGGTCTCCGAGCCCATCACGCGCATGGCGCCGCCAGCCGGCAGGCCTCCGGAAACCGACGAGGGTCCGGCCGTCACAGGTACTGGCCCGTGCTGGGCATCGTCTCGATGGACTTCCCGGGCTCCTGGCCGGCCTTGCCTTGGACGATGGTGCGGATGTAGGTGATGCGTTCGCCCTTTTTGCCCGAAATCCGTGCCCAGTCGTCCGGGTTCGTGGTGTTGGGCATGTCCTCGTGCTCCCGGAACTCGTCAATGACGGCGCGGAGCAGGTGGTCGATGCGCAAACCCTTCTGGCCGGTGGTGAGCAGGTCCTTGATGGCGGACTTCTTGGCCCGGTCCACCACGTTCTGCACCACGGCGCCGGAGTTGAAGTCCTTGAAGTAGAGCATTTCGGTGTCGCCGTTGGCGTAGGTCACCTCAAGGTACTCATTGGACTTCTCGGTGGAGTACATGGCCTCTACGGTGCGCTGGATCATGGCGTCCACGGTGGCCTGGATGTCGCCATTGTGCTCGGCCAGATCCTGCTCATGGAAGGGCAGGTCCGTGGTGATGTACTTGTTGAAGATGTCCGCAGCAGCCTCGGCGTCGGGGCGCTGGATCTTGACCTTCACGTCCAGCCGGCCCGGGCGCAGGATGGCCGGGTCGATCATGTCCTCGCGGTTGGACGCGCCGATCACGATCACGTTGTCCAGCCGCTCGACGCCGTCGATCTCGC